>NZ_FNSU01000002.1:0-300000 GCF_900105325.1 Pseudomonas marginalis
AATGGTCGGTACAGAGGGTTGCCAAGCCGCGAGGTGGAGCTAATCCCAGAAAACCGATCGTAGTCCGGATCGCAGTCTGCAACTCGACTGCGTGAAGTCGGAATCGCTAGTAATCGCGAATCAGAATGTCGCGGTGAATACGTTCCCGGCCTTGTACACACCGCCCGTCACACCATGGGAGTGGGTTGCACCAGAAGTAGCTAGTCTAACCTTCGGGAGGACGGTTACCACGGTGTGATTCATGACTGGGGTGAAGTCGTAACAAGGTAGCCGTAGGGGAACCTGCGGCTGGATCACCTCCTTAATCGACGACATCAGCTGCTCATAAGTTCCCACACGAATTGCTTGATTCATTGAAGAAGACGATAAAGAAGCAGCCCGAAATTGGGTCTGTAGCTCAGTTGGTTAGAGCGCACCCCTGATAAGGGTGAGGTCGGCAGTTCGAATCTGCCCAGACCCACCAATTTTGTGTGGGAAACGCCTGTAGAAATACGGGGCCATAGCTCAGCTGGGAGAGCGCCTGCCTTGCACGCAGGAGGTCAACGGTTCGATCCCGTTTGGCTCCACCACTACTGCTTCTACGTTATGAAAGCTTAGAAATGAGCATTCCATCAGTATGATGGTGAATGTTGATTTCTAGTCTTGATTAGATCGTTCTTTAAAAATTTGGGTATGTGATAGAAAGATAGACTGAACGTTACTTTCACTGGTAACGGCTCAGGCTAAGGTAAAATTTGTGAGTGGCTCTTAATTGAGTATGATCGAATTTTCGGCGAATGTCGTCTTCATAGTATAACCAGATTGCTTGGGGTTATATGGTCAAGTGAAGAAGCGCATACGGTGGATGCCTTGGCAGTCAGAGGCGATGAAAGACGTGGTAGCCTGCGAAAAGCTTCGGGGAGTCGGCAAACAGACTTTGATCCGGAGATGTCTGAATGGGGGAACCCAGCCATCATAAGATGGTTATCTTACGCTGAATACATAGGCGTAAGAGGCGAACCAGGGGAACTGAAACATCTAAGTACCCTGAGGAAAAGAAATCAACCGAGATTCCCTTAGTAGTGGCGAGCGAACGGGGACTAGCCCTTAAGTGGCTTTGAGATTAGCGGAACGCTCTGGAAAGTGCGGCCATAGTGGGTGATAGCCCTGTACGCGAAAATCTCTTAGTCATGAAATCGAGTAGGACGGAGCACGAGAAACTTTGTCTGAATATGGGGGGACCATCCTCCAAGGCTAAATACTACTGACTGACCGATAGTGAACTAGTACCGTGAGGGAAAGGCGAAAAGAACCCCGGAGAGGGGAGTGAAATAGATCCTGAAACCGTATGCGTACAAGCAGTGGGAGCCCACTTTGTTGGGTGACTGCGTACCTTTTGTATAATGGGTCAGCGACTTATTTTCAGTGGCGAGCTTAACCGAATAGGGGAGGCGTAGCGAAAGCGAGTCTTAATAGGGCGTCTAGTCGCTGGGAATAGACCCGAAACCGGGCGATCTATCCATGGGCAGGTTGAAGGTTGGGTAACACTAACTGGAGGACCGAACCGACTACCGTTGAAAAGTTAGCGGATGACCTGTGGATCGGAGTGAAAGGCTAATCAAGCTCGGAGATAGCTGGTTCTCCTCGAAAGCTATTTAGGTAGCGCCTCATGTATCACTGTAGGGGGTAGAGCACTGTTTCGGCTAGGGGGTCATCCCGACTTACCAAACCGATGCAAACTCCGAATACCTACAAGTGCCGAGCATGGGAGACACACGGCGGGTGCTAACGTCCGTCGTGAAAAGGGAAACAACCCAGACCGTCAGCTAAGGTCCCAAAGTTATGGTTAAGTGGGAAACGATGTGGGAAGGCTTAGACAGCTAGGAGGTTGGCTTAGAAGCAGCCACCCTTTAAAGAAAGCGTAATAGCTCACTAGTCGAGTCGGCCTGCGCGGAAGATGTAACGGGGCTCAAACCATACACCGAAGCTACGGGTATCACGTAAGTGATGCGGTAGAGGAGCGTTCTGTAAGCCTGTGAAGGTGAGTTGAGAAGCTTGCTGGAGGTATCAGAAGTGCGAATGCTGACATGAGTAACGATAATGGGTGTGAAAAACACCCACGCCGAAAGACCAAGGTTTCCTGCGCAACGTTAATCGACGCAGGGTTAGTCGGTCCCTAAGGCGAGGCTGAAAAGCGTAGTCGATGGAAAACAGGTTAATATTCCTGTACTTCTGGTTATTGCGATGGAGGGACGGAGAAGGCTAGGCCAGCTTGGCGTTGGTTGTCCAAGTTTAAGGTGGTAGGCTGGAATCTTAGGTAAATCCGGGATTCTAAGGCCGAGAGCTGATGACGAGTTAACTTTTAGTTAACGAAGTGGTTGATGCCATGCTTCCAAGAAAAGCTTCTAAGCTTCAGGTAACCAGGAACCGTACCCCAAACCGACACAGGTGGTTGGGTAGAGAATACCAAGGCGCTTGAGAGAACTCGGGTGAAGGAACTAGGCAAAATGGCACCGTAACTTCGGGAGAAGGTGCGCCGGTGAGGGTGAAGGACTTGCTCCGTAAGCTCATGCCGGTCGAAGATACCAGGCCGCTGCGACTGTTTATTAAAAACACAGCACTCTGCAAACACGAAAGTGGACGTATAGGGTGTGACGCCTGCCCGGTGCCGGAAGGTTAATTGATGGGGTTAGCTAACGCGAAGCTCTTGATCGAAGCCCCGGTAAACGGCGGCCGTAACTATAACGGTCCTAAGGTAGCGAAATTCCTTGTCGGGTAAGTTCCGACCTGCACGAATGGCGTAACGATGGCGGCGCTGTCTCCACCCGAGACTCAGTGAAATTGAAATCGCTGTGAAGATGCAGTGTATCCGCGGCTAGACGGAAAGACCCCGTGAACCTTTACTATAGCTTTGCACTGGACTTTGAATTTGCTTGTGTAGGATAGGTGGGAGGCTTTGAAGCGTGGACGCCAGTCTGCGTGGAGCCAACCTTGAAATACCACCCTGGCAACTTTGAGGTTCTAACTCAGGTCCGTTATCCGGATCGAGGACAGTGTATGGTGGGTAGTTTGACTGGGGCGGTCTCCTCCTAAAGAGTAACGGAGGAGTACGAAGGTGCGCTCAGACCGGTCGGAAATCGGTCGTAGAGTATAAAGGCAAAAGCGCGCTTGACTGCGAGACAGACACGTCGAGCAGGTACGAAAGTAGGTCTTAGTGATCCGGTGGTTCTGTATGGAAGGGCCATCGCTCAACGGATAAAAGGTACTCCGGGGATAACAGGCTGATACCGCCCAAGAGTTCATATCGACGGCGGTGTTTGGCACCTCGATGTCGGCTCATCACATCCTGGGGCTGAAGCCGGTCCCAAGGGTATGGCTGTTCGCCATTTAAAGTGGTACGCGAGCTGGGTTTAGAACGTCGTGAGACAGTTCGGTCCCTATCTGCCGTGGACGTTTGAGATTTGAGAGGGGCTGCTCCTAGTACGAGAGGACCGGAGTGGACGAACCTCTGGTGTTCCGGTTGTCACGCCAGTGGCATTGCCGGGTAGCTATGTTCGGAATAGATAACCGCTGAAAGCATCTAAGCGGGAAACTAGCCTCAAGATGAGATCTCACTGGGACCTTGAGTCCCCTGAAGGGCCGTCGAAGACTACGACGTTGATAGGTTGGGTGTGTAAGCGCTGTGAGGCGTTGAGCTAACCAATACTAATTGCCCGTGAGGCTTGACCATATAACACCCAAGCAATTTGCGTCGAAAGGCCAGATTGCGGTGTGTGAAGACGCAATGAACCGAAAGTTCGAGATCTTACAAAACACCGACAGCTGTCACATACCCAATTTGCTGAAGCGAGGCCAGCCGGCCACGACTCAGTACCCGAATTTCTTGACGACCATAGAGCATTGGAACCACCTGATCCCATCCCGAACTCAGCAGTGAAACGATGCATCGCCGATGGTAGTGTGGGGTTTCCCCATGTGAGAGTAGGTCATCGTCAAGATTAAATTCCGAAACCCCATTTGCGAAAGCAGGTGGGGTTTTGTTTTGGGCGCTCGAAAAGTGGGTACGCCTAGGCGGATGAGCTGTTGAGTATCTTCAAGGGCAGCTGCCGTATCACCGTACCCGTCGAGAGGGAACTCACTTCAGAGTGCCGTTGGGGAATTCAATGCAAAGTGTTTCTGCATTTTTGGTATGGTGCAGCACATTTCCCAAGGACTGATCTTTCATCGCAGGATGCGGCGTCGACCTTCTTCAACGAGATGCTGTAGAAATGCCTGAACCGATACCGATTAAAGATCACGAAAAAGAAAACCGCCTGGTCAACAAGCGCCTGCTCGCTTGTGCGTTGTTGGTGATAGGCATTACGTGTGCCCTGGTGGGGCGTATGTATTTCCTTCAAGTCGTACAGTTCGACTACCACTCCACGATTTCTGAAAACAACCGCGTCCACGTGCTGCCCATCACTCCGACGCGCGGCCTTATCTATGACCGTAATGGCGTGGTGCTGGCCGATAACCGACCCAGCTACAACCTGACCATCACCCGCGAGCGCACCACTGACCTCAAGGGCGAACTCGACGCCATCGTCAACTTGCTGCACCTGCCTGTCGAAGACCGTGCGTTGTTCGACAAGGCCCTGAAGCAGGCACGGCACCCCTTCGTCCCCGTGACGTTGTTTTACGAGTTGACCGAAGAGCAAGTCGCATTGCTGGCGGTGAATGAGTTCCGCCTGCCAGGAGTAGATGTAGAGCCGCAATTCGTCCGTCACTACCCGCTGGGTGCGCATTTTGCCCACTCCATCGGCTATGTGGGGCGGATCAATGAGAAAGAATCCAAAGCCCTCGACTCGGTGGAGTACCGTGGCACGCAGTCCATCGGCAAAACCGGTATCGAGCGTTTCTACGAATCCGAACTGCATGGTCATGTCGGCTACGAAGAGGTCGAGACCAATGCCCAAGGCCGCGTACTCCGTGTGCTCAAGCACACCGACCCGATTCCTGGCAAAAATATCGTCCTGAGCCTCGACGTGAAGCTCCAGGAAGCTGCGGAAGAAGCCCTGGGTGATCGCCGTGGCTCAGTGGTTGCCCTCGATCCGCAAACCGGCGAAGTACTGGCCATGGTCAGTAAGCCGAGTTTTGATCCGAACCTGTTCGTCACCGGCATCAGTTTCAAGGAATATGCCGCCCTGCACGACTCCATTGACCGGCCGCTCTTCAACCGTGTCCTCCGGGGGCTCTATGCGCCGGGCTCGACCATCAAGCCGGAAGTGGCCATCGCTGGCCTCGACAGCGGTGTCGTCACCCCACAGACCCGTGTATTCGACCCCGGTTACTACCAGCTCCCCGACTTTGACCACAAATACCGCAATTGGAACCACAGCGGCGACGGCTGGGTAGACATGGACGCTGCCATCATGCGTTCCAACGACACTTACTTTTACGACCTTGCTCACAAACTCGGCATCGACCGTCTGCACGACTACCTGGCGGAGTTTGGCCTGGGCCAGAAAGTCTCCCTGGACATGTTCGAAGAGTCCGCTGGCTTGATGCCATCCCAGGCTTGGAAGCGCGCCACGCGGCGCCAACCCTGGTTCCCGGGCGAAACCGTGATCCTCGGCATTGGCCAGGGGTATATGCAAGTCACTCCGCTGCAATTGGCCCAGGCCACGGCGTTGATCGCCAACAAGGGTGTGTGGAATCGCCCGCACCTGGCCAAGACGATCAATGGTGAGCCGCCGGTGGACCAGAATCCAATGCCCAACGTCGTCCTCAAGGATCCGCGTGATTGGGAGCAGGTCAATCACGGTATGCAGTTGGTGATGCATGACCCGCGAGGTATCGCCCGGGCCGCCGCACAAGGGGCGCAATACCGCATTGCCGGCAAGAGCGGTACTGCGCAAGTGGTTGCGATCAAGCAAGGTGAGCGTTACAACCGCGAAAAAACCCTGGAGCGCCATCGCGACAACGCGTTGTTCGTTGGCTTCGCTCCGGCCGAACATCCGAAGATCGTGATTTCGGTGATGATCGAAAACGGTGAGGCCGGTGGTCGCGTCGCGGGTCCGGTGGTGCGGCAAATCATGGATGCCTGGCTACTCGACCAGGACGGTCACCTGAAGCCGCAATATGCGACGCCGGCAAAAGCGCCAGGTGACCCCCACGTCTAAATCATGCCTTCCACTCGTCCCATTGCTCTATGCCTTCATGGTCAAGCCAGGGCACATCATGGGCCATCCAGATGTGCGAGGTGGGCCTGACGCCCGGATCATCGTCCAGCGTCGCCACCCGCACGATCACATGGGGCTGATGCCCACGTTCTGCTATCAGATGTGAGCCACAGCGCGAGCAGAAATGCCTGAGCTTGCCCGGCGAAGATTCAAAGGACGCCAACAGTTCCTCCCCCAGCGTCCAGCGAAAATGTTCGCGCATTACTCCTGCGGTGGCGACAAACGGTGCCGCATGTATTTTGCGGCAGCTTGCGCAGTGGCAGTGGCTGATAGGCATGTCCAACTGGTCCACCTGATAGCGGACACCTTTGCAGAAGCAACTTCCATTCAATGGGTCAGTCATAAACGTATTGCCGGTTCAAGGACGGGGTCATCATGATTGCTTACAACCTGAGGTTGCGCATTATTTGGTGTCGCCTACTGTCAATGGAGGAGGTGACTTATGCACGTATTAGATCGCATTGAGCGAAAAGTTCTGCTGAACGCTTCACGTAAACAGGTCTGGGAAGCGCTCACCAATGCCGAGCAATTCGGCGATTGGTTTGGCATCGCCCTCAAGGGCAAAGCCTTTGTGGCAGGGGAAACCATAGAGGCGCCGATTACCTACCCAGGTTACGAACACGTGATCTGGAAAGCCAAAATCGAACGCATCCTGCCGCAAACGTTGTTCTCTTTCTGGTGGCACCCCTTCGCGGTAGAAAAGGGCGTCGACTACGACAAGGAAACCCCGACACTGGTTGAATTCACCATTGAGGATCGGGCGCCGGGCATTTTGCTGCGGGTGGTTGAATCCGGTTTCGACGCGGTGCCGGAGGCTCGTCGGCAAAAAGCCTTCAAGATGAATTCCCGTGGCTGGGACGAGCAGATGGGCAATATCGAAAACTATTTGAGCAAAACACGTCGGGCGTGAGCTGGAGAAATGGCACCATTGCGGTGCCCGCTTTCGCCGCCTTTAGAAGTCCACCGCTTGCGTGCGCGTTTACCTGCCGCGTTTGCGCAGATGCCGCGTAGAATCAACGCCTGAAAGCTATTCCTGAGGTGCGGTACGGTGGATTTACAGCAGGGTTTTGTCCTGACCCGGCATTGGCGCGATACCCCGGCGGGCACGGAGGTCAGTTTCTGGCTGGCCACAGACCAGGGGCCACGGTTTATCCGCCTACCCGTGCAGACCTCGGTGATGTTCATTCCCGAGGCCCATCGCAAGCCGCTGGATTGGTTGCTCAAAGGCGAACGCGATATCGAATTGCGCCCGCTGCAACTCTGCGATTTCCATCACCGCCCGGTCCTGGGCCTCTACACGCGCCAGCATCGCCAGTTGATGGACATGGAAAAACGCCTGCGCGCCGCCGGTGTCGATGTCTACGAAGCCGATGTGCGCCCGCCGGAACGCTACATGATGGAGCGTTTCATCACCGCTCCGGTCTGGTTCGGTGGGACACCGGATGCCAGTGGTGCCCTGTGCGATGCGCAGATGAAGCCCGCGCCCGACTACCGCCCGCCGCTCAAGCTGGTGTCCCTGGACATCGAGACCACCGCCCAGGGCGACCTCTATTCCATCGCCCTCGAAGGCTGCGGCGAACGCCAGGTGTACATGCTCGGCCCGCCGAACAAGACTGACGCGGTGGATTTCAAGCTCGACTACTGCGACACCCGCGCCCAACTGCTCGAATGCCTCAACCAATGGCTCGCCACCCATGACCCCGATGCAATCATCGGCTGGAATGTGGTGCAGTTCGACCTGCGCGTACTCCACGAACATGCCCAGCGCCTCAACGTACCGTTGATGCTCGGTCGCGGCGATGAGCCCATGGCCTGGCGCGAACACGGCAGCCGCAACCATTACTTCGCCGCAGCGGCGGGGCGTCTGATCATCGACGGTATCGAGGCCCTGCGTTCGGCCACCTGGAGCTTCGAATCCTTCAGCCTGGAAAACGTCGCGCAAACCCTGCTCGGCGAGGGCAAGGACATCTCCACACCGTATCAACGCATGGACGAAATCAACCGCATGTTCGCCGAGGACAAGCCCGCCCTGGCGCGTTACAACCTCAAGGACTGCGAGCTGGTCACGCGGATTTTCGAGAAGACCGAACTGCTCAAGTTCCTGCTCGAACGCGCCAGCGTCACCGGGTTGCCGGCCGACCGCAACGGCGGCTCGGTGGCGGCGTTTACCCACCTGTACATGCCGCTGATGCACCGCCAGGGCTTCGTCGCGCCGAACCTGGGCGACAAACCACCCCAGGCCAGCCCCGGCGGGTTTGTCATGGATTCGCGTCCTGGCCTCTACGAATCGGTGCTGGTGCTCGATTACAAAAGCCTTTACCCGTCGATCATCCGCAGCTTCCTGATCGACCCGGTGGGCCTGATCGAAGGCCTCAAGCACCCCGACGACAGCGACTCCGTCGAAGGCTTTCGCGGTGCACGCTTTTCTCGCACCCGGCACTGCCTGCCGGCCATCGTTGCGCGTGTCTCCGAAGGTCGCGAAGAGGCCAAGCGTGAGCACAACGCGCCGCTGTCCCAGGCGCTGAAAATCATCATGAATGCGTTCTACGGCGTACTCGGTTCCAGCGGTTGCCGCTTTTTCGATACACGACTGGCTTCGTCGATCACGATGCGCGGCCACCAGATCATGCGCCAGACCCGCGAACTGGTTGAAGCCCAGGGGTATGAGGTGATCTACGGCGACACCGACTCCACCTTCGTGTGGCTCGGCAGCGCGCATTCCCAGGACGACGCCAGCCGTATCGGCCAAGCGCTGGTCAAGCACGTCAACACCTGGTGGCGTGAGCACCTGCACAGCGCGTTCGGCCTGCAAAGTGCCCTGGAGCTGCAATACGAAACCCACTTCAGCCGCTTCCTGATGCCGACCATTCGCGGCGCGGAGGAGGGCAGCAAGAAGCGCTACGCCGGCCTGGTGGTACGTGCCGACGGCAGCGAAGAGATGATCTACAAAGGCCTGGAGACCGTACGCAGCGACTGGTCGCCCCTGGCCCGCCGGTTCCAGCAGGAACTCTACCAGCGCATCTTCCACCGCCAGCCCCATCAGGACTACATACGCGACTACGTGCGCCGCACCTTGAGCGGCGAGTTCGATGAACTGCTGATCTACCGCAAACGTCTGCGCCGTCAACTGGATGACTACGAGCGCAACGTGCCGCCCCATGTACGCGCGGCGCGCCTGGCCGATGAATACAACGACCGCCTGGGGCGCCCGCGCCAGTACCAGCGCGGCGGCTGGATCCGCTATGTGATCAGCGTCAACGGCCCCGAACCGCTGGAAGTACGCCAGGCGCCGATTGATTACGACCACTACGTCACCCGGCAATTGCAACCGGTCGCAGATGCCATCCTGCCGTTCGTGAGTGACGATTTCAGCACCCTGGTCGGCGGGCAAATGGGCTTGTTCTAAAATTCTTGATTCATCCAATGGAGGAAAGGCTATGTACACACTCTATGGCATCGACGAATCCGGCTCCTGCATGATTGAAATCGCCCTGCAACGGTGCGCGGTACCATGGCGACGGGTGGACGCCGCCTCCTGGGCCGACGGCGAGGGCAGTGATGAGCTTGCCCGTATCAACCCGCTCAAACAGGTGCCCACCCTGGTTATCCCCGATGGACAGGTGCTGACGGAAAGTGCCGCGATCCTGATCCACCTGGGCCTGGCGTTTCCCGATGCGCATCTGCTGGGCGGCGACCGTGACCAGATCATCCGCGGCCTGGTGTACATCGCGGCCAATTGCTATTCGGCGATTGGCATCATTGACTACCCGCAACGCTGGGTGGGCAATGCCGATGAAGCGGTGCAGGCGCAATTGGTCGCGGGCACGCGTCGCTATCTGCATCAGGCCTGGGTGGTGTTTGCCGAACAGTTTGCCGGCCAACTGTTCGCGTCCAACGGCGAACCGAATGCGCTGGGCATCATGGCGGCGGCGGTGTCGCGCTGGGATGAGGCGCGTGAGGCCTTGACTGCCCTGGCGCCAGGCTTTGCCCAGACCCTGGCGCAGGTGGATGCCGACCCGATCGTTGCGCCTGTCTTTGCCCGCCATTGGCCGGGCTGGAAGGTCTCGTAATGTTTGTGCAATCAAAGGAAACAATGCCGCATGTCGCCGCCAAGCCCTTGCGGAGCGGGCGTCCTGACCTACGCTTTCTGAACGCGGTGTAGGAATCATCCTTGAATTTGACTGTCGCAGACATGAAACTCAAGAACCCTGCATGGAATTCAAAGGAGGTGCGCATGCTCATCCGGTCGCTGACCCTGGCTACCTTGATGGCTTTTACGGGGCCGCTGTTGGCTGCTGATGATATCAACCCGCTCAAGCAGGACCTGGGCAAAGCCCGGCCACTGGTGGTGGTGGAGCTTGATTCCGGCAACGACACACTGGCGACCCTCAAGAAACAACTGGACGAGCCTGCCACCAAGCAGTCCTTTGAAGAGCGCAGCATGGTGTTCTACACCGTGAAGTTTGGCAGCATCGGTGCCGAAGGGGAGAAGTTCGCCAAGGACCCCAAGGACAACAAGAAGCTCACGCCGCCCGAGACCAATGCGCTGATCCGCGCCCTCAAACTGGGTGCCGGCAGCGGCACCAAAGTGATCCTGGTGGGCAAGGATGGCGAGAAGAAAGTCGAGAAGACCGTGCCACCGGATACCCTCGATTTGAAAGAGTTTTTCAGCGCCATCGACCAGATGCCGATGGCCGAGAAAGAAACCGCCGCCGCCCCGGAACCCGAGCCCGTTGCACCGGCTCCGGCCAAGGGCGCCAAGCCGGCGAAACACGCCGGCAAGCCCGCCGCGCAACAACTGGATGACTGAACCCGATACCCGGTAGGAGCACGCTCGCTCCTACCGTTATCTGGCAGCCTTGCGCAGCGGAAATGGAAAGTAGAAAAACCGCAGGAATGCCACCCGCTTGATCACTTCCCCGATCAACAACGGCACCACTACCGCCACCACAAAACCGATGCAGGCCGCGACAAACGCGTGCAGCCCCAGACGCTCCATCAAATCGAATGTCTTGTGCTGGATCTCCCCATGGAAGATCAGCAGGATCAGGGTCGACTGGCCGATGTAGGTCATGACCCGGGTGATCAGGGCCGACGCCATCAGCACCCGCGCCAACGCCCAGCACAGGTACACCCCAATCACCGCCAGCAGGCTGGTCCACAGCCAGTGGTCGTAGCGACGCTGCGCCAGGTCCATGGTATCGCCCCGGTAGAGGAACACCGCCGCGAACAGCGCCACCGACACCAGCAGGGTCAGCATTGACCCCGCATGGGTACGCAGCCAGTCACGCAGCAGGTAGCCGTAGACGAAACACGCGCTGCTGATCAGGGTGATATCCAGGCTGAAGGGCAAGCCGGGCAGCACCCAGGTTTGCCCGCCGAGAGTCACCGGCAGTTGCCAGAACCACGGCAGCATCCAGATGCCGATCAGCAGCGGCACCAGCATCACTGCACAGCTCACCGCCAGCGGCAGGCGCTGAATCAGCCGCAGTACCGCCCAACTGAAGAGGATCGCCACCCAGAAGTGCGGCAAAAACCACAGCGCCTGCCAGGGGATGGTGTCCACCGAGGCGTACAGCACGCCGCCGATATCCGGCAGCAGCGGTTGGCCGCGCAGCACATCGCGCACGATCACATACACCAGCATGGTGAAGAAAAACGGCTTGAGCAGGCCGTCGGCCTTACGCACCGCCATCTCGACAAACGGCTGTTCAGGTTTGAAAAACACCCCCGACAGAAAGAAGAACAACGGCAGTACGAACGACGCCAGGATCGGGTACATCAAGTCCGGCGACGTGGCGACAAACCAACTGTGGGCGTACACGATCACCAGGATGCCGATGCCCTTGGCGATATCCATTTGAATCCAGCGATTTTTCACCTGAGTGCTCCCGATCTATAAACTCCACCGCCCCTGTAGGAGCTGGCTTGCCAGCGAAGAACGCAAGGGCACCACGTGCATCCAGAATGCCCGCGTTATCCTTGACGATTTTCGCTGGCAAGCCAGCTCCTACAATAAGCGTCATGCCTTGCGCCACGGCTTGAGCCACAGCCCCATGCCGAGCAGCACCACGGCGCCCGCCAGGGTGCTCAGCCCCAGTTGCAGCCACACGCCCTCAATACCAAACAGCATCAGCGCCGCCAGCCCCATCAGCAGTGCACTGAGCAGCCAGTGCCGGGCCCAGGGCAGGGCGTCGAGCAAGGCCTGGCGCTGCATCAGCAACAGTGCGGTGCAGAGCACGCCGGCCAGTGCGGCCAAGGGGATGCCGGCCAGGCCGAACACCCAGGGCAGCGCTCCCAGCAACAACACGTTGACCAGGCTGCCGAGCAACTCGCAGCGCAGCGGCTGGCGCGTATCGCCGGCGGCGTAGGCATAGCGCGCGAGCAAGGCGTTCCAGGCGCCGAACACCAACGGCACGGCAAACCAGGCCAGCAGCAGCGGCAACGGCGAATCCGCCGATTGCCTGGGCAGCAGCAGCGCCACCAGGCTCGGGGCTGCCGCCACCAGGCCGACACCGGCAGGCAGGGTCAGTACGCTGGCGGTTTCCAGGCCGCGCTTGAGCAGGGCCAGGCGCTCATCGCCCTGACGGCGGCTCATCATGCCCAGCAGTACCTGGTTGAGACTCATCAGCGCAATCAGCGGCAGGTTCATCAGCTTGCGCGCCAGGTTGACCCAGGTCACCGCGCCTTCGCCCAGCAGCGATGCCACCAGCCGCTCGATCAGCGCCAACCCCTGGCTGGCGCCATTGCTCAGCAACAGCGGTCCGATGCGCTGGCCCAGCTCCCGCAAGGGTGCGACGCTCAGTTGCCAGCGCCATGGCCGCCAGCCTTGGCGCCACACCGACGGCAACAGCGCCAGCGGCATCAACAGGCTGCCGGCCAGGCAGGCCAGGGCCAGCGCGTGCGGTTGGCTGGTAGTGCCCGCGAGGGCGAGGTACGTCACCGGCGGCAGGTTGAACAGCAACGAGCCCAGCCCCGCGAGGACAAAACGTTCGCTGGCCTGCAAGGGAATGCTGAACAGCCCATGCAACATCAAGCCCGGCACACACCAGGCGACGATCTGCAGGTTGCTGCTGGCCAAGACTGTGGCGGTGTCGGCCAACCCCGGGCCGAGCATTTGCACCAGCCACGGTGCCAACAGCGTCAGCAGCAGGCTGATGACCAGCGCGATCAGCAGCAACGCCGGGAACAGCACCGCCAGCCACTCCAGGCGTTCGCCATGCTTGCGTTGCAGGTACAACGGCAGCGCGGCGGCGCTCAGCACACCGCCGGCCAACGACATGCGCAGCGCTTCCGGCAAAAACAGCGCGATCAGGAAGGCATCGCTGCGCTCTCCGGCGCCCCAGGCCGCCACCAGCAGCCATTCACGGGCAAATCCCAGGCACAGGCCCACCAGGGTCGCCAATGTCAGCCAGGCGGCAGAGCCGAGCATCAGGGCCGTGCCCCATCACGCAGGTGTTTGCGGTAGGCCACGGTCTTCACTTGCGGCAGCCGCGCCGGAAACAACCGCCGCGCCTCCAGTACATTGATGCCCACCATCAGCCAGAACAACGCCACCATCACCACCGCAAAACTGAAGTAGTGGTCGAACAGGCCGCTGACCAGCGCCGACAGAATCCCGCCGGTGGTGCCCAGCCACAGGGCATTGTCCTTGGTCAGGCGGATCGGGCCTTTTTGCGGACGCGCCTCACGCCACCAGCGCACGGTCACCGCCACAAAGAACAGCATGCCGACGATGCCGGTCTTGTAGATGAAGTTCAGCCACAGGTTGGAGATCCCCAGCAGGTGGGTACCCGGTACCGGCGGGTCAACCTTGAAGCCGATCCCGAACGGATAGGACACCACCGCCTGCGGGAACATGCGGTACTCGTCGAACCGCACTTCGGTACTGGCGTTGTCCGACGAGAAAATCGTCGCCAGGCGTTCCTGTAACGGTGGGTAGGCCATTACCAGTGCCACGGTCAGCGCCGCGCCGATCATCAGCAGGCGCCCGGTGTAGGGCACGCGGCGCGTAGCCATCCACACCAGCACCAACGCCAGGCTGACCATCGCGCCGCGGCTGCTGGCCAACAGCAACGCGGCCGCGCCCAGGCAGGCGACGCCCAGGCCCAGCGCACGTTTCCAGCCCTGTTCGGTCACGCCGAAGCAGAAGGCCAGGGGCAGCAGCAATGCCATGATTCCGCCGATGGCATTCGGGTGCATCCACGGCGAACCCATGCGCGAAGACATGGCCTCCAGGCCGAATTTCAACATGTCGAAGTTGCCGTAGTTGAACAACGCCAGAATCGGCGCAATGCCCGCCCCGGAGCGCGTGCGCACGAACACCGCAATCGACAGCACCAGCATCGCCAGGCTGCCCAGCAACAGGGCGATGACCAAGGATTCACGCTGCTTGCGGTCCACCAGCAACCTGGCGCAGAGAAACACTGCCGACAGGCTCAGCAACCAGCGCAGCCAGTTGGCCACGCCGCTGCTGTCGGCGTGGACGGTGACTTGGCCGACGATGAACGGGAACACGCTGAACAGCATCAGCCACAGCAGCATCTGGTCGGTGGGGCGGCGGGTCAGGCTGGGCGTATCGGGCAGGCGGGCCAGGAAGTTGTGCCACAGCACCGCGCCCCAGGTCAGGGCCAGGATCGCTTCGCTGACGGTGCTGCGGATCCCCAGGTTGAGGGTCGAGTACGGCATGAACGTGGCGATCAGGGCAAACAGCAACAGGCCCCAGAACGGAAAGCGCAGGATGGTCACCGCCCCGGCCAGGCCGACTACGGCGAGAAACGCCTTGGCCGGCGACAGCAACAGGGCGAGAGCGCCAAACAGCAGGCCGAAGAGGATCGCGACGAGGCTTACCAGGTTCACTCTCACTGAAGTTCCTCGATCAGTTCGGCCAGGCGCTGGCGATAGGCATGATGGTTGAAACGTTGCGCCCACAGGCGCCGTTGCTCGGCGCAGTCTTCATCCGGCCGCGCGCCCAGGCTGAGCATCAATTGCACCAGCGCCGGGCCATCGATGGGCGAAAAGCGCGGGGCCGACGGCGGGGTGATTTCATCCAGCGAAGTGCCGCTCGCCACCGCCACCGGCGTACCGACGCTCAGGGCCTCGATCACCGGCAGGCCAAAGCCTTCGGCATAGGACGGCTGCCACAGGCGTGACGCCTGGCGGTAAAGCGCCTGCAACTCGGCGTCCGACACGCCGCTCAGCGCACGAATCCCCGGCAATGTGCGCTGGGCTTCGGGCAAGTGTTCCAAACTGCCCACCAGCACCAACTCCGGCACCGAAGGGGATTGGCGCCGCGCCTGCTGCCAGGCGTCCACCAAAAACGGCACGTTCTTGCGCAACTCACGGGTGCCCACCAGCAGCCAGTAGCGCTCGGGCAATTGATGCCGGCTCAGGTCCGCCACCAGCCCGGCAAAGCCATCGACCTGATTGGGCAGCACACGAATCTTGCCCACCGCCTTGGGAAACAGCCGTGCGGTTTCATCGGCGCTGTATTGCGACGGCGTCCACACGCGGTCGGCGCTGTGCACCGCGTAGGCAATCGACAGGCGATCGCTGGTCTTGTAGATCAGCGCCTTCAAGCGGTTGGCATGGTAGTTGTCCAGGGTGATCTGGAACAGGTCATGCAGCAGTACCACGGTGCGCAAGCCTTTCGGTTTGGGCGGCAAGGGCAGGCCCATGTTGAAGGTGCTGATGTACAGGTCGATACGCTCCTCGCGCAAGGCGCGGGGCAGAAAACCGGCCTCAAAGCGCAGACGATTCTGCGGCTGGTGCATGGCGGTCTTGGCACAGCCCCACGCCGGGCAGTGGGCCTGCAGGCGCGTTTCATCGACCAGTGGTGCCACGGTAAACCGTTCAAGCTCGATGCCCGGCAAGGTGTGCAGGGCGCTTTCCAGTGCGTACACCTGGCGGCTGATGCCCGATTGCGGCGAGGTGCCGACGGTGCGGTAATCCAGGCCTATACGCATACGGGCTCCCTCTGGCTCAGCGGCACGAGGGTGGCGTACACCTGCTCCAGTTGGCTGGCGGCGACGCTCCAGTCATGGGCGCGGCGTACGTAGGCGCGGCCGGCCTCACCCATCGGGGCGGCGGCTTCAGGGCATTGCAGCAGGCGCACCACGGCATCGGCCAGGTCGGCGGGACTTTGCCCACCGAGGTAGTCCAGGCCTTCCACCAGGTCCAACCCCGACACGCCTTGTTCGGTGCTGGCCAGCGGCAGGCCGGCGGCCAGGGCTTCGAGCACCTTGAGCTTGGAGCCGCCGCCGTGGCGCAACGGCGCCAGGAACACCGAACAGCTCGATTGCAGGTCGAGCAGGTTGGGCACGAAGCCTTGCCACTCGATACGCGGGTCTTTCCAACGCTCGCGCCAGTTGCCGGGCATGCCGAAGCCGCACACGCTCATGCGCGCATCCGCACAGCGCGCCCAGACTTTGGGCAGGATTTCATCCAGGGCCCATTCGATGGCGTCCACGTTCGGCGCGTATTCATAGTTGCCGAGGAACAGCACGCGGCGTGTCGACGGGTCGGGATGGGCGGCGGCGAAGTGATCGCAGTCCACGCCATTGACCACCACCGGTACGGGTTTGCCGGCGATTTTTTCCAGGACGTGCGCATCGTTTTGAGTGACCGCCACCACCTGCGCGGCCTGGCGCATCACCCGGCGTTCCCAGCGGGCATAGCGCCATTGATCGTAGCGAATGAACGGCAGCGACCAACGCGGCAAACGGTCGTAGGTGGCCGCGCCCAGGGCCGACTCCACATTGTGTTCGGTCAGCACAAAGGGCTGTGATTTACGCGCCAGCGCATCTTCGTAAGGCTGGAAACTGTAGCTGTGCTCGATCTGCACCACGTCCCACTGCTCACCCAGCAACCAGTTGAAGGTGTCCTGCAACTCGCCCGCCAGCCCATTCACGCTGGCCAGCAGCGGGTAGGGTGCAAACAGCCCCGCCACCAGGGTCTTGAGGCTGCGCAACGGGCGGCGCGGCAGGATGATCAACTGTTCGACAAACGCCTCCAGCACCTGGCGGTCGGCGAGGGATACCGGGTGCTTGTCATGCAGCAGCAAGGTGATCCGATGCCCGCGCGCGGCCAGGCTGCGCAGCAGGTGGAACTGGCGCGTCTTGCCGCCGCTGGTGGCGGGCCAGGGCGAGTAGGGCAGGATCCATAAAATGCGCATGGCGGGCCTCACTCCCATAACAGAATTTGCAGGTTCGGCTTGACCATGACGGTCAGCCCGTGGGTGCCGCTTACCGGGGTTTGCGTACCGCGCAGCGGGTCATACAGGGTGGCGCTGGCCAGGTTGGGCAGGTGTGCGTTGCCGCCCCCGGCCGCCCAGAAGAACCATAGCTTGCGCCCGTCGGCGCGGGTCCAGCCGATGCTGAACAGGCCGTCGGGCAACTGATCGGCGCTGGGCGGGTCGCCGGGGGTGAGCGTCGGACCGCTGACGTCGAGGAAATTTTTCAGCGCGGTGTAGACCGGCTTGGGGTTGGCGTCGATGTCGAGCAAACCGTAAGACTGATCACGCACACTGGCGCGCTGGTCCAGATCACTGAGGGTAAACAGGAAGATCCGGTCGTAATCCAGCGCACTCATCAGCGCCAGGCGGCGCACCACGTAATCGGCCTGGGCCTGTGGGGTGATGATGTCCTGGGCGTCTTTGGGACCTGTGTAGGTCGACCAGCCCCACTCGGTGCTCCACAGGGTCTGCACGCCGCCGTTGCGCAGGGCCTGGTTGAGCGCGGTGGTCCTGGCGATAAAGTCCAGGTTGGCCGGGTCGTTGCCTTCGGGCAATTGGGTATAAGGGTGGTACGAGACGACGGTATTGAGGCTGGCCACGCCCAGGGCGCCGAGGGCATCGAACATGCTCTGGCCGTTGGGCATTTCGCTGAAGAATGCCATGCCGGCGGCCACCACCGGTTTGCTCGGGCTCATTGCGCGCAACGCGGCGGCGGTGGTGGTCAGCAGTGCGGCGTAGCCGGCCGGGTCGGCTGCCGGGCGCCAGAAGCCTAGCAGGTTCGGTTCGTTCCACACCTGCCAGGCGTCGACACTGGGGTAGCGCTGTGCCAACAGCGCCATGCGGTTGGCGAACACGTTCGGGTCTTTCGGCGGGTACTGGTCCTGATACGGCGCACCCACCGGCGCAGTGGTGGCGAACGGCGCCGACCCGACCAGGTAGAACACAGACTTGAGCTGGTTGTCCTGCAGTTTGCCCACCAACTGATCCAGCGTCGCAATCTGGTACTGCCCTTCGACCGGCTCCAGCTGGTCCCAATGCAAATCCAGGCGTACCCACTCCAGGCCCAGCGCCTTGAGACGGTCGATCTGCTTCTGATAGCGCTCAGGGGCGAACCACAGGAACTGCGCGTTCACCCCGAGGAAATCTTTCCACACCACGGTTTTGTTGCCCTTGAGCACATGGCTCTCGGCATCGGCCTGGCGCCCCCACAAAAACGCGGTCAGGCCCAGGGCGGCGACCACGACCAGGGTGGCGACGTAGGTGCGTTTACGCGCCATGGCGGCTGCCCTCGATGGTTTGCTCAAACAGCGCCTTGAACTTCTGCGCGGTCAACGGCCACAAGCGTTCGCGGCCGATTTCGCCGGCGCGTTCGGCCCAGTCCCGGGCCAGCAGCGGCGTGCGTGCCAGGCGCAGCAGTTGCTCGCTGAGGGCATCCACATCGCCTTCGGGGTAGATAGCGCCATTGCCGCTGGCGACTTCCTCGGCAAACGCGCGAGCGTCAGACGTGATCGCCCCACGCCCGCAGGCGGCAGCCCAGGACAGCGCGCCACTGGTACCGCGCTGGCGCCCGAGCAGGCCGAGTTTTTTCGATTCGCGATAGGGCAGCACCATCACATGGTGGGCCTGGATGGTCTGGGCAATCTCTTCAGCCGGCAGGTTCAGCCGCCAGTCGATGGCATCCGCCAGGCCGAGTTCAGCGATCTGGCGGTTCAACTGCTCCAGGTAGTTGCCGCCTGCGCCAAACGCCATTTCGGCGGCGGTGCCACCGGCCAGGGTCAGGCGCACACGCTCACGCAATTCGGGGGCCTGCTTGAACACGCCGGCCAGGGCCTCTAACAGGTCTTCGATGCCTTTACCCCGGTATATAAACCCGAAGTACAGCAGGCGCAGCGTATCCAGGGGCGGCAACGGCGCCGATGGAATCGCCAGGTTTGCATGGTTGATCACCGCGGCTTTCCCCGTCGGCAGTTGCATGCGTTGGCCCAGGCACTCGGCGCCCAGGCGGGTGAGGGTGATCAAACGGGTCAACCCGGCGGCGACCTGGCGCTCTTCACGCAAGGTCAGCGGATCCGCCAGCACCACTGCCGCCTGTGGCATCGGGCTGGGCAAGCGCTCCAGCAGGTTCAACGGGAATGGCAACCGCTCACGCCGCCAGACGATGCGTTCCGGATCATGCACCGTGGCGGTCAAGGGCAGTGCCGGGTAGGCCTTGCGCAATTCGCGCAGGGCCAGGAACTCCCCCAGCCGTCCACCGCCCAGCTCGGCGTGGACCAGGTCCACGCTGTGCCAGTCGAACCCACCGATGGCCTGTTTGATTGCCTCGCTGTTGCCCGCCACCCCGGCCAACGGCGTCAGCACCGTCACCTCCAGTTGTTCCAGTGCCGTGCGGAAATGGTTCGCGTAGTCGGCGATGCCATTTTTTTCCGGTGGCAACGGGGCGAGCAGGGCGACGCGCATCAGAACGCCCCCCGGTACTTGGCGATGGTTTTCAGCACCTTGGCCGGCACTTCGAATTTGCGCCGGTTGATGATGATGCCGTCGACCTTGCCGAACGCGGTGTTGAGGATCGACAGCGCGTGCTCCACCACCGGCACCGTGCTCTTCTGCGCTTCCACCACCAGCCCGATCAGGTCTGCCCGACGCAGGTTGATAAACGCATCGCGGTTATCCAGCAGCGCCGAGGCGTCCAGCAGCACCACTTCACCTGGCGCCGCCGGTTCGGCGCCGCCCACACGCACGTTGATACTGTTTTCCTGCAGCAACTGACGCAGTTGTTCCACCACAAAGGTCACCCCTTCGCCGTGCCGTGCCGAGGTCAGCCCCAGGGTCAGGCCCTGCTCGGCGATGCGCTCCAACTGCAGCAACCCGTACAGCCGGTAGATGCTCGCATTGAATGCGTTGGTGCTTTGGGCGGTGCTGGTGTCCAGCTCGGGCAAGGTGGTCCACAGCGGCAGGCCGAACTTGCGTTCCGCCAGGCCGCCATCGTGGATGCGCTGGTCGAGCAGGTAGCACAGGTAGATCACCAGCAGGCCGACGACGAGGGCGAATGGGACCGCCAGCACCAGCATCACCAGGGTTTTGGGGAAGATACGGCCGGGGTTCAGGGTGGCCTCTTCGATCACCGCGATGTTGCTGATCTGGCTGTTATCCAGTTCGCGGTCAATGCGTGATTTTTCCAGGTTGTCCACATACAACGCGTAGTTGCGTTCGGCGGCGCCCAGCTCCCGGGCGAGGCGTGTCAGTTCCGGTTCGATCTCCAGGGCTTGCTTGCGCTGGGCTTCGAGGTTGGCCAGTTGTTTCTGTTGTTGTGTCAGTTGGGTACGCAGCGCGAGGTTGTTGCTCGACTCATCCAGCAGTACTCGCTGCAAGTGGATTTCCAGGGTATTGGGCGCGCGGTTTTCCGAGCTTTGCACGGTGTTGCTTTCACTCGCGACATGGGCCTGCATTGCGCGGATCGATGCATCCAGGGCTTTGACCGGCGGCGCGTTGTCCGTGTAGGTGCGCATCATGTCGGCCTTTTCCAGCAGCTTCTGGTTCAGCAGGCGGCGCAGGTCCTGCTGCTGGGGGTTCAGTGCGATCTGGCGCACCGTGGTGACTTCCTTGGGCTGGCTCTTGAGCTGGGTGCGGGTGCTCTGGATGGCGCTGTCGGAGGAGGCGATCAGGCGCGTGGTGTTGAACGTTTCGCCCCGCAGTACGTTGATGCGCTCGGACAAGTCTTCCAGGCGATCGGTGATGCTCGCCGCGCCGATCTGGTTCAGGTGCGTGAGGATCTGTTGCTTGTAGCTCTGGATCTCGGTGGCGCTGGTGGCGACCTGGCCTTCATAGAAGACGTACAGGCTCTTGCGCCCGAGGGCCTGGGTGCGTTCGTTGACATAGGTCTCGACCCAATCCTTGACCACCGCCTGGGCTATCTCCGGGTCGCCCCAGGTAAAAGTGATGTCCATCACCGTGGAACCGGCCGCGTGGCTTACCTCGAAGTTCTTTTCCAGGCCCGCCGCCAGGCGTTCCACCGGCGTGGTTTTTTCCACCACGCCGACAGTTTCCAGTACCACGCGGATGCCATCGAACACCGCGCCTATGCCACTCTTGACGTAGTACTTGGTGCGCTTCCAGAAGCCTTCCGGTGGCGGTGCGTTACTGATCACTTCCAGGTAGTGCTCGGCCACCGCTCGCACAATCGGGCGCCCGGTGAGCAGGCGCTCTTCGTCGACAATCGGGTCGCGCTGGGTGCTGGGCATCACCAGCGCCTGGCGATTGCTGATCTCGATGGGCAAGGTCGAATCACGCCCCGGCTTGACCAGCAGGCGCGCCGTGGATTCGTACTTGGCCGGCAGCAGGAAAGCCCCCAGCAGAATGATCACCAGCGCCGCAATGGCGGCCAGTTTGAACTCGTGGCGGAAGATGAAGAACAGGCGTAGCAGATCACGAAAAGAACGGATCTCGATCATGGGATGTCGCTCCTTTAATTGCTGCCGCCGCTGGTTCGCGTGTAGTTGTAGCCGACCCCGATGGACTTGGTGAACGGGATCAGTTGGTTCATGTAGGTGTCCACGCCCTGGATGCGCTCGCCGACGTTGGACTTGGGCACGAACACCACATCGCCGCGTTGCAGGCGCACCGGCTTGCGTCCGTTGGCGCCGGTCTTGAGGAGCTGGCTGAAGTCCAGGAAGTAAGCACGATAGGCGCCCTGGGCATCTTCGCGCAGCAGCGCGACCATGCTCGCGTTGCCCGCCGGGCTGACCCCGCCGGCGCCGACAATCGCCTGCTCCAGGGTGTTGGCCGTGGCGATCTGCACCGCCGTGGGGTTATTCACCGCACCGCCGACGATCACCGAGTTGCTCGGCGCCTGGTTGATGTTCACCGTCACCCGGGGTTCGCGGTAGGTCGCCGCGAGCTCGTGGGTCAACTGGGTGGCCAGCTCCGATGGCTGGCGCCCGGCAACCTGGATCGGCCCCAGGAACGGGTAGTTGATCTTGCCGTCGGTCTGCACCGTGTACAGCGTCAGCTCGTAGATGGTGCTGACGTTGAACGCCGACAGCGTCGGCATCTCGCCGGCATCGCGGACGATGCGCAACTGGTCGCCGATACGGATGCGTTCCACCGCCGGTGGCAGCTGGGCCAGTTGGTCGAGGGCGCGCTTGCCGTCCTCGACGGTCTTGCTGTCCGGTGGCTCGATACGCGCCGGGGTGTTGCAGGCGGCCAGGGTCAGCATGGCCAGGGCGAGCACGCTTCGCTTCATCAAGGGGGACTTCCTGTGGGTCATGCTGCTCACCTCCAATAACCGGGAAACATGCTGATGCGCCGCTTGAGGGCGAGCGGCAGGCGGCGTTCAAGATGGCCCAGGCGGTAACCGAGCAGTTTGAACACGCTGCGTACCAGCACCTCGGGCACGCGGTGCAAGGCGCCGGCTTTGCGCAGCGCCGCGAGTTCGGCCAGCACATAGCGTTTGCCCTCGCCACCCGCGTCGCCAAAGGCCTGCTTGATCCACGGCTCGCGGCCGTAGAACACGCCAATGTCGAAGTAGCGGTGAAACTCGTCCATGAGTTTGTAATCGTGGGAGTGATGCACCAGCGCGGTGGCGGCGTAGCGCACCTTGTAGCCGTCGAGCAGCATGCGTGCGGCCACAAAGGCGTCTTCGCTGCCGATCACGTCGGCAGGGAAGCCACCGACGGCCTGCAACACACTGCGCCGGTATACCGAAAACGAGTCGGAGCTGAAGCAGGTCTTGATCCCAAGCTCCGGTGCATCGGCCAGGCTTTTGCTGCGACTGTGTTCCGGGTAGTTGAAGTGCCGCGATTGCGCGCCCAGCACGCCCGCATCGGGATGGGGCAATTGCCGCCCGTAGGCGACGCCGTTGAGCGGGTCCTGCTGCAATTCATCGAGCAGGTTGGCAAAGGTCTCGGGGGTGGCGGGGATGGCGTCCTGGGTCATCACGATCAGTGCGTCGCCACCCACCTGTTCGCTGGCCCAGCGGCGGGTGCCGCCGTGGTTGAAGTCACGGGCGTCGATCACCTCGACCCGCGCGCCGAACGCTCGAAAGCGCGCCACGGTGTCATCGCTGGAGGCGCTGTCCACCACCAGCATCTCGTCAGGTTGCAGGGTTTGCATCTTCAGCGCGGGCAGCAGGCGTGCCAGGTGGTTGGAGGCGTTACGGGTGGGGATGATCAATGAAGTGCGCATGTCATTTTTTCGCCTCGGCAGGCGCGCGGCCGTAGATGTCGTCGAAGCGCACGATGTCGTCTTCGCCCAGGTACTCGCCGCTCTGCACTTCGATCATCACCAGGTCGATGATGCCGGGGTTGGTCAGCCGGTGTTTGTGCCCGGCGGGAATGTAGGTGGACTCGTTGGCGTTGATCAGGAATTCGCGGTCGCCATTGGTGATCTGTGCCGCGCCGCTGACCACCACCCAGTGTTCGCTGCGGTGGTGGTGCATCTGCAACGACAGCGAGGCCAGGGGCTTGACCACGATGCGCTTGATCTTGAAGCGACTGCTTTCCTCCAGCACGGTGTAGGTGCCCCACGGCCGGGTCACCGTGCGGTGCAGGCTGTACGCCGGATGATTCTGGCGCTTGAGCTCGGCGACGATGTAGCGCACATCCTGGCTGCGGTGGGCGTCGGCGATCAGCAGCGCGTCGGGGGTGTCGACGATGATCAGGTCGTGCACCCCAACGGCGCCCAACACGCGCTTGGGCGAGTCGATGTAGCAGTTGTGCACGTCATGCAAAATCGCTTCGCCATTGACCTGGTTGCCATGGGCATCGCTGGGGGTGAGCTGGCGCAGCGCTTCCCAGGACCCGATGTCGCTCCAGCCAATGTCACAGGGCACCACGGCCACTTGCCGGGACTTTTCCATCAAGGCCACGTCGATGGAAATATCCGGCGCACTGCCGAACGCATCCGCATCCAGTTCACGTTGACGCGAGGTTATGTTCTGCAGGCTCTGGCTGTGCTCCAGCGCGGCGCGTGCGGCCTCCAGCACGTCAGGTGCATGGGTGGCGAGCTCATCCACCAGGGTGCTGGCCTTGAAGCAGAACATGCCGGCGTTCCACAGGTGCTTGCCGCCGTCCAGATAGGCCTGGGCGGTGGCCAGGTCGGGTTTCTCGACGAAGCGTTTGACCCGGTAGCCCTGGCTCAGCGCCTCGCCTTGCTCGATATAGCCAAAACCGGTTTCCGCGTGGTCGGGCTGGATGCCGAACGTCACCAGGTAGCCGGCTTCGGCCAGGTCGCGGGCCTGGGTCACGGCCTCGGCGAACGCCACTTCATTGAGGATCAGGTGGTCGGCGGGCATCACGAGCAACTGTGCGTCGCCGCCGAAATGCTCCTGCACATGCAGGGCCGCCACGGCGATGGCCGCCGCCGTGTTGCGCCCGAACGGTTCCAGCAGTAGGTCCAGGGGCAGGCGGGCGTTGTTCACTCCGCGGTAGTCATCGAGGGTACGAAACAACAGGTCGCGGTTGGTCACCGTGAGCACGCTTTCCACGCCGGGCAGTTTGGCCGCGCGCAGGAAGGTTTTTTGCAGCAGGCTCTGACCATCGCGCATGCGCATGAAGGGCTTGGGCATGTTCTGCCGCGACACCGGCCACAGTCGAGTGCCCGAACCACCGGAAACGATGCAGGGAATTAATCCGTTGAGGGTCTTCATCAATAGACTTCCTTGGTGGAAAGGACGGCCGGGACCGTCATGAAAACGATGTACAGGTCAAACCACACCGACCACTTGGAGATGTACTCCAGGTCGTACTCGACACGTTTCTGGATCTTGAACAGGGTGTCGGTCTCACCCCGGTAACCGTTGATCTGCGCCCAGCCGGTGATCCCCGGTTTCACGCGGTGGCGCGAGCTGTACTCGCTCACCGCCACTTCGAAGGGTATGCCGGCGGCCTTGGTCGCCGTGGCATGGGGGCGCGGGCCGACCATGGACATGTTGCCCAGCAGCACGTTGAACAACTGCGGCAGCTCGTCGATGCTGGTCTTGCGGATGATGCGCCCCACCCGGGTAATGCGCGGGTCTGCGCGGGTGGTCTGGCGTTCGGCGGTGAAGTCGCTCTGGTCGGTGTACATCGAGCGGAACTTGAACACGCGGATTTCGTTGTCGTTGTAGCCAAAGCGGTTCTGGCGAAACAGGATCGGCCCTTTGGAGTCGAGCTTGATCGCAATCGCCGTCGCCACCATCACAGGGGACAGCGCCACCAGGGCCAGGCTGGCCAGCAGCACGTCCTCCAGGCGCTTGATCACCGGCGACCAGCCACGCAACGGCAATTGCGAGGTGTTGAACATCAGGATCCCGCCCACGTCGGTGATGCGGCTATGGCCGTAGCGCAGCGCGGCCATGTCGGGCACCAGCATCACGTTCACCGACATCTGCCGCAGGCGGTTGACCAACCCATGGATGCGCTGCTCGGCGGCCCATGGCAGGCAGATCATCACTTGGTTGACCTGCTCGGCGCGGATGAGTTTTTCCAGCTCACGGGTGTTGCCCAGCAGGGGCAGGTTGCTCAATTCCTTGGGGATCCGCTCGGTGCGATCGTCGATAAAGCCGATCAGGCCGGAGCGGATATCACCGTTGCGTTGCAGGTGGTCGGCGACGTGCATGGCGGTGTCGGTAAAGCCCAGGATCACCGTACGTTGCAGGTATTTGCCCTTGCGCATCAGGCTGCGGTACAGGCGCAGCATCAGCAGGCGCTCAAGGCAGAACAACCCGAGGCTGGCGAAGTACCAGGCCACCAGGTTACGCGGGGTCAATTGCGGGAAAAACTGCAGGATCTGGTACATGAACAACAGGATGCAAAACGCCGCCGACCATGCTTTCACCTTGGTTTTCAGGCGCAGTCGGTTGCTGAACAGTTCTTCGGAATAGATGCCCAGGGCCTGGAACAGAATGATCGTCAGGACCGCGAAAAATACCAGCAGGCCGAGGAAGTGCCCGCGCAGTTCAGGGTCCATCGGGTCGATGAACATCACCAGGATCAACGGGGGCAAAATGGCACTCAGGCCATGTATGAACTTGACGAAAACAACAAAGAACTCAACAAAACCGGCGCGCGTTAAAAACAGGCTGTCGACGGACGACTTCTCTCGCATAAAACATCCCTCATTGCACGCCAGAGCTATTGTTTGGATGTTTGTTCAATAAAGCAGCGAACTGCTTTAGAGGGCACTTCCAACTACGGCTACTCTGGGTAATACGCAACTATCAATTCAAATGCAGCTATCCATTTGAAGGGAATTTGCGGGGGTAGTGACTACAGGAGTGTTCCCTTAATCAACTTGTCAATGAATTGACGATGGTGCGGAGGTGGCAGGGCAGACAGGTTTATCAGTGTTTTGTTCGGCATTTTATTGACATTCCTTGTCCGGGTACGCGGTGATTGGGTGTGTTTTTGAGTGTAGAAACAAATGCAGGATTTTTCCTGCATAAAGGAAAAACCTTTTTTCAAAGGCGGTAGGAAGGGGGGGCAAAGAGGGGTTGGCAGGGCGCACGAAGTGCCCTGCCTGCGGGACTTTCGCCAGATCAGAAGTTGCCTTTCAAACTCACCGTAAAATTTCGCGGCTCGCCATAAAAGTTACCCCAGGAGGCTGTACCCACCGTGTTGTAGTAACTTTTGTCGAACAGATTGTTGCCGTTGAGTGCGACGGTCCAAGTGTCGTCGATACGGTACGCCACACGGGCACTCCAGGTTGCGTAACCGGCCTGTTCGAGCTTGATGGTCTGCACGCGGTAATTGCTGCTCTGGGCGTTGACGCCGGTGCCCACGCTCCATTTCGACAGGGCGCCGTCGAGCTGGTAGTCGCCCCACATGCGCAGCATGTGTCGAGGTACGTAGGTGTTGGACGTGCCGCCTTCCAGGGCGGTATCGATGTTCTTCAGGGACTTGGTCTGGGTGTAGGTGTAGCCGCCGGATACCTGCAGGCGCTCGAGGACTTCACCGCTGATTTCCGCCTCCACGCCCTGGGCGCGCACCTTGCCGCTGTCGGTGTAGCAATAGCCGTCGGCGGAGGTCGGGCACTGGGCGATGTAATCGGATTCGGCCGCGTTTTTCTCGACGGCGCGGAACAGCGCCAGGGAGCTGTTCAGGCGCCCGTCGAACCATTCGCCCTTGATACCCAGCTCGTAGTTGTCACCGATCTTCGGCTTGAGCGCGGCGCCATCGAGCGTGGCATAGGAACTTTGCGGCTGGAAGATATCCGCGTAGCTGGCGTACACCGACAGGTGCTCGTTGAGGTCGTAGATCAGTGCGGCAAACGGCGTCACTTCACCGGTTTCCCGGGTGCGGGCATCCTGCAAGGCCCACTCGCCCCAGGCCAGGTTGTTGGACTGGCGACGGTTCTCGTACCAGCTCACGCGGCTGCCTACGATAAACATCAACGGCTCGGCCAGGCGCAGGCGCAAGGTGGTGTAGGCGCCGTACTGGGTGGCGGTTTCCTTCACCGTGCCGCCGCGATACATGTTCGGCCAGAAGGTGCTGTTGGCCGGCTCCGGGAAATGGTGGTCGGGTTGGTAGATGCCCTGGCGCCTGGGCAGGTTCTGGATCGCGTACACATCGTCCTGGGTACCACGGCTGCCATTGGCACCGAGGATCAGTTCGTGTTCCAGCCCGAAGGCTTCGAACTTGCCGTCCACATAGGCATCGAGGCCGAAGTCCTTGTGGTCGTAGTCCATCAGCGCCGCATAGGAGTTGGCCGTAGGCGTCGGGTTGCCGTAGGCAATGGTGCCTTCGCTGGCGGCGTATTTGGTGTCTTGCAGGTTGCGGCTGTGCACGGCCGCAACCTTGAGTTTCCAGTCATCGTTGAAGGAGTGGGTGAGGTCGGCGAAGAAGGTGGTGCGCCGGCTTTGCCAGTCGTTCCAGGATTGGCCCAGGCAGGTGGAGCGGCTGAGGTGGGCGCTTTTGCCGTTGGCATAGCGCGGCAGGCCGCCCCAGCACGGTGTGGCGTCGACGTCTTCATGGCTGGCGCCGAAGCCCAGGGTGGTGTCGGCGCTGAGATCGACATCCAGGGCGCCATAGAAAGCCTGGTCCTGGCGCTTGGAAATATCCATGTAGGAACCGCGATTCTGTTGGCTGATCGCCGCGCGGCCGCGCACCGTACCGCTGTCATTCAGCGGGCCGCCGGTGTCGACGTCGGCGCGGTAGTTGTCCCAGGTGCCGGCGGACAGCGACAGGCTGGTGGTGGGCTTGGCCTGGGGCCGCTTGCGCACGAAGTTCACCGCGCCGCTGGCGGTGCCGGCGCCCTTGAGCATGCCGGCCGCGCCCTTGAGCACTTCGACGCGGTCGTAGATCGCCATGTTCGCGCTGAAGCTGTCGGCCTGCACGTAGTCCTTGCCCATGTCCAGGGGCACGCCGTCGTACTGGTACTGGCCGAGCATCTTGAAACCACGGGAATAAAAATATTTGCCACCCATGGGCGATTCGTAGGTGGTGATCCCGGGCGTGCGTTCCATCACGTCATCGATGGTGGTGAGGTTCTGGTCATCCATCAATTGGCGGGTCATCACACTCACCGATTGCGGCGTTTCCCGCAGGCTGTGTTCGCCCTTGCCGATCGTCACCGCGCCCGTGGTGTAGGCCCCGGTGCCATCGGTGGTGGCGCCCAACCGCTCACCAGTGACTGTGGTGGCGCCCAGGTTCAGCGCGCCGCTGTCGGCCACTTGCGGCAACAGCAGCCAGGTACTGTTGCCCTGGCGCTGGGCTTGCAGGCCCTGGCCACGCAGCAACCGGTCGAGCGCCTGCTCGCGGTCCAGGCGACCACTCAGGCCCGGGCTGGTCTTGCCGGCGACGCTGGTGGCGTCGTACGACAGGCTGATGCCGGCCTGACGGGCGAACTGGTCCAGTGCCGTGGCCAGGGAACCGGCTGCAATGTTCCAGTCGCGGGCCTGGGTGTCGCTGGCCGGCGTTTCGGCCCATGCGAACGGCGGCGCGGCGGCGCAGCTCAGGCAGGCGCCGAGCAAGGCGGCGTGCACCGCGTGCTTGAGGGGGGAACGTGGGGAGGGGAACGCTTGCATGACCGCGGGATGCTCCTGAAGGAAGTGAACAGAACCGGCCTGTTGATCGGCCTTTCCTTACAGGTCGAGCGGCAATGAGAATTCACCTCATTTATTTTCGAGAATGTTAAACGCGGGCGGTGACGGTCACCCAGTAGCGGCTGCGGTAAGTGACATCGAGCTTGAGTGAGTGCGCTACCAGGCCCAGCACTTGATCGGTGTCGTCCAACTGATAAGTGCCCGACACCCGCAACCCGGCCACCGCTTCGCTGCAGCGCAGCAGGCCGTTGCGGTAGCGGCCCAGTTCGGCGAGGAAAGCATCCAGGCGCATGTCCCGGGCGCTGATCACGCCTTCGCTCCAGGCCCAAGGGTCCAGGCCATTGGCGACCAGAGAACGAATGCCACTGCGGTCGAACAGCACCTGTTCGCCGGGGTTGATCACTTGGCGCGCGCCGGCGGCGTGGTTGTCGGCAAACACCGCCACCGTGCCCTGCTGCACGGCGAGCATGGTGCCTTGGGCGTCTTCGCGCACCAGGAAGCGCGTGCCGAGGGCGCGCAGGTAACCGTCACGGGTCTGTACCCAGAAGGGCCGCGTGTCGGCACCGGTATTGACCAGTATTTCACCCTGGCGCAACTGCACCAGGCGCCGCTCCTGAGTCAATACCGCGTCGAATGCGCTGGCGCTGTTCAGTTGGATGCGGCTGCCGTCGTTCAACGCCACCCAACGCCGTTCGCCGGTGGCAGTGCGGTAGTCGGCCATCAAGGCGGGCAGCGGGGTGTAGTCGCGGCCGAACCAGGTCAGGCCGGCCGTACCGGCCACCAGGCCGAGCAGCTTCAACCCTTCACGGCGGCTGATACGTCGACGCGCCCCGTGCAGGGCGTGGCGGCCGACCTGTGCGGGCAGGTGGCTGAACTCATCATTCATCGTCGCCACCCGTTGCCAGACCTGCTGGTGTTCGGCGCTGGTGTGCAGCCAGCGCTCGAACGCAGCGGTGCTCGCGTCGTCGGCGACGTTGAAGCGCAGCTTGATCATCCACTGGATGGCCTGGTCGACCAGGCGCGGGTCAGAGGTCGGCATAGCGCAACCGATAGCAGGCGTGCAGCGCCTTGGACAGGTCACGCTCCACCGTAGCCTTGGACACCCCGAGGCGCAGGGCGATCTGCGCACAGGTCAGGCCGTCCAGTTGCGCCAACAGGAATGCTTCACGCACCCGCGGCTTGAGCTGGTCGAGCAGGCGGTCGATGCGTTCCAGACTGTCGAGAATCAGCAGGCGGGTTTCTTCCGACGGCACGTCGGCCTGGGGGAAATGCGCAAGGCTTTCGAGGTAGGCGCGCTCCAGTTCGCGGCGCCGGTACTGGTCGATCATCAAGCTGCGGGCGATGCTGCTCAGGTACGCGCGCGGCTGCAGTACGGCCTGCTGTTTGCGTGCGTTGAGCAGGCGCACAAAGGTTTCCTGCGCCAGGTCGGCGGCACGTTCACGGCAACCGGTGCGCCGGCTCAACCAGCCGCGCAGCCAGGAGTGATGGGTGTGGTAAAGCTGGCCGATAGCGGCATGGTCCAGTGGGTGATCGCTCGACATGGGCATCCTGGCGCAGCAGTCTTAATTGATAATGTTTCGCATTCTAGACGCTGGTCGTGGCCATTCGCAATTGCCGATGAACAATGTATCCAGCACAATTTTTTGTTCGCCCCAGGCCCACGCACTAATCTGCAGGCTTTTCCCGGTGGACGGCTTGAGCATGATCGACTTTGCGACCCTGGCAGTTTTTTCAGGTGCTGTGCTGTTGTTGCTGTTATCCCCGGGGCCGAACATGGCCTTTGTGATCAGCCATGGCGTCACCCACGGCTGGCGCGGGGGAGTGGCTTCGGCCCTGGGCATCGGTGTCGCCGACATACTGCTGAGCGCATTGACCGCCAGCGGGGTAACGGCGTTGGTCGCCAGTTGGCCGCCATCCTTTGACGTGATCCGCTGTGCGGGTGTGGTCTACCTGCTGTGGCTGGTGTTCAAGACGCTGCAGAAAAAAACTGGGCTGGAGACTGCCCGCCCGCACCGTGTGCCCCTTGGCCGGGTGTTTCTGCAGGCGATGCTCAACAGCCTGCTCAACCCCAAGGCGTTGCTGTTTTTTGTGGTGTTTTTGCCGCAGTTCGTACGGCCGCAGGCCGGCTCCATCGCCGTGCAGTTGATGCTGTTGGGGGGCGTGCTGACTTTGATCGCTGGGGTGTTTCACCTGCTGCTGGGCATATTCGGCGGGGTGCTGAGCCGCTTCCTCGCCAGGCGCCCAAGAGCCGCCTGGCTACAGAAATGGGGCTTGGCGACGGTGCTGAGCGTGTTGGCGGTGCGCCTGGCGGTGATGTCGCGCCCAGCCTGACCCCATGAGGTGAAGGGATTGTGCGGCGAGCAAGCGGTCTGTGGCCAAACGAGCTTGTTGTGGTGAACGAGCTTCTTATGGTGAGCGAGCTTGCTCGCGCTGGGCTGCGCAGCAGCCCCTCCAAAGCTTGGGGCCGCTTCGCGCCCCAGCGCGAGCAAGCTCGCTCACCACAGGTACAGGCTCAGCCCAGCCGTGCTGCTGCGCGCGCGACGATTTCACCGCGCACCCTGCGCGATTCGGCGGTGCGTTTGTTGGCTTCTTCCCGCACATGCGCAGGCGCTGTGTCCGGGCGACCCGAATCGAACGGCGGCGCCGGCGCATATTCAATCTGCAACTGCACCAGTTGCGCCGCCGCTTCGCTGTACAACTCCGCCGCCAGCACCAGGGCAAAGTCGATACCGGCGGTAATGCCACCCCCGGTGAACAGGTTGCCGTCACGCACCACGCGCTCCTGTACCGGGATGGCGCCGAGGGGGGCGAGCATGTCGTGGTAGGCCCAGTGCGTCGTCGCCTTGCGCCCGCGCAGCAACCCCGCCGCGCCGAGCACCAGCGAGCCGGTGCACACCGAGGTCACGTAGCGCGCGGTCTGCGCCTGGGCCTTGAGGAAGTCCAGGGTCTGCGGGTCTTCCATCAATGGGCCCACGCCGGAACCACCGGGCACGCAGATCACATCCAGCGTCGGGCAGTCGGCATAGGTCATGGTCGGCGTGAACACCAGGCCCGTGCTGGAGGTGACCGGCGCCAGGTCCTTCCATATCAGGTGCAGTTTCACGTCCGGCAGCGAACCCAATACGTCGTAGGGGCCGGTCAGGTCCAGTTGCTGAATGCCGGGGAACAACAGAAAGCCGATCTGCAAGGTCATGAATGAAGCTCCGAGAAAGGGGTAGACGACCTCACTCTAGCGGCCTAGGCTTTGGCGAATACGCCATTGAACCCACGAATCACGCCAACCATGCCCAGAATTGTTCACGTACTCGCTTTCGAGAATGCCCAGGTGCTCGACGTCACCGGGCCGCTGCAGGTGTTTGCATCGGCCAATGACCTGGCGCGCCAGCGTGGCGTGCCGTTGCCTTATGCGGTCACGGTGATCGCCGACCAGGCCGGACCGGTGATGACCTCCGCCGGCCTGGCGCTGGTGGCCGAGCCGTTGCCTGCGGTCGACCAGCCCTGCGACACCCTGGTGATCGCGGGCGGCTGGGGCGTGTACGGCGCCGCTGAAAAGCCTGCGCTGGTGGATTGGGTGCGCGAAAAAGCCCGGCACACTCGGCGCATGGCGTCGGTGTGTACCGGTGCGTTTTTGCTGGCGGCCAGTGGCTTGCTCGATGGTTGTCGCGTCGCCACCCACTGGACCCGTTGCGAAGAACTGGCGCGCAAGTTTCCGGCGTTGACCGTGGAGCCCAACCCGATCTTTATCCAGCAGGGCGCGGTGTGGACCTCCGCCGGTGTGACCGCCGGTATCGACCTGTGCCTGGCTCTGGTGGAAGAAGACCTGGGCCGCGCCGTGGCCCTGGAAGTGGCGCGGCACCTGGTGGTGTTCCTGAAGCGCCCCGGCGGCCAGTCGCAATTCAGCGTGACCCTGTCCCTGCAAAAGGGCGGCAGCCGTTTCACCGAGCTGCATGCCTGGATAGCCGAGCATCTGACCCTCGACCTGAGTATCCCGACCCTGGCCGCCCAGGCCGGCATGAGCGAGCGCAGCTTCGTGCGCCACTACCGCGCTGAAACCGGCCAGACGCCCGCGCGCGCCGTCGAACTGATCCGCGTCGAAAGCGCCCGTCGGCAACTGGCGGACAGCACGGCGTCGATCAAGCGCATCGCCGTGCAGTGTGGTTTCGGCTGCGAAGAAACCTTGCGCCGCAGCTTTATGCGGGCCTTGTCGGTGACGCCCCAGGCCTACCGCGAGCGGTTCTCGCCGGTGGCCTAGGCGAGCAATTCAAACAGGGCGTCGAGGGTGGCCCGCGGTGCTTCCTGGGGAATATTGTGGCCCACACCGGGCAACACCTCCCGCCGGTAAAAAGCGCTGAAATGCTCCACGTCGTCATCCTCTTGCGACGGCGGGCCCACGCCGTCATCGGCGCCGCACAGCGAAATACTCGGCACCGCAATCGCCGGTTGCCGCGCCAGGGCCTGCTCGATGGCTTCCAGCGCCGGATCGCCAGGCGCATACATGAAACGATGGCGATAGGAATGAATCACCACCTCGACAAAGTCCGGGTTATCGAATGACGGCGCCGTCTGCCCATACAGCCCTGGCCCGTCGGCCCAGGACGGCGACCACAGCGACCACAGCAACTCACAGAGTTCGCGGCGATTGGCCGTCAGCCCGTCCACACCGCGCTGGGTGTGAAGGTAGAACTGGTACCACAACCGATGTTCCGTCACCGGCGCCCGTGGCTGGCGCGACCTGGCAATGTCCTGGATGTTATAGCCATCGCCCGTTACCAGCCCGCGTACCCGTTCCGGCCACAGGGCCGCGACGATACACGCGGCACGCCCGCCCCAGTCATACCCGGCCAGGGTGGCGCGCGGGATCGACAGCGCATCCATGAAATCCAGCAGATCCTTGCCCAGCGCCGCCTGTTGGCCGGAGCGCATCACCTGCGCGTTGATAAACCGCGTAGGGCCATAACCGCGCAGGTACGGCACCAGCACCCGGTAGCCGCGTTCGGCCAGCACCGGCGCAATCTCGTCATAGCCGCGAGGGTCATAAGGGAAACCATGCAGCAGGATCACAGGCTCGCCGTCAATGGGACCGTGGGTTTCATACGCCACATCGAGCATGGAGGTGCGCACGTAGAGGAGTGGGGCGGTGATGGTCATGGTGGACTCCTGTCAGGTGTTGAAACTCTAGTCGAAAGACATGACGGGATGCCCTGCCTGTAAAGGCAGGGCGCCTCAGGGCTGCCAGGTCGTCTTCTCGCCACTGAGCTTGCGGTCCAGGAACGTCGCCGCGCTGATCAACGCCAGATGGCTCAACGCCTGGGGCGTATTGCCCAGGTGGCGGGCCTGGCTGTCGAACTCTTCGGCATACAGGCCCAGCGGGTTGGCGTAGCGCAGCAGTTGTTCGAATTCCAGGTGGGCCTTCTCCACTTGCCCGGCGCGGGCCAGGCATTCGACGTACCAGAACGAGCAGGCGGCGAATGCGCCTTCGGTGCCTTGCAAGCCGTCGATCGCGTTGTCGTCGTTGCGGTAGCGGTAGACCATGCCGTCGCGCACCAGGCTTTTCTGGATCGCCTGCAACGTGCTCAGCCAGCGCGGGTCGGTGGCGGCGACAAAACGCACCAGCGGCATCAGCAGCATCGAACCGTCCAGTGCGGTGCTGCCGATGTGCTGCACAAAATGCCCGCGTTCTTCGTTCCAGAAGTTGCTCCAGATATCGGCATAGATCGCCTGGCGGGTCTGGTCCCAACGTGCAAACGGCGCCGGCAACGAGCGCTTGGAGGCCAGGCGGATCGCACGGTCCAGGGCCACCCAGCACATCAGCCGCGAATGCAGGAAGTGATGCTGCTCGCCGCGCATTTCCCAGATGCCCACGTCTTTGCGGTTCCAGATTTCACACACCTGGTCAGCGACTTCCACCGTGTGTTTCCAGCCCTCGTGGGAGATGGCTTCGCCGTACTTGTTGACCAAGTACACCGCGTCCATCAACTCGCCATAAATATCCAGCTGGACCTGGTCGACCGCGCCATTGCCGATGCGCACCGGCTTGGCGCCGCCGTGGCCGCTGAGGTGCTCCAGCGTGGTTTCGGGCAGCTCCTGGCGGCCGTCGATGCCGTACAGGATATTGATCTTGGTCGGCTGGCCACAGCAGTCGCTGACCCGGCCCTTGAGCCAGCGCATATAGGCGTTGGCCTCGTCGACAAAGCCCAGGCGCATAAAGGCGTAGACGGTAAACGAGGCGTCGCGGATCCAGGTGTAGCGGTAGTCCCAGTTGCGTTCGCCCGCAGGCGTTTCCGGCAAGCCGAAGGTGGCGGCGGCGATGATTGCGCCGTGTTTGCGCGAGGTCAGCAGCTTGAGGGCCAGGGCCGAGCGGTTGACCATTTCGCGCCAGCGCCCGCGGTAGTTCGACTGCGCGATCCAGCCGCGCCAGAACTTCAAGGTGTGGGCCAGGGCCAGGTCGGTGCAGACACTCGCCACACGCTCATCGTCCTGGCCGCCGAGTACGAACTCGGCGCCTTCTTCCTGATCCAGGGTGAAGCGGGCCACGGCGGCGTTATCTTCGATCTGCAACGGATGGCTGCCGCACAGGCGCATGCCCGGCTGGCCATCGGCGTTGAAACAGATGCTGGCGTTATCCAGGCTCGCCTCGGTGGTGGCGCGCGCGTAGTCATGGCGCACGGCGCAGCGCAGATGGAGGGTGGCCGTGCCGCTGACCACGCGTACGCGGCGAATCAGCAGGGGCAAGTCGTCGATTTCTTCGCTGATGACCAGCAGGTCGGTGATTTCCACCACGGCTTCATCGCTGAGCCAACGGGTTTGCAGCACATTGGTGTCGGGCAGGTAGATCTGTTCGCGGCGGGCGTTGGGCAGGTCCGGGGTGAGTTGGAACGTGCCGGCATCGGGGGTGTCCAGCAGTGAGCAGAAGATCGACGGGCTGTCGAACTCCGGCCAGCAGAAGAAATCGATGCTGCCTTTATCGTTCACCAGCGCCGCGCTGCGCATATCGCCGATGATGCCGTGGGCATCGATGGCGCTTTGTGGTTCGTTTTTCAAATCAACCATTGTCACGAAACTCCGGGTAAAGGCTCATGCCGCCATCAATGAAGAGGGTGCTGCCGACCACGTAATCCGAGGCGTCACTGGCCAGCCATACCACGGCGTTGGCCACGTCCTCCACATCGCCGACCCGGCCATAGGGGATCAACTTGAGCAGCTCCTGTTCCGCCGCGCCTTCGGTGGCGGCACGGTTGATCGCCGTACGAATCGCCCCCGGCGCAATGCCGTTGATACGGATGCGCTGTTCACTGACCTCCTGGGCGAGGGTGCGCATCAGCATCTCAACGCCGCCCTTGGACGCCGCGTAATTCACATGCCCGGCCCAGGGGATCAACTGGTGCACCGAGCTCATGTGGATGATTTTGCCGGCGGCGCGGGATACGCCTTCACGGATGCCCTGGCGCTTGAAGAGGCGTACCGCCGCCCGGGCACAGAGGAACTGGCCAGTGAGGTTGACGCCGATCACGGCGTTCCAGTCGTCGAGGGTCATGTCGACCACGGCGGCGTCCTTCTGCATGCCGGAGTTGGCCACCAGGATGTCCAGATGGCCGAACGCCTCGAGGGTCTTTGCGAACAGGCGTTCCACATCGGCTTCTTTCGACACGTCGGCGCCGATGGCAATCGCCCGGCCGCCCTCGGCGTTGATCTGCTCTGCCAACGCCTCGGCGGGCGCGGCCTGGCTGTTGTAATTGAGCACCACCGCAGCGCCGGCTTGCGCCAGGGCCCTGGCCGCACCGGCGCCGATACCGGAACTGGCGCCCGTTACCAGCGCCACTTGTTGCTCCAACGAGATATGCATTGCCCACCCGACCTTGAATTCGTGAGTTCAAGTAGCTGACTGACGGCGCATAACGGAAGTTCAGCCGTGTGAAATTAGCGACTACAACCATGGTGGAAAATGGAATAACAGAAGAATAAAAAATAACCATAAGATACTAAAAAACCGCTAAAAAGCGTTTGACAGGGTTTTTTGCCCCGTGTCTTATAAGCACACCTCAACCCGCTCCGCTGGTAGTTCGGAAGTCATGCGGAGTCACCTATAAGAGATGCCTATGTGTTCATCGGCAGCTATAGGGGAACTACCAGAGCAGGGAGCTACGACGTTGCCTAAGTTAGTTATTTTCGATTGCGACGGTGTACTCGTCCAAAGCGAAGAGATCACCCTGTCTGTATTGATCGGCATGCTTAATGCACACGTACAGGACGGCAAGACACTGGATAGTGCGTATTTCATTGAGCACTTTCGTGGAAGAAAGATTGCCGATTGTCTGCGCGAAGCAGAACAGTTAATGGGTATTTGTTTGACTCCTCAGTTTGAAGAGGACTTCCGAGTTCGAGCGCTGGAAGCATTGACGCTTAATGTGAAAGCGACTGATGGGGTACTTGACGTATTGGAAGTGCTGGGAATTCCCTATTGCGTAGCCTCGAGTGCGCCGCGCAATAAGATCGAACAGTGTTTACGCCTTGTGGGGTTGTTGCCTTATTTCGAAGGGCGAATATTCAGTTGTTATGAATTGGGGCGTTGGAAGCCTGATCCGCTGGTGTTTTTAACAGCGTGTGAAACTTACAACGTCGAACCCTGTGATGCGCTGGTGATTGAAGACAGTGTCACAGGGATTCAAGCCGCCGTGGCAGCCACTATAAAAGTCCTGGGTTTTGGTCCGTTGTCTCGACATCGAATATTGGCCGAAGCCGGCGCGTTACCTTTTGCCGATATGCGTGAGTTACCGACCCTCATTGATCACGTTACTCAAGGAGCAAGTGTTGTGGGCACACTGGGTTATATAGAGCGACTTAAACGTAATGATCCCTGTTCGGAAGTGTGGTGGGATTCGTCGCCCGTGGTGTACGCACCGTATAAACAGCATTTGTTGGACAAGTACCCGGCAGCCGCCGCCCATATCGAACAGTTGATGCCGCAGGATCTCTCCCAGCCCTGGGGCTTCAGCAGTGTGACCACCAACCCCCGGCTGGTGACGGCGACGATCCTCGACAAGAAAGAGTACTGGTCGTCGCGTTTTAATCTGGCCAGCCTGTCTCCCGGCGAATTGCGCAAGCAACTCTACAACGAAGTGATTGCAGAGGGCGCCTCGACGCTCAAGCCGCTGTGGGTGCAATCGGCCCAGGCCGACGGCTGGATATGCGCCCAAGTCGACCCGTCGGATGTGCGGTGCAGCGAACGCATGACCGCACGAGGCCTGGAGCTGCATCGCCTGGCCGCGAATGTGATGGTCAAAGTGCCGGGCAGCCTGGAGGGTTTCGCGACGATCGAACACCTGGTGGCCCAAGGCGTTTCGGTCAATATCACGTTCTGCTTCACCGTTTCGCAATTCCATGCCGGTCTCCAGGCAATAGAGCGGGGCATCGCCTGCGCCCGCCGCAATGGCGTCGACACCGGCTGTTGCAAGTATGTGATCACCTTTATGATCGGGCGTTTTTCCTGCCAGCCCGAGTTCGCCTTGCAGGCCGCCGAGCGTGGCCTGGCGCTGGGCCCGGAGGACATGCGCTGGGCCGAGCTGATGATTTACCAGCAGATCCAGGCCCTGGTCGCGGCCTCGAAGGTGCCGGTCAAGACCCTGCTTTCCAGTATCAAGGTCGACGTTGACGAACGTGGCCACAAGCACTGCTGGCACTTGGAAAAGACCGGGCTGACCACCACGTGCTACACGCTGACGCCGGAGGTGGTGGAGTTTCTGATCGAGCGTGAAAGCCACGGCAAACCGGTGGCACCCGCCTGTGAACCCCAGCAGGCGCCGGCTGAGACGTTCGCCCGGCTCATCCGCATTCCGTACTTCTGCGAAGCCTATTTCATCGACAGCATCGAGCCCTACGACTTTGGCAATCATGAGGCGTTTATCAACGCCTGCAACGAAGCCAACAGTGCGCATCGGCGCCTGACCGACTACTGCGTGCGCCTGTGCCCGGTGACGAAGCCTTTCGCACGCTCGCTCAACGCCATCCTGGCCGCTGAATACGGGGTGCTGGCATGAACAAGATGGTCGGGTTGTGGGCGCACCCGCGTTCCCGTTCCACGGTGTTGGAGCGTGTGTTTATCGAGCGAGGGGATTTTGAGGTTTTCCACGAGCCGTTTGCCCATATGGCATTTTCCGCAGATTCAATGATTCCTTCGGATGAATGGGACCACAGTTTGCCCACCACGTATCAAGGTATAAAAGAGCAACTGCTCAAGGCCTGGGAAAGTACCAATGTCTTTCACAAAGACATGTGTTACCACTGCCTGGATGACTTGAAAGTTGACCGGGACTTCCTGGCGCAACAACACAATATTTTTATTATTCGCGAGCCCGCCAGCAGCATTGTTTCCCATCACCGGGTACACCCCGATATGCCCGTGCAGGCCATCGGGCATAAAGCCTTGTACGAGATATTTTGTGTGGTCACCAAACTCATCGGAAAAGTGCCTTATGTGATTAATGCCGATGACCTCGCCGCCGAGCCGGAGCGTGTCATTCGTAAACTGTGTGACTACTTGCAGATTGAATTTTTGCCCCGTGCCATGACATGGAAACGTGAATGTCCACGACAGTGGAAAACCTGGAGAAGTTGGCATGTGGCGGCGGAGAACAGTGAACGCATTGCTCTGCCGGATAAACCTGCTATCGATATGGATACTTTCGATCAGTCGCCAAAATTAAAAGCCTTTTACGAATACCACCGACCCTTCTACGCACGCATGAATGAATTTTGCCAATAAGGATTGTTGTATGAAAAAGTTGATTGTCACCGGTGCGGCCAATGGGATCGGCCGGGCTACTGTGGAAAAGGCTATCCAGGCAGGTTATTTCGTTATCGGTGCCGACAAGGATGCCGAAGGCCTGCGTGCATTACAGCGCACTTACACGGCGGATGTATTGGAAACCCATGTCGCGGACTTTTCGGATAATGCGCTGATCAAGGGTTTTATCCCTGCGCTGTACGAGCGCCACGCAACTATTCATGCATTAATCAATAACGCCGGTATTTACCACGGCAAAAGCATCTACGCCTATTCCGATGCCGAAGTGGACGAAATCCTGACTGTGAACCTCAAGGCCTTGGTCTATCTCTCCAAAGACTTCGCCGAACGGGAGATGAAACACGAGGCGCCGCGCTGCATCGTCAATATCGCCTCGGTGGCGGGCGAAGTGGGCAGTTGTGATGCTTTGTACGGCGCCACCAAGGCGGCGGTGATCGGCCTGACCAAAGCCAATGCCTGGAATTTTGCGCCGTTCGTGCGGGTTAACGCAGTGTCGCCGGCGCTGATCCACGACACCGCCATCTACGACACCATCCCTGAATACCGCCGCGCCGAGTACGCGCGCCAGGAAATCCTCAAGGAACCGATCCTGCCCGGCGGCGTCGCCGAGGTCATTTTGCTGGTGATCAGCGATGCCATGCGGCATGTCACCGGCAAGGTCATTCCGGTAGACAATGGAGCCTACCCACGATGAGCCCGTCAGCCCCCAAGAAGAAACTGCTGCTGGTGGGCGCAGGCAACCTGTGCCTGCAGATCCTGAAGATTCTCGGGCCGAAAAATGCCTTTGAATTCGTGGTGCTGGGGCGCAATGAAGACGCGACCGTGCGGCTATGCAACCTGGTGGCCCTGTCGTGTGCGCAGTTGGGGCACTGCATCACGATCAAGCCGGTGATCGCCGACCTCACCGATATCGACCGGGTCACCCAGGTGCTGCGTGCAGAGGCGCCGGACCTGGTGGTGAACTGCGCGTCGTTGCAGTCGTGGCGTGTGATCACCGGGTTGCCCAGGCTCTCGTTCGAGCAACTCGACCAGGCGCAGTTCGGCCCCTGGCTGCCCATGCACCTGACGCTGATGCATCACTTGATGCAGGCGGTGAAAGCCTCCGGTATCGCGGCCAGGACGGTCAACGCGGCCTTTCCCGATGCGGTCAACCCGATCCTGGCCAGGGTCGGGCTGGCGCCGGATATTGGCGTGGGCAATGTCGCCAACCTGATCCCGGCGCTGCGATTTTCCATCGCGCGGCTGCTGGAGTGTGCGCCTGCCGATGTGCAGGTGTGCCTGTATGCCCAGCACTATTTCAGCCACTACGTGCCGCGCGGCGGCTTGCCCCCGCGTGCCAGCTACCGCTTGTTGCATGAGGTGCGCGACCGCCCGGCCGCGGCCCACCTGCCGGCCGAAGCGATTTTTTCCACGGTTAAATCCGAGTTCCGCCGCCTGGGCGGTATCGATGGGCAGTTCCTCACGGCGTGCTCGGCCGTCACCGTGATCGAAGGGTTGTTTTCGCCCACGCCGGTGCTGGTGCACGCGCCCGGCCCGCTGGGGTTGCCGGGCGGCTATCCGGTGTGGCTGCAGGAGGGGCAGATCAAGGTGCAGTTCAGCGCCGACTGCCCCCAGGACGAAGCGGTGCGTATCAACACCATCTGCCAGAGCCAGGATGGCATCGATGAGATTCATTGCGATGGCTCGGTCACCTATAACCCGCAATGCATGGCCGTGATGCAGGCGATGCTGGGGTACTCGAAGAAAACCATGTCCATCGAACAGTCCGCCGAGTTTGCCCACGAGCTGTCGAGCAAATACCTGTCTTTCAAACATTCAACCTGGTAGGTGTGTGATGAATCGGATGTCGGTGCACAAGCGCGGCGAAGTCGCCAGTTACGCCACGCAATACTCGAAAAAATTCGTCGAGCGCTGGGATGAATTGATCGATTGGGAAAAAAGAAAGGCGGGGGAGAACGGGTTCTTTGAAAACCTGCTGAAGCAGCACGGCGTGAAGTCGGTGATCGACGTCTCCACGGGCAGTGGTTTTCATGCGGTCCAGCTTAAGCAGGCGGGGTTCGATGTCGTCGCCACGGACGGCAGCAGCACGATGTTGACCAAGGCCCGGGAGAATTTTCGGCAACGCGGGTTGGCGATCGAATCGCACTACCGGGATTGGCAGGCCCTCGATCCCGCCGAACTGGGGCGCTTCGATGCTGTGGTGTGCCTGGGCAGTTCGCTGTGCCATGTGTTTGCAGCCCATGAACGGCTGGAGGTGCTGGAGAAATTCAGGGCATTGCTCAATCCGGGCGGCTTGCTGATTGTGGATCAACGTAACTTCTTTGCCATTCGCGCAGGCAAGTTCAAATCCAGCGGTCATTACTATTACTGCGGCACGCAGGCATCCGTCGGCCTGGGGCAGGTGGATGAACACGTGTGTGAGTTCATCTACTCGTTCGATAACGCCGAGCAGTATCGGTTGCAGGTCTATCCGCTGTTGCCGGGCGAGTTGAAGGGGGAGGTGCTCAAGTCCGGATTTTGCGCCCATGAGAGTTACGGGGATTTCCAGCGTGACTACGACATGATGAATTGTGATTTTGTCATCCACACGGCACGCGCCGTTTAAGGAGTACCTGATGAGCACACTGGTACACAGTAGCGCGCGCCCGTTGGACAGCGTCGTGCTGGCGGTGGTGTTGACCGGGTTCGTGGCCAGTACCTACGGGTTTGGCGTCTACCTGTTCGCCAACCTGGTGGTGGACATGCGCCGTGACATCGGTTTCGACTACACCACGGTGGGCCTGATCACCGGCGGTGCGCAGATCGGCTTCCTGCTGTTTTCATCGGTCACCAGTTACATCAGTCGTTTTTTCGAAGGCTGGAAGATCAGCCTGGTGTCGACGCTGATGACCTCCCTGGCGCTGTTGGGGCTGAGTGTCAGCAACAGTATCTGGCTGTCCGGGGCGCTGTTGATTTTGCTCGGCGGCTGCTCGGCCTCGGTGTACATCCCGTTGGCGGAGATTGTCACCAAGGGTTTCAGCCCGGGTAATCGCTCGCGGGTCATGGGGCTGATTTCCAGCGGCACCAGCTACGGCGTGTTCATCAATGGCTTGCTGGTGTCGTTCCTTACCCTGCAGGGTGGCTGGCGCTCGATCTGGCTCACCGCGGGCCTGATCTCGGTGGCCCTGTGCGTGGTGGCCTGGTTTCTGCTGCGCAACCTGGTGGCGGACAAGGACGCCGGTTTTTCCGGGCCGCGTTCGACGGCGTTCGAGAGTCATGCACCTTGGTTGAGTCGCTCGCTGTACCTGACCTGGGCCATTGCGTTTTTGAATGGGATGGCGCTGTTGCCGTTCCAGACTTACCTGGCTCCGTTCCTGCGGGACGAGTTGGGGGTGTCGGTACAGGACGCCGGGTTTGTCTGGACCACCATTGGCGCGGTGGGCATGGCCTCGGGCTTTCTGGTGGGGTGGATCGCCGACAAGGTGGGCGTCAGGGCGTCGCTGGCCATGTGCTTTTTGAGTGCGGGGCTGGCCGCCACCCTGGTGTTCAGTTTCAACAGCCTCCCGCTGTTCTACCTGGCGGCATTTTTGTTTGCGCTGGCGTTCTACCCCATCTTCGGGCTTGTCCCCAGCTACATCGGGCAAATCGTGCCGGTCAGCCGACTGACCCAGGCATTCGGCATTGCCAATGTGCTGATCGGCCTGGGGGGTGTGTGCGGTAACTTCCTGGGCGGTTTTTCCAAGGACCTGACCGGCTCGTTCGCGACCGTCTACTGGGTGGTTGCGCTGTTGCTGTTCGTGCAATGCGTGATGGTATTCCTGTTGGGTAAACCGCCTGTGGCGGTGACGGAGGGTGAGCGGCCATGAGTCATTTTGCGGAACGTCCAGAACGGAATCTGCATGCGTTTGCGTTCAGCCATCTCGCCGCGGAACGCTCGCGTATGGGGCAAAAGCCCTTGGTCATCTGGATGACGGGCATCTCGGCGGCCGGCAAGTCGACGATTGCCGATGCGCTGGACAGGGCCTTGCAGGCACAGGGGCGCTTGACCTGCATCATTGACGGCGACTCGGTGCGCGGCGGCCTGTGCCGCGACCTGGGTTTTACCGACAGCGACCGCGATGAAAATATCCGGCGGGTCGCCGAAGTGGCGCGCTTGATGCTGGACGCAGGGCTGGTGGTGATCGTGGCGCTGATCTCACCGTCGGCGGCCAGCCGGCATTACGCGCGCGCCATTGTCGGCAATGAGCATTTTGTCGAGGTGCATGTGGATGCGCCGCTGGAAACGGCGGAGCAACGTGACCCTAAGGGCTTGTACAAAAAAGCCCGCCTGGGGTTGATCCAACACTTCACCGGGATTGATTCGGACTACGACGTGCCGATCTTTCCGGAAGTGCACGTGGACACCCAGGCGCTGTCTGTCGAACAGTCTGTCGCGACTATTCTCGATTGGATGGCCCGCAACGACGAGCGCACATAGCCGCTGGTCTTTGCGCCGCGGTGGCGGTGCCTGCACCTTCGGAAAACAAGGTAATCTGCGCCATCGCAGGCATACCGCGTTTTTTCAGGAGCAGGCATGACGCATTTCACCGGCACTGCAAAATCCATCCGCCTGATCGGCGGGGCCCAGGTGTTGGACTTCATCAATACCACCAACGGCCGCCGCCCTGGGTCGCCGCTCAAAGTCATGGAAGAGCGGCTTACCAGTTTTCAGTTTTTCTTTGAATGGGCGCTGCACGCCTCGTTGATCTCCACCCAGGAGTTCGCTGAATACAAGGCCATGGTGTTTGAGTCGCCTATTTCCTACCAGCCGGATCTGGACGCCATCATTGCGTTCCGCGAATGCCTGTATGCCGTGTTTTACCCGTTGTCCTTGCGCCAGGCTGCGGCCGATGACGCCTTGCAGCAGATCAACCTGAATTTCCAGCAAGGCACCGCCTGGCGGGTGCTGCGCATGGTTGATGGGACACCGGCCTGGGCGTGGAAAACCTGCACCTCTGCTCAGGAACTGAGTGCAATGTTGATCGGGCGCCTGGCGATCGAGGCCACGCAGTTGCTGGTGTCCGGTGATCTTCGCGTGCTGAAGTGCTGCACGGCCACCGACTGTGATTGGCTATTCCTGGATATCTCCAAGAACAAACTGCGCAAATGGTGCCAGATGAGCGTGTGCGGCAGCCGGGAGAAATTGAGTCGCCTTAAACAGGCGCTTTAGTTTCCAGGCAGTGGCGCGGTCGACGGGTAGCAATTGCTCCACTTAATAGGAAGCATTACTATTCACGCCCCGCCTCCCCAGTGCTCCCGCGATGATCCCTCAGCCGCCCCGCAGAACAGGCTTTTTCGAGCACTACGAAGAGTTGATCGGCACCTGGACACGCCGCCTGAGAAACCGTCAGCAGGCCGAGGACCTGGCCCATGACACCTTTGTGAGAGTGCTGGAGACAACCGCCTCCCAGGTAGAGCAACCGCGCGCTTATCTGCATCAAACTGCGCGAAATATCGCCGTGGACGCCTACCGACGCGAAGACCGGCGGGAAGCCATGGCGTTGGAAGCCTTTGATCAGAGCCAGCCCCACGGCGGTGACCCGGAGCATTTCATGCACGCGATCCAGCTCGCGGACTCCATCGAGCGGGCATTGGCCGAGTTGCCGCTCAACTGCCGCAGGATCTTTATCTGGCAGAAGATCGAGGGCCTGACCCAGCAGGAGATCGCCGAGCGCCTGGGCTTGTCCAAGAACATGGTGGAAAAGTATATGATCCGCACCCTGCGGCATTTGCGTGACCGCCTGGATGCGATGGCCCCATGACACACGCTCGCTCTGAAACAGGACCTTCCATGATGGATAACCGTGCCCGCGACGAAGCCGCGCAATGGTTTGTACGCCTGCAAGACGCTGGGTTGGACGCCACCGAGCGCGAGCGTTTCGATGTGTGGCGCAATGAAAAGCCCGAGCACCAATATGAATTCGATGTGCTGCAAGGCCTGTGGGGCGCCGCCGACCTGGTGCCCAAGGCCCGCTTGCAGGCGTTGGGCGAGGCGCCGGCCGAGCGTCCAAAACGTCGTGGCGTGTTGCGTTACGCCGTCGCCGCCAGTGTGGTCGCCGTGGCCTTGGGGCTCGGCTTGTTCAGCGGCCTTGATCATCCGAAGCCCTACCGGGCCGATTTCAGCACGCGCCTGGGTGAGCATCGCCAGGTGGCATTGCCCGACGGCTCGATGATGGATTTGAACAGCCGCAGTGTTGTCTCGGTGCACTACGAAAAAGGCCGCCGCAGTATTGAACTCAAGCAGGGCGAGGCCATGTTCAATGTCGAGCATGACAGCAGCCGTCCCTTTGTGGTCGCCGCCGGTGCAGGGCAGGTGACGGTCACCGGCACGCGCTTTGATGTGCGTCGCGATGATGACCAGACCCGTGTGGTGGTCGAGGCCGGTACGGTGAAGGTGCAAGGGCGCTCACCGAACGAGGGGGTGACGCTGACGGCGGGGCTGGGAACCCATATCAATGACCAAGGCTTGGTGGCAGCGTCCTACGCAGTGAATGCCGAGGAACTGACGGCCTGGCGCAGCGGCAAACTGGTGTTCAACAACGCATCCCTGGGTGAAGTCGCCCGTGAGGTGTCGCGTTATCGCGAGCGCCCGTTGCGCGTCAGCACACCCGCCGTTGGCAACCTGCGACTGACCAGTGTGTTCAAGGCCAATGACACCGATGCCTTGCTCAAGGCCTTGCCCCATATCCTGCCCGTGGCCCTGAGGACCCTGCCGGATGGCAGCCAGGAAATTATTTCACGCTGAGATTCAGGTTTTTTCCGAGTTCTTCGTCTTCTCCTGCAGCTGCAACTGGTTTGCATTAACAGTCGCATACTCTTGCGATTACAGGACTGGGGTCGACGTGAAAAAATGTGCCGTTCACAACAATAAAATCTCCCGCTGGGCGCCGCTTGCCCTTGCGCTTGCTGTCAGTGCCGCAGTGCCGGCGGCCTATGCTGGCGACGCTATCCATATCCAGGCCCAACCCCTGGGGAGCGCGCTGAGCCAACTGGGGCAGCAGACGTCCCTGCAAGTGTTTTTCAGCCCCGACCTGGTCGCCGGCAAGCAGGCCCCGGCAGTAGATGGCAACCTGTCGGCGGAACAGGCCCTGCGCCAATTGCTGCAAGGCAGTGGCCTGGACTATCAGATCGACGCCGGTTCCGTGACCCTGCGCCCGCTCGGCAGCGGCGCCGGTGACGCCGGTTCGCCCCTGGAACTGAGTGCCACCGACATCAGGGTGGTCGGCGACTGGCTTGGGGATGCCGATGCCGAAGTGGTGCAGAACCACCCGGGCGCGCGTACGGTGATTCGCCGCGAAGCCATGGTGGAGCAGGGCGCGATGAATGTCGGTGATGTGCTGCGTCGTATGCCTGGGGTCCAGGTGCAGGAATCCAACGGCACAGGTGGCAGCGATATTTCCCTCAATGTCGGCGTACGCGGGCTGACATCACGTCTGTCGCCACGCTCCACCGTGCTGATCGACGGGGTGCCGGCGGCATTCGCGCCCTATGGCCAGCCACAACTGTCGATGGCGCCGATTTCCGCCGGCAACCTGGACAGCATCGACGTGGTACGCGGCGCCGGTTCCGTGCGTTATGGGCCACAGAACGTCGGTGGCGTGATCAACTTCGTGACCCGCGCGATCCCCGAGAAATTCTCCGGTGAAGTCGGCACCACCCTGCAAACTTCCGCCCATGGTGGCTGGAAGCACATCGAGAGCGCTTTTATCGGCGGCACTGCCGAAAACGGCATCGGCGCTGCGCTGTTGTACTCCGGAGTGAATGGCAACGGTTACCGCAACAGCAACAACGGCAACGACATCGACGACGTGATCTTCAAGACCCACTGGGCGCCGACCGACCAGGACGACTTCTCGCTGAACTTCCATTACTACGATGCCAGCGCCGACATGCCCGGCGGGCTGACCCAGAAACAGTTCGATGCCAACCCGTACCAGTCGGTGCGCGATTGGGACAATTTCAGCGGGCGTCGCAAGGACGTGTCCTTCAAGTACAACCGGCAAATCGACGACCGGACCCAGGCCGAAGTGCTGACTTATTATTCCGACAGTTTCCGCGGCAGTAACATCGCTAACCGCGACCTCGCGACCCTCGGGTCCTACCCGCGCACCTACTACACCTTCGGCATCGAGCCGCGGGTATCCCATGTATTCGACGTGGGCCCCAGCACCCAGGAAGTCAGCGTCGGTTACCGCTACCTCAAGGAAGGCATGCATGAGCAGGCCACCAGTCTGAACCTGATCAACAACGTGCCGACGTCGGGTGGCCGCAGCGATGGTCACGTCTACCAGGATCGCACCGGTGGCACCGAGGCCAACGCCTTCTATGTGGACAACAAGATCGATATCGGCAAGTGGACCGTCACCCCGGGCATCCGTTTTGAAGACATCCGCACCGAATGGCACGACCGTCCGGTCATCCCCCTTACGGGGCCCCGCACCCAGGAAAAACGCCGCGAGGTCCATAGCCAGGAACCGCTGCCGGCCCTGAGCGTGATGTACCACCTTTCCGATGCGTGGAAATTGTTCGCCAACTACGAAACCTCCTTCGGCAGCCTGCAGTACTTCCAACTCGGACAAGGCGGCAGCGGCGACCAGACCGCCAGCGGCCTGAACCCGGAAAAAGCCAAGACCTATGAGGTCGGTACGCGCTACAGCGACAGTGTGTGGGGCGGGGAACTCACGTATTTCTACATCGACTTCTCGGATGAGCTGCAATACGTCAGCAATGCCGTGGGCTGGACCAACCTTGGCGCCACCAAGCACACCGGCATCGAAGCGTCGGCCCACTATGACTTGTCGAACCTGGACCCTCGCCTGGACGGCCTGACCGCCAACGCCGGCTTCACCTACACCAAGGCTACCGCCGAAGGTGACGTACCGTTCAAAGGACGCGACCTGCCACTGTATTCCCGGGAAGTGGCAACCCTGGGCCTGCGCTACGACGTCAACCACTGGACCCACAACCTGGATGTGTACGCCCAGTCCGGACAGCGTGCACCGGGTACCACCAGCACCTACATTACCCAGGGCAGCGCCGATGGGCAGTACGGTGATATCCCGGGCTATGTCTCGGTCAACGTGCGCAGTGGCTACGACTTTGGCGAACAACTGTCGAACCTGAAGCTGGGGGTGGGGGTGAAAAACGTCTTTGACCAGCAGCACTACACCCGCTCCAGCGACAACAATGCCGGGCTGTACCTGGGCGAGCCGCGTACGTTTTTTGTACAGGCCAGCGTCGGGTTCTGACCTTTATCGGTTTGGAAAAGTCGCAGTCTTGCAAGAGGCTGCGATCGTTTGTCCTGTTTCTTACATCCTCGCAGTGCATATTGCGGCTGGTTCAGGAACCGTTTCCGACAGAAGTGCCACACATGGGAAAGCTAAAGGGCTTCGACGTTGCGTTGGAGCGGCAAGCTGAAGATCGCGCCCACTGTAATGGAGAAAACTATGTCGGTATTGGTGTCCGATACACAGGCCTCGACCTCATCAACTTCTGACCTTTTGCAGGCCACTTCCAGGCCTGAGGTCAAAGCCCCTCGGCCAGCGACTGCCCCCAACGGCCAAGCGGCTGCAAACGTCAGCTTCCTGCCTCGGGAAAACCAGAGGGGGCCCGTGTTCGGCGCGCCCTCTTCGCAGGCCCCCCGTCAGAGTGCTGCTGACAACGTGATGCGTCACTCCAGCGAGCCGGCCAGGCAGGGCCTGATGGATACGGTCAGACACTGGGTGAGCCCTTGGTTTGCCTGGCATCGCCCACAACCAGGTCCTGGCTACTGCAATCCGCCACCACGCCCCGATCCTACCGTGGGTAAGCCGTATCCGCCCGCGCCGGGCTGGCCTGATCCGACGTACTCGCTGAAAAGCAATGACGAGTTGGCGCAACAGTTACGTGACAATTTCAATGCCTTCAGGGACCGCAGCAACCCTGGGTATGTCAGCGTTGACAGTATCTATGGGATGGCGAAAAAAACCTGGTCTCCCAATCCGGTCACGAACGCGAACATTCGCCTGGCCAACGAGTTGCTGCGACGTCCGGAACTGATGAGCGCCCTGGACCGGCACTCCTCCACCGGTGCATTGGATGGCCTGATCGACCGGCAAAATGTGAACATCGTGGTCAAGGGGGAAAACTACTTCAAGTACAAGACCGACAAGGAAATGGCCGGTGAAATGCTTGAGCATTTCGACGAGTTGAAACGTAATCCCTGGGACCGGGAGCTGAGCTTCAACCACCTGAGGAGCCTGGCGGCCCAGGAGCAGACAGGCGATTCGCCCATGGATCATCTGATCCAGCTGTCCCAGGAGATACTCAAGCGCAGTGACGTGTTGAGGAAAATGGACAATCTCGCCGGTCGTGATAATGACGGCCGGATCAGCTGGCAAGCGCTTTACCTGCTTTCCCGCTGACCGTCCGCCAGGCGCCGCCGCTGAATGACGGTGCCTGGCTCAATTTTGTCAGGAACTGTTTACGCCGACTGACCAAGTCGTTCATAGGCACCGGCCTTGATCAAACCGGTCGGCTTTCAGATTCCGTATGGAGAGCTAGCAAATGACGTCAAGCTCGTTTCACCCGCCCCAGCCCAGCTGTCATGAGCTCTTTCGCAATACGGATGATGGCGATCCGACTGTGCCCACGGGTGCCATCGTTGCGCAAGAGCCCCCGGCCCTGGCCGATGTGCATGCTGTCGAAGCCAGGCGCATGAGGGCTTTCGCCGGTCAGTGCCAATTCCAGGCGCCGGTCGAGGAAGACTTTTCCCGGGGCATGCTCGCGACCGGACAGATGGCGAGTGACGACGCCAAGCCCCCCAGATATTCCAGGCTGATCAATAGCCTGACGACCTGGTTGCGTCGGTAAGGGTGGGAATCACCGTACCTTCTGGTCGTTGTTTACATGCTGTCATTGGTATTCATCGGTTGTCCGGAACTGTTGTGTTTGTCCAACCACACATGGGGTGCTTGCCGGTGGAATCCATTCGCTGATTCCGTCTGGGGGTGGTGATCACCGGGCAGGTATGTATCGGAAACGCGTTGGAGAAAACCCATGACGATCGAGGGTGCACCCCCTCATGGTCTGCCCTTGGCACTGGATGAGCCGGCTTTACGGTCTACAGTGCCAGCGCCGCTCACGCCCTCTGAAACCTGACAGGGGGCTGTTCCTGCGCGCCTCGACGGCGTGTCGCGGTTGCCTCTGGTGCTGCGCGGAACAATGTCGGTGCTGCGCCAGCGAGCGCTGCAGAACCTGCCCGCTGCTACGCGCGTGAACCTCGCCCAGCCCGGCGTAACGTCCACCGACAGCCAACTGGCGTTGGGCCTGGAAAAAGATTTTGGCAGGCTGTACCCCTTCCTGAACGACGGGCGTTTGACCTGCTCGTCATTGCAGCGTGTTGCAGACGAACGTATGGGGAAAAGCGAGGAGTTGGACCGGACGATTCAAGTGGTCAGCGAGATTCTCAAGCGCCCGCGGTTGAGCGATGCAATTTTGAGCCGCGACGGCGATATCACCCGGGACAGTCTCAGGGCGGCAGCCCAAACGCTACAGGGGAACAGCTCACCAAGTGTGTTCAGCCAGGACCCGTTCCATGCCCAGGGCAATACCCAGGTGGTGCTGGCCCTGCAGGGCCAGTTCGAACAATTGAGGGATAAATCGCAGGATCGGACGTTCTTCTTTGAACAACACCAGTACGTTGAAATCGCCATGCTCAAGGCCGTCATGCAGGACCCGCATGCCGTTGATCAAGAGGGTGCGCCTGTGCTGGATCCTTCCTCCGGCATGCCTCGGCCCAGGTACAGCGAGCTCTGTGTCTACACGGCGAAGAACATTCTTGAGCGGCCTGGTCTGCTGCCTTCGCTGATACGTGCGAACGGCACACGATTGTTTGGTCTGCCGCAAAAAGACGGCTGGCTCAGTAACAAAAGCCTCGAGCGTTGGCTGGAACAGGACAAGGCCCGCAAAGCGCGCTGATGTGCGGGGGTCATACCTTGAGGACCTTGCCGCTCAGGGACACACCGGCGAGCAGCACTGCGATCAGCACAAAGGCACTGCTCAGGCTGCTGCCATGGGCAATGAAGCCAATCACTGCGGGGCCGGCAAGAATCCCGGCATACCCCAAGGTCGTGATGGCAGGCACGGCAATATGTTCCGGCATCACCGTTTGCTTGCCGACGGCGGTGTACAGCACCGGTACGATATTCGAACAACCGGCACCTACCAGCGCATACCCCAGCAATGCGGTTTCCCAGGCTGGCAATAATGTTGCCAGCAACATGCCAGCAGTGGCCAGTGCACCACCGATCACAATCACACGGGTCGCGCCCAGGCGCCGCACGATGGCATCGCCGGTCAGGCGCCCGGCAGTCATGGTCAGGGCGAAGGCTGCGTAACCCAGGCCGGCGTAAGCTTCGTCCAGACCGCGTTCGGCACTGAGGAACACGGCGCTCCAATCCAGTACGGCGCCTTCTGCCAAAAACACGATAAAGCACAGACAGCCGATGAACAGTACTACGCCGTGGGGGATCGCAAATGCCGGACCCGAACTTTCACTGCCATAGGGCAACAAATGGGGCCCGGCCTTGAGCAGCGCCAGTGCCATGATGACGATCACCACCAGGGTCGCGTGCAGAGGTGACAGACCCAACCCCAGCAGCCCGGCAACCCCGGCCGCGCCGACGATCCCTCCCAGGCTGAACAAGCCGTGGAAGCCCGACATCATGGTTTTGCCACTGGCGCGCTCAACAATCACCGCTTGCAGGTTCACCGTGGAGTCCACCGTGCCAAGGCCCGCGCCAAACAGGAACAATCCGGCGATGAGTAACGGAATCGAGCTGACCGTGGCCAGCATGGGCAAGGCCAGGCATATCATGATCGTGCCGGCGCTCAGCACGCGTCGGCAGCCATAACGAGACGCCAGCGCACCGGCGGCCGGCATGGCGATGATAGACCCCACCCCCAGGCATAACAGCAGCAGGCCCAGAGTGCCTTCACTCAGTTCGGCGCGTGCTTTGGCGTATGGCACCAACGGCGCCCAGGCAGCAATGCCGAAGCCGGCGATGAAAAATGCGATACGGGTCGACATTTGTTCCAGCCGCCCGGGAACCACGGGTGCTGAGGTGGGGATGGCAGTCATGAAAAAATCCTTGGTTTTGCGTTCAGCGAACGATGTCCGGCGCGACATCCTTGCACATCAGGCCTTGGGGGGCGAGCCGGGTTCCCCCCGAGATCAGCGGCGATGAGTTTTTTTGCAATTCTGGAACGCCATGGGCGTTGGCAACCACACACGGAGTGTCTTTGCGGAAGGCGTTCTGGAAGGTGTGTAATCCCTGTGGGAGCTGGTGAACCCCCGGGTTTTCACGGTGGATTACCACCTTCCAGGCCGCCTCCCACACACCCTGCATTGTGTAATACGCTGCTGGTCCAACCCTGTAGGCAACCGAGCGGACGCACCGATGAAGATTGCAAGGCAAGTGGCGCCATGACCCAGTTCTATGACGCACGTGGCAACATTTACGGGGTCGCCAGCCCGGCGTTCCTACGACAGCGGGGTATCGAGGTGCCCGACAGCGCGGCGCAGGCCGCGAGGACTCGCGAGGCTTGGGCTGCATCGGCCATAAGGTCTGAATGCGAGTGGGGCTCGACGCCGCGCCCGGCCAATGCCAAGGCCCACCGCTGCGATGGCTTGCTGGTGGGCCCGTTCCAGGCCGAGCCGCCGTTTGACCTGTTGATCGTGAACACCGACGGCTCCCTGGCCGAGCGCAGTGGCAATGGGTTGACGATTTTTGCCCAGGCGCTTACTGACCAGGGCTTGATGACCGAGGCCTGTGATTTGCGCGTGCATCATGACCAGCCTGACGGGGTGTCGCCGTTGGTGACTCGGGTCGAACCTGCCATCTATGAGCACCGCTCTGGATTCTGGCTGGCATTGGGGTTGCCCGGGTTCGGGCCGTCGGCCGTGGGTGCTCAGGGGGTTGAGCAGGTGTTCCAAGGCGACATTGAACTGAGCCATGTGAAGGCGTTGTCGGCAATCAACCCACAGTGGGCGCACAGTCAGTTTGTGCGTGTGGGCAATCCTCATTGTGTGACCCTGGTCGAACACATGTCAGCCTTGCCGGACAATCTGCAGATGCAACAGCCAGCGCTGTTCGAACCGTTGCAGGCGATTGCCTTCGCCCCCCCGGCAGGAAGCGGCGAGCCATGCTTGGCCGGAGTCAATTTGCAATGGGTCGCCAGGCAATCCGGCAACCGGGTGGTTGCCCGGGTGTTCGAGCGGGGAGAGGGCCCCACGGCGTCCTCCGGCACCAGCGCCAGTGCCGTGGCCTGTGCGGCGTGGCGAGCGGGTTGGGTTGAGGGAGGTGAAGTCGCGGTGGTGATGCCGGGTGGCACTGCGCCGGTACGTTTGCACACCCAGGTCGATACGCTGCTGAGCGTCAGTCTGTTCGGGACTGCACGGCCTCGGACATGAAGTCTTTTGAGCAGTTGACGCCCTGAGTGGGTGTCAGCTGTTTCGCTATTAATTAATTGATCAGATAAAAGTTGGTGTAGGGCATTTCTTATGTTTGAGAAGTGGCTCATTGACTTGATTTATTATTTTGTAAAAGACACTTCAATCTCAGTCGTACGAAACTTCTTTTTTATTTTTTGGGGGCCGATTTTTTCCTGGAAACGCTAAGCTTCAAGGCGTTCAGGCGCTTTTCCTCGGCAACTTATTTCATGTTTGGCGGGGGAGGTATCTCAGTCCGGTAATAACTATCGATATTGGCGGGTAACAACGGATGGTTAACGCGTTTGTTTCGTCACGTTTCAAATTAATCCTTCCAGGCATAAAGACTGACTTTCAAGTACTGGCGTTCAACGGTCAGGAGGTGCTTGATCAGCCGTTTTTCATCCAGGTGCAGGTGGTCAGCGAAAACCCTTCACTGGACCTGGAGTCACTGCTCCACCAGCCTGCCTACCTGGTTTTTGGCGATGCCAATGAAGGCCTGCACGGGCAGGTTTACGCGATTGGCCGCGATGATCCCGGGCGGCGGCTCACCCGTTATCACCTGACGTTGGCGCCGCATCTCGCCTACCTTGCCCATCGACGCGACCAGCGGATTTTCCAGCAGCGCAGTGTTCCGCAGATCATCGCGGCAGTCCTCGAACACCACGGCATCCTGGCCGACCGCTATGCCTTTGAGTTGGGGCCGGTGGTCTACCCGCCGCGGACGTTCTGCGTGCAATACGCGGAAACCGACCTGCATTTCATCCAGCGGCTGTGTGAAGAGGAGGGCATTCACTACCACTTCCGTCACAGCGAGCACCAGCATGTGCTGGTGTTTGGCGACGACCAGACCGTGTTCCACCGCCTGCCTGCGCAGCGTTATTCAGCTGCCGGCGGGCCGCTGGCCGAGACACGGGTTATCCAGCGTTTCGACGTACGCCTGGCGACCCGCAGCCAGCAAACGGTGCGTCGTGATCATGACTTCGAGCATCCGTCCTTATGTCTGCAAGACAGCGCGGGTTCTGCCTCAGCGCAACCCCTTGAGGACTACCGCTACCCGGCTGGATTTACCGGCCATGCACGGGGCGCGCGCCTGGCGCGCAGGGGGTTGGAGCGCCTTCAGATCGGCGGATATCGGGCATTGGGCAGGAGCGACCAAGCGGTGCTGCGCAGTGGGCATTTTCTTGAGCTGCACGACCATCCGGATCCGGCCTGCAATGATTTATGGTTGATCACTTCGGTCCGTCACGAGGGTTATCAACCGCAGGTGCTGGAGGATGGGACAGGTGAGGTGGATGCATTCCAGGGGTATCGCAACCGTTTCACCGCGACACCCTGGAGTGCGCCGTATCGACCCCCTCTCAAGCACCCCAAGCCGACCATCCACGGCACCCAGACCGCCACGGTGACCGGGCCTGCCGACGAGGAGGTGCATTGCGATGCATACGGCCGGGTAAAAGTACGGTTTCACTGGGACCGACTGGACAAGAGCGATGACACAAGCAGTTGTTGGGTGCGGGTGGCATCGGGTTGGGCCGGAGACGGGTTTGGCGCAACGATGATCCCGCGGGTGGGTATGGAAGTGCTGGTGACATTCCTGGAGGGCGACCCGGACCAACCATTGATCAACGGTTGCCTGGCCAATGCGTTGCACATGCCGACCTATTCCTTGCCGCAACACAAGACCCGCAGCGTCTTGCGCAGTCGCAGCACCCCGGGCGGAGGCGGCGGCAACGAATTGCACCTGGAAGACCGCCGTGGCAAGGAGCTCATCTACCTTCGTGCCCAGCGGGACCTGGAGCAGCAGGTGGGGCATGACAGTCGCCTGGAAGTGGCCGGTGAGCGGCGTGAAATCATTCGAGGGATAAGTACGGCGCACCTGGAAAGCGAGGAGCATCGTCACGTCACCGGTGACCGCAAGGTTGTGCTCAAGGCCAGCGATCATCTGGACGTGCAGGGCGACAGCCGGACCTATGTCGGGCAAACCCTGGTGATTGAAGCCGGGCAACAGGTGCATCTCAAGGCCGGCGCCAGCCTGGTGATCGACGCGGGCGTACAACTGAGTTTCAAGGCCGGCGGAGAGCACCTGGTGATCCAGGCAGGCGGCATTTTCAGCAGTCGGCCCATCACCCTCGGTGGAACCCCGTCCGCGACCGGGTCTGCGAACGCCCTGTTGGTTGCGCAGAGCCCGAAAATCTCCGCCACACAGGGCGCCATCATGCACTTGGCCAGGCAACTGGATGCGGACTTCTGCCCGCTATGCGAGGACTGCCGCGAAGGCCTCTGCACTGTCGGCGGGAGGGCAGCCTGATGGAAAACCTTCCAAGCCGATGGATGAGCCAACAGCAACAGGCGGGGCACAGGCTGTGCCTGATGCTTGAGGGGAATAACGCAGCGTGCCAGCCAATGTTGGCGGCACGCGGTTTTCCGGCGTACTGCCACCTCTACGCACAAACCCCACTGGCGGAAATGGCCACGGCTGGCCCCGTGATCCTGTTGCTGGATCAGGTAGGGGAGCCCGCGTTGCTCGATCTTCTGCAAGAACCAGAGATGAATTGGGGCTGGCTGGGCAGCTTGCCAGACGCGGACCTGACGGACATGTCCCGGCATTGGCGCGACCGGCTGCTGGTCGGACCGGAGAATAACCGGACGCTGTACCGCCTTCACGACAATCGTACGTTGGCGCGCGCACTGAACCATCTGGGCCTTGAACACTGGCCAGCATTCCTCGGCCCACTGATCAGTGTGTGCTACTGGCATGAAGGCAGTTGGCACTGTGGTGACAACCCTGCCCCCGGTGACTATCCGGTGCCCGAGCCAGCTCCTTGGCTGAACACGCCCAACCCGAATGCCAGCGCCATCCTGCACGCCAATATCCTGCGTTACCTGCTGGCTGAACACAGTGAAGATCTGGCGGCATTGGTTGAATTCCAAGACCCCAGGGTCTGGCTGACCCAAGTGTTGGAACAGGCTCGCAGTTGGCGATGGAGCCAGCCGGAACAGCTGGAGTTTCTGGTCGTGCGACGGCTGGAAGAGGCCACCCGCAGCAGTGGGATTCGTTGGCAGCCGACGGTTGGAGAAACACCGCAGGATCACTTTGAACGAGTTAAGCAGCAGTGGCTCATGTTGGAGAACAAGGATGAGTAAGCGTGTATGGGGCGTGCTGCTTGCGCTGGCGATGGCGGGACTTTCGGGATGTGCGATGAAGCCGGTTGATCGCTTTACGTTGGAGGTGGATTTACCGGCGGAATTTGAACTTAAAACTGCCGCCAACTACGGGCCCGCAACGGGTGAGACCTGCACCTTGCCAAGGCGCCGAGGCAAGAGGCCGGAGCGGAAGGTTTTTTTTACCGAGTACAAACCGGTGGCAAGTCGGGCGAGTTATGAGTTACCGCTGAGTGAAACGGTACAGGGGTGTCCGCTGGTATTACGCAATGTGGAGTTTGATTTTTACGCTAAGTGGGGTACGCGGGATTCGGATGTTGGGGGGGATATCGCGGGGATTTCGATTCGGGATCGTCTGGAGGGTGATAGGCCTGGAATGCCGGAGTCGGGAGTTCAAGAACTGTCTTGGCAATGTCAGTGGTTGTTTCGGACTGTGGGGCCGATACATGCGATCAGAAAGGTTCTGAACTGTAATTCGCTGGGCGCTACAGAGCAAAGATATAAAGCTCACTCGAACGGTGTTTTTTCGCGAGATGAGTTGGGTGGGAAAAAAGTACTGATAAAGCTGAGCCTCATTAGTGAGGAACGACCTTATATGGGCGATAACTGGATTCGTTTTCCTCAAGGATGGAAACGCTGTCGAGGCAAAAGTTTTGAGGACCAGTACGCGTTTTGTGAGGGGAACACTAAAGATTTCAAATCCTTCAAAATGCCCGATGGGCGTGTATGTGACATATATCCAAGTTGCAGTGAATAAGGATGTTCAGGCATGACGATGGAACAATGGAAAAAACCGTTTTTTAACGAAAAAATGCCCGCTTGTACGCTGCGTGGAGACTGGCTGAGTTTTTGTCTGGTGGACGAGTCCGGCGACGGGAAAGCTTATGGAGGGCTCAAGTACGAAATTGTTGACAGTGCAGGGCAGCGATACGCGGGCCGGTTGAATGGCGATGGTTTTGTACGATTAGAGGGGCACTGCCGTGGTCCTGTAGTGTTGGTTTTCGATGCTATGTATCAAGAATTGGGGAGCTACTATTCGACATTGCAGAGGCGAGAAAAGTATCCGTTACCTATCACCGACCTTCAGGTCAGAGCTGAACAAACGAAGTTTTCAAAATCCAGCGGTGAGCAAACCGAGAGCAATTCTGCGCGGCAGAAAGCTGACCACTTTTATCAGGTTGAGGTGAGTGACTTGGTTCGTCAGGGCTCCCATCTACCTGCCGTGACACCCACTGCTTACCGCCCCAAACGCCATGCACTAAAAATGATGGCTGATCTGGGGTTCGGTCCGTCCCAACCCTCCTTATCAGGGGTGGTGTTGTTCCCGAGCAATCACACCGTTCTCGAAGTACGTCCACTGCGAGCACTACGTCCAATGCTATCCACGGAAGACCGCTTCTGTGCTTTGAATCTGTACCAATTGGCACTGTTTGCGGCGTTGAGTTACTGCGATTTTGGCCAGGAGCCCCCGGACAAACCATTTGATCAAGTGCGCTTTCCACTGGATCCCAGCGTTGGAAATTTGTTTGCTGAACAACTATCTGGGTTTCATCAGGCCTGGCGAGTTGATCCGGAGCAAGTGCGACGTTTTTATCCGCTTTATGAGGATGTCCCTTACTCTCGGCGTTTTGAAATTCTGCCCTTCGATCCTGAGCTGTATCCGCAAAATCGTCCGGAGTTGGAGGAAAAACAGGAACACCCTGCGCATTTGCACTTCTTTGATGACGAAAAAGGCGGTACTGATACCCAGGCTTTCATAACCCACCACGATGAGGTCATCCTGATTGCGGTGCGTGGCACCGCCAGCCCATCTGATGGATTGCGAGATGCCAACGCCCATCAAGTACCCTTCATCGATGGCGTAGGCAAGGCGCATGAGGGGTTTTATCAGGCTTACCGAGCGGTACGTAACTTCGTGCTGCGATACCTCGACCAGTTTCATGTCGGGCAACGAATAGTTATATGTGGTCACAGCCTTGGCGGCGCCATCGCGTTGCTTCTGGCTGAGGGGCTGCGCCGAATTTCCGACGCTCACTACAACATCCTCCTCTACACCTACGGCGCCCCCCGCGCCGCCGATGCCGAATTCACTGCCGGCGCTTCCACGTTGGTCCACCACCGCATCGTCAACCACAACGACCCGGTCCCCAGCGTCCCGGCCCCTTGGATGAACACCACCGCCAAACTCTGGATCCCCGGTGCCGTCACGCTATTCAGCGCCCCCACGGCCGGGGGCCTGTTGTTCGCCGCCGGCCTGGTGCGTATTGGCGGCAACCCCTACCAACACCACGGCGATCAACAGCACTTCATGCCGATCATGCTCCCGGACGGTACGCATTCGTCCGTGCTGTGGAAGCCGGGCTGCGAGTCCATTGAAGAAGCCGGCCGCAACCGGGCATGGCAAACGCGCGGTGACATGCCCGATCGCGAAGGCCTGATCAAACAGTTGGTGCAATACAAGCAGCATTTCATGACCGCCAGCTACATCCCGGCCGCCTGGGCGACGTTGCGTCGCTGGCAACAAGCGGTGGATAGCAACGGTCCTCTGGTGACCCAACGGGAGTTTGAACTGCTCGACCACGCCCTTGCGACCATGCGCAAGCAACTGCAAGACAAGCGGCGTGAACTGGCTCGACAGCGCCCGGCCAACGACCGTGCCTATGAATACCATGAGCCGCTGAACGCTGAGATCGACCGCCTGCACACCAGTCGCGAACGCCTGCAAACCCTGCGCTGGCGTCGTCTTGACGCGCGTGATGTCTACGGCAGCCATAGCCACTCCTCCAACCTGCAACCCAGTCTCAAGCGCTGGTTCCGCCATCGTGAAAATCAGGCGTTGCCTCAGGTCGCGAGCATCCCTCCCGCTGCGCAAAGTGAGCTGGGGAGGGCACAGCCGCTGGATCTCGACTCAATCGTCTGACCTGGGTGCTTAGACAAACTCTACCTGCGCCGGCTGGCGTTTCATCAACACCTTGCCGTGGCGAATCGAGTACAGCGGCAGCCCTTGGCTGCGAATCACCTCGTAGTCGCTGTCGGCCGAGAGGATCAGCAGGTTGGCTGGGCGCCCGGCTTCTAGGCCGTAACGGTCACCCAGGGCCATGGCCTTGGCGCTGTTGTCGGTCACCAGGTCGAGGGCGCTTTGCAGGTTGCGGTAGCCGAGCATATGGCAGATGTGCAAACCGGCTTCCAGCACGCGCAGGATGTTGCCGTTGCCCAGCGGGTACCAGGGATCGACGATGGAGTCCTGGCCAAAGCATATGTTCATGCCGGCCTCCAGCAGCTCGTTGACCCGGGTGACACCACGGCGTTTCGGGAAGCTGTCGAAGCGACCCTGCAGGTGGATGCTTTCGGTGGGACAAGAGACGAAGCTGATCCCGGAGTGCCCCAGCAGGCGGAACAGTTTGGCGCAGTAGGCATTGTCGTAGGAACCCATGGCCGTGGTGTGGCTGGCGGTGACGCGGGCCCCCATGTCGCGGCTGCGGGCTTCTTCGGCAAGTACTTCGAGGAAGCGTGAGTGCGGGTCGTCGGTCTCGTCGCAGTGCACATCCACCAGGCAGCCGGTGCGTTCGGCCAGGTCCATCAGGAACTTCACCGAACTCACGCCTTGGTCGCGGGTGTATTCAAAGTGGGGGATGCCGCCGATCACATCGGCGCCCAGGTGAATAGCTTCTTCCATCAGTTCGCGGCCGTTGCGGTATGACTCGATGCCTTCCTGGGGAAATGCGACGATTTGCAGGTCGATCAGGTGCGTGCTTTCTTCGCGCACTTGCAGCATGGCCTTGAGCGCCGTGAGGTCGGGGTCGGTGACATCGACATGGGTACGTACATGCTGGATGCCGTGGGCGGCGAGGGACTGGATGGTTTTTTTGGCGCGGGTCCTGGTGTCTTCCTCGGTGATGGTGGCCTTGCGTTCACCCCAGCACTCGATGCCTTCGAACAGGGTGCCGCTCATGTTCCAGCGTGGTTCGCCGGCGGTGAGGGTGGCATCGAGGTGAATGTGCGGTTCGACGAAGGGCGGTATCACCAGGTTGCCGGCTGCGTCCAAGTCATTGGGCCCCACTGCCGGCGCTGTTGTGTGTGGGGTGATGCTGGCGATCCGGCCGTGTTCCAGGTGCAGATCATGCAGGCCTTCACGGTTGCGCAGGCGGGCGTTGATGATGTGCATGGGCAAGTTCCTCTTGGCTAAAAACAATCAGGCAGACAGCCGCCAGATCATCAGGGCGATGCCGATGTCCAGGCGGTCATAAGCGTTATCCAGTGTCAGACCGCACAGGGCTTCGATGCGCTGGACACGGTGTGTCAGGGTATTGCGGTGCAAGGCCAGGCGCTGGGCGGCAGCCACAAGGTTACCATTCTCGTGAAACCAGGCTTCCAGGGTCGGCATCAGGCTGGGCCCGTGGTGCAGGTCGTGACGCAGCAGCGGGCCCAGGCGTTCATTGAGGAACTGGTCGAGCAGGGCGCGATCACGCACACCGCTGAGCAGCTTGAGCACGCCCAGTTCGTCATACACGCACAGCCCGGCACGCTCGCTGAAGCGTCGTGCCGCCACCAATGCCTGGCGTGCTTCGTCCTGCGCCTGGGCCAGGCGCGCGGGTGGGTGTGCAGCGGCGCTCAGGCCGATAAACAATTTCAGCGGCGCCAGGCGCAGGTTGAGCGGGTTCAGCCAGTTGGCCAGTTGCTGGCGGTTGGCCAAGGCCGTGACGGCATCCGGTGCCGGCAGCAGCAGGGTCCATTGTCCGGCGCGCCCCAGTACCGGCAGTACCGCCGATAATTGACGCAAGCGCCGACTGATACCGTCGTGTTGCCGCGCCAGCTGTGCCTCCACCTGTGCCGCGTCACCCTGGGCAAACAGCAACTCACTGCCTTCCAATTGCAGTTGGGCGACCTGCCAATGCCCGGCCAGTGGCATATTCAATTGCACGGCCCGATGCAGCAGCAAATCCAGGGATTGATAATCCCCGCTCAGCAAGCGCTCCAGCACGTCGTGCCGCGAGCGTCCCAGTTGCTCGGACTGGATCAGCGCCGAACCAATCGCCTGGGTCACCAGTACCATTTTCAGCGAGTAGGGCTGTTCGATCAGCGGCATGCCGGCGGTTTCGGCGGCGTCGAGCAAGCGCTGGGGAATTGCCTGGATATACGCCGCTCCCGTCAGGATCACCAACCCGGCCACTTGGCGCTGGCAGGCTTCGTCCAGCAGTTGCAGGAGGTTGGCCTCATCCCGTGGGTGGTTGATGCCGGTGACGAACACCAATTCACCGCCCAGCACCCACTCGGCGATCCCACTGTTTTCCGCCACATAAGGCCAACGCACGACGTTATCCAGGGCGGCAGCGCCGGCGCGCAGGCGCATGGATTCCAGTCCCGGCAACGCCAGTACATCCGCAATGGTCAGGCTCATGCCCGGGCATCAGCCAAAGGCACGCGCAGCACGGCGGTGAGCGCGACGTAGGTCAGCGACGCGGCAGCGATGCCCACCAACGGCGCGACCCACGGCGAGTTGAACGCCAGCACGGTACCCACTGCGTACGCCACCAGCCCGGCCCAGTTGAAGGCTGGCAGGCGCGCATCCGCCAGGCGCGGGTAGTGGCCGCGCCAGCGGTAGAAGAAGTCCGCCATGATCACCCCGCCAATCGGCGGAATCACCGTGCCCAGCAGGATCAGGTACGGCACCAGCATGTCGTACATACCCAGCAACGCCAGCAAGGTGCCGATCACCGCACCCGCCAAGGTCACGGTTTTGCGCCGCTTGGTGCGCAGCAGGTTGCAGCCGGCCACGGCGAAGTTGTAGATGGTGTTGTCCTGGGTGCTCCAGATATTGAGCAGTAACATGGCCATTGCCGCCATGGCAAAGCCTTGCAGCAGCAACACTTCGACCACGTCGGGCTGTTGGTAGACGATCGCGCCATAGGCGCCGATCAGCACCATCAAACCATTGCCGATAAAGAACCCGATCAGGCTGGCCAGCACCGCGACCTTGGCCGAGCGGGAAAACCGCGTCCAGTTGGTGGCCTGGGTGGCGCCGCTGACGAACGTGCCGAACACCAGGGTGATCGCCGTGGACAAATCCAGCTCGCCGGTCGGCACCACCGCCAGCAGCCCATCCAGCCCGCCGACTTTCACCGTGGCGACCCACATCGACAGCAACAGCAACAGGCCCATGGCTGGCACCGCGATGTAGGAAAGAATCTCCAGCCCGCGATAGCCCACGTAGGCCGTGGCGCAAAACACCAGGCCGAACAGCACCATCAACGCCAGCACGCTGCCCTGGCTCAGCTCGAAATACTTGCCCAGCACCACGGCCGCCGTGGCGGTGCCCCAGGCGTACCAGCCGATCTGGGTGAACCCGAGGATCAAGTCACTGAGCTTGCTGCCCACCTCGCCAAAGCAGAAGCGGCCCATCAACACCGAGTTCAACCCGCTCTTGAACGCGATGTAACCCAGGCCTGCGGCGTAGATACCCAACAGCAGGTTACCCAAGGCCACCACGCCGAGCATCTCGGTGAAACTGAACGCCACCCCGAGCTTGCCGCCGGCAAACATGGTCGCGGTAAAAAAGGTAAAGCCCAGCAGCACCATGGCGGTCGACGCCAGGCCTTTGCGCGCATGCATGGGGACTTCGCTTAAGGGGTAATCGTTGCCCGGTTCTTGCTGCGTCATGTGCGTGCTCCCTGAATGAGTGACGCAGGCCTGTTGCACCGGGCGTGCCAAATCACCGGCAGTGACAGGCGCACGGTTGTCGCTGTGCACTGTGCACAGTATTTATAGCCAAACAGGCGGGGAACGCAGGCGGGAGTGTTCGTTGTGCCCAGTCGGGCACGAAAGCGGTGCAGCAGTGATACAAATTGGATCAGTCGAACAGCGTCTGCGTGGTCTCGCCGCGATGAAAGGCGAACGCCGCCTCCAGATCACTTTCGATGGTGCGCCCACGGGACAGCGGCGGCAGCTCGTCCAGGCTGAAAAAGCCCACCTCGGTGGTCTCGAACCCGGCCACCGGCGCCAGTTGATCCACCCGTTCACACAGGAAATACAACTTGTAGAAATCCCGCACATCCGGCCGGTACAGCCCCTTGGCCTTGTGGGTGACGCTATACAGTGCCCGCGCAGTAACGCTCAGCCCGGCTTCCTCGCGAATTTCCTTGATGATGTTTTCCGCCGCCGACAACCCGATATCGGCATAACCACCGGGCAGCGCCCAGCAACCGTCGGTGGCCTCGCGCACCAGCAGAATCCGCTCACCCTCGATCACCGCGCCACGTACGTCGATCATCGGCGTCGAATAGCGCTGGGCGAAATCCGACACCAGCCCGGTGATGCGCTCCAGCGGCACGTTGCCCAGCTGTGCCAGCATGCTGTGGGCAATCTCGGCGATTTCTTCCAGGCGTTCGCGCTCGAAATCATCGGTGCAAAAGTGCAGCCCCGTGGAGGCCAATGCTTGCAAGCGTTTGGCCTGGGCCAGCCAGGTAGTTTCCATGGACATCTCCTCGGTCGCGAAGAAGGGCAAGGGTGGAAGGGTGCTACGGGAGGCACAAAAAAACCACCGCAAGGGTGGTTTTTTAACAGCGCAGGTTTACTCGCCGCGATAGATGCAGCCACTGGTGCAGGTCTCGTGGATGCGGATCGCACTGAGCTCCGGCAGCAGCGGCTTGAGTTCAGTCCAGATCCACTTGGTCAGCACTTCGCTGGTGGGGTTTTCCAGGCCTGGGATGTCATTGAGGTAGTTGTGGTCGAGGCGTTCGTAGAGCGGCTTGAAAATCGCCTTGATCTCCGAGAAGTCACGAATCCAGCCGGTATGGGGATCCAGGTCGCCGCTCAGGTGGATCGCCACCTTGAACGAATGCCCATGCAGGCGCCCGCACTTGTGGCCTTCCGGTACGTGGGGCAGGCGGTGGGCGGACTCGAAGGTAAACTCTTTGAAGATTTCCACAGTATTTTCAGCTCGGTCAGGTATCTGGCAGGCGGCGAGTTTAACAGCTTGATCCCATGCCGCGCATACCGCTGGGTCAAAGCGCCTGCAAGCGCTCGCCCAGGCCACCGTTATCGGCCAGCTGCAGAAACTCATCCCCCAGCCGCCGGCTCTCGCTCATCGCGGTTTGCCAGTACTTGTTGCGGCTCGGGTCGTCGCCCATGAAGCGCTTGAAGTCGCTGCGGTCCGGCAGTTTGCAGTGGGGCAGGCGGGCCAGGTAGTCCCTGGACGGCGCCAGCAGCAACACATCCTGCAAGCCTTGTGGGTTGCTGCGCCGCCATGGCAGGCCCTTGTCGAACCAGCCGGGGATGACCCGGTCGGTGAAGTGCGGGTACAGCACGATGTCGTCGCCGTGGTAGGGCAGGTCGAGGTGGTAGTCCAGCAGGCCGCCGTCGCGGTAAGTGCCGGTGCCGGCTCCGGGCAGGTCGCGCACGCCTTGCATCACCATGGGGATCGACCCGGACGCCAGCAGCGCCTGGCGCAGGTTACCCATGTCCAGCTCAAGAAAGCGCGATGGAAAATCCTTCAGCGGGTGCACCGGCGGTGCCTGGCGCGGGTCGTGGATGATCAGCCGCTCGAAATGCCGCGCCAGCCGCGCACGGCCGCGCAGGTTGTCGGCAATCACCGATGACAGGCCCAAACCCAGGCGCCCACGGTGGTCATCGGCGAGCAGGCCGTGGCTCTTGACCACCATGATGTTCAGCCGGTAGTCGGGGTTGTCCAGCACCCGTGCATCGCGGCCGGCCAGCAGGTCGTCGAGCATGCGCTGGCAGCTGCGGCTGACTTCGGCCATGGTCACGCCTTTGGCAAAGCGTTGTTCGTTGTACAGGCGGCCGAGGTCCAGCAGGCCTTGCACCGGGTCGGGCAGGCAGGCGCTGGCAAACCGCCAGGAACCGATCGATGCGCCGATCAACGCCCGCTCCCGCGGTGCGCGCGGCAGCCAGTCGCCGAACAGCGCCAGGTCCAGGCCCTGGATCCCCAGCGCCTTGGGGCCGCCGGCCGCACCGGGAAGGATGCCGACATCCGCAGGCTTGAAACCCTGTTCGCGAATGTGCGCAAAGGCGCGTTTGCCGGCCTTGAGGGTCAGGGCGGGGAACTTGATATGGATGGCTGTCATACCGGTCTCTGTTGAAGCGAGGTGTAGGCGCAAGCGTGCTCGCGAAAAACGTTAACGATACCGCGTGAGTCCTGAATAAACATCGTAGCCCGTCGCGCCTGCTGGAAATTGCCATGGTGGCAATTCAGTTTCAGTTAAGTTGCAGCCGCTACCGTGGCCGGCGTAGGAAAAACATCGTGTAACGGAGACTCATCATGAAACGCCTCACTGCTCTGGTCGCCGCCGCTATCATCGCCTCCACGGCGACTCAGGCCGGAGCCGTGGACCCCGACAAACCACTGATCGTGCCCGCCACTGTTACAATTGTCGCTTTCGACCAGCTCGAAGCCACAGCCCAGGCCCTGCACCCCGGTTCAACGCTGTTGGACACCGACCTGGACGAGGCTTACGGCAAGTATGTCTATGAAGTCGAACTGCAAGATGCCGACGGCATTGAATGGGAGGTCGAATTGGACGCGCTTACCGGGCAGGTTCTCAAGAATCATCAGGATACGTAATGAAGGTAAATTTACGCGCCGGCAGTCGAGTGGCGTTGGTGCTGGTGGTGTTCTGCTCAGGCTTGCAGGCCCGCGACCTCAACCAGGACGAAGCCTTGGCGCTGCGCCAGCAGGGGGTGATCCTGCCTCTGGAGCAACTGTTGCAGCAGGCCATGGCGCGGTATCCCGGCTCGCGCCTGCTGGAAGCCGAGCTTGAGAAAAAGCACGGCCAATATGCCTACGAAGTGGAACTGGTGACCACCGACGGCGTGGTGCGCGAGATCAAACTCGACGCCACCAACGGTGTACTGATCAAAGATGAGGAAGACTGATGCGCCTGCTCCTGGTGGAAGACAACGTACCCCTGGCCGATGAACTGCTGGCCGGCCTGCAGCGCCAGGGTTATGCCGTCGACTGGCTGGCCGACGGCCGTGACGCCGCGTATCAGGGCCGCAGCGAACCCTACGACCTGATCATCCTCGACCTCGGCCTGCCCGGTTTGCCCGGCCTTGAGGTGCTGGCGCAATGGCGCGCCGCCGCGCTGACCACCCCGGTGTTGATCCTCACCGCCCGCGACTCCTGGGCCGAGCGCATCGAAGGGCTCAAGGCCGGTGCCGACGATTACCTGAGCAAACCGTTTCACCCCGAAGAGCTGCACCTGCGCATCCAGGCGCTGTTGCGCCGCTCCCACGGGCAGGCCAACCAACCCACCTTGCAAGCTGCCGGCCTGCACCTGGACGAAGGCCGCCAGTGCGTGCTGCGCGATGGCGACGAGATCCAACTGACCGCCGCAGAATTTCGCCTGTTGCGCTACTTCATGCTGCACCCCGAACAGATCCTCTCGAAAAGCCACCTGGCCGAGCACCTGTACGACGGCGAGACCGAGCGCGACTCCAACGTGCTGGAAGTGCACGTCAACCACCTGCGCCGCAAACTCGGCCGCAGCGTGATCGAAACCCGGCGGGGCCAGGGTTACCGCTTTGGCGCCAGCCCTGCATGAAGTCGATTCAGCGCCGCCTGAGCCTGGGCCTGATCAGCGTGATGGTGATCGTCGGCGTGGTACTGGCGCAAACCAGCCTGTGGTTGTTCGAGGCCGGTTTGCAACGCTACCTGGAAGCGGGGTTGCGCAACGATGCCGAGAACCTGCTGGTCGCCCTGGTACGCGGGCCCAACGGTGTGCAACTGGATGAGCAGCGCCTGTCGCCGGCCTACCAGCGGCCGTTTTCCGGGCATTATTTCCGTATCGATTTTGCCGACACTCACTGGCGCTCCCGTTCGCTGTGGGACCAGGAATTGCCCCGACTGCCCGAGGCCGGGCTCAAGGGCAACCTGCAATTGGGGCCCGAAGGCCAGCAATTGCTGGTGCTGCGTTCGGACTACAAGCGCTTTGGCCAATCGATTTCCATCAGCGTGGCCCAGGACTACACCCCGGTGCGGGAAAGTTTTCGCCTGATGCGTCGGATCGGCCTGGTGCTGGGGCTGGCGGCACTGCTGCTGGTGTTGTTTTTGCAGCGAGTCACCGTACGTCGCGCCTTGCGCCCGCTGGAAAACGCGCGTAACCAGATCGCCCAACTGCAACAAGGCCAACGCTCGCAACTCGACACCCAGGTGCCGCTGGAACTGGAACCACTGGTCGCCCAGATCAACCACCTGCTGGCCCACACCGAAGACAGTCTCAAACGTTCGCGCAATGCCCTCGGCAACCTTGGGCATGCGCTGAAAACCCCGCTGGCGGTGCTGTTGAGCGCCGCCTCGAGCGAGGCGCTCAAGGATCACCCCGAACTGAGCAAACTGCTGCGCGAACAATTGGAGCAGGTGCAACAACGCCTCAACCGTGAACTCAATCGCGCCCGGCTGGCCGGCGAAACCCTGCCGGGTGCCTTGTTCGACTGTGAACAAGAACTGCCCGGCCTGCTCGCCACGTTGAACATGATCCATGGCGAACACCTGGACCTCAGTTACCACGTCGCGCCGGGTCTGCAACTGCCCTGGGACCGCGAAGACCTGCTGGAGCTGCTCGGCAACCTGCTGGACAACGCCTGCAAATGGGCGGATGCGGAGGTGCGCGTGAGCGTCAGCGAGACGCCGCATGCTTACCTGCTGGCGGTGGAAGATGACGGTCCCGGGATTCCCGAGGCCCAGCGTGACCAGGTCTTCAGCCGCGGTGCACGCCTGGACGAACAGATCGACGGCCATGGCCTGGGGCTGGGGATCGTGCGCGACATTGTCGAGGTGTGGGGCGGGATGTTGCAGTTGCAGGAGAGCGAGCTGGGCGGGCTCAAGGCACTGATCGAATTGCCACGCCGCCAGATCTGAAAACACCCCCGTAGATACCGTCTTATCCAACACCGCGCAAATCCGCAGCTGCCGATTCAAGCTCGAGTCGCGGCCTACGCAGCCTCGCCAAGGCTCGGCAGCTGCTACGGATGTGTGTGGTGTTGGATAAGACGGTATCCACGCGTAGGAGCGATCACTCAGACGCGGAACTGGTCCATCAACCCCTGCTGCTGATTGGCCAGGCTGTTCAACGCCTGGCTCACCCGCGCCGACTCATTGGCCTGTTCCGACAACGACTCGGTCACATCGCGAATGGTCGCCACATTGTGGTTGATCTCTTCGGCCACCGCGCTTTGTTCTTCGGCAGCGCTGGCGATTTGCAGGTTCATGTCGCTGATCACCGTGACCGCATCGCCGATCTGGCGCAGGGCGGTAACGGCCTCGCCGACCTGTTCGACACTGCCCTGGGCCTGGCGATAGCTGTTGCCCATGGAGCCGACGACCTCTTCGGTACCGCTCTGCAATTGCTCGATCACCAGGCGGGTTTCCTCCACCGACTCCTGGGTCCGCCGTGCCAGGTTGCGTACCTCGTCGGCGACCACGGCAAACCCCCGGCCGGCCTCACCGGCGCGGGCGGCTTCGATTGCCGCGTTGAGCGCCAGCAGGTTGGTTTGCTCGGCGATGCCGCGAATCACTTCGAGCACGGAGCCGATCTTCTCACTGTTGGCAGACAGGCCTTCGACCTGGGCCATGGCGGTGCTCATATCGGCCGCCAGTTGGCCGATGTTGGTGGTGGTGCGGTCGATCACTGTCAGGCCGTCGCGGGTAGCCTGGTCGGCATCCCGCGCGGCCTGGGCCGCCTGGGCGGCGCTGCGGGCCACGTCCTGGGCTGTGGCGCTCATTTCGTGGGAGGCGGTGGCCACCTGGTCGACCTGGCGGTACTGCTGCTCCATGCCGGCGCTGGTTTGCGTCGCAATCGCGGCGGACTGGTCGGCGGTGCCACGGGCGTCCTGCACCGAGCGTTTGACTTCGGCAATGATGGGTTGCAGCTTGTCGAGGAAACGGTTGAACCAGCCGGCGAGCTGGCCCAGTTCGTCCTGTTTGTCATACGGCAAGCGGCGGGTCAGGTCGCCTTCGCCGCTGGCGATGTCTTCAAGCATATGGGCCACGCCGAGGATCGGTCGGGTCACGCTGCGGGCCATCAGCCAGACCAGGATCAGGCCGATCACGGCAGCCAGCAGGCCCAAGCCCAGTTCCAGCAGGGTGCCGCGGGTATTATCGGCGTCCATCTGGGTCTTCAGTGCTTCAGCCGGCCCCACCAGGACTTTTTCCGGTACATTCAGCAACACCCCCCATGGCTTGCCGTCGGGAATCGGCGCGAACGGCGCCAGCACCTTGAGTTGATGGTCGGTGCGCAGACTGCGGGTCTGTGTCCCGCCGGCCAGGGCGCTGATCAATTGCGCGCCGCTTTGCGTATCGACCTGATCCAGGCGTTTGCTCAACTGGCTGGCGTCCGCGCTGTAGCCGGCAAGCAAACCGGTGGGGCTGAGGATACTGACCTGGGTCTGGCCGTCATACAGCTTCTGGCTGGCCTGCTGGCTCACGGCCTGCAGGCTGTTGAGGTTGATGTCCACCGACAGCGAAGCGATCACCTTGCCATTGACCGTCAACGGAAACACGATGCTGGTCATCAGCACGTTTTGCCCGTCGATCACATAAAAGTACGGTTCGATCACACACGGCTTGAGGGTGCTGCGCGGGCAGGTGAACCAGGCGTTGGCCGGTTCGCCGCTGGGGCCGACGCGGGTGTCGGACATGTCGCTTTCCGGCAGTGCCATCGATGTCAGCGTGCCCGGCGTCGGCTGCGACCAGTACAGGGCGAAGCGGCCCTTGTCGTTGCTGCCCAGTTCGGCCTGGTCGGCAAACAACTCATCCTTGCCATCCAGCGCATTGGCTTCGAATACCAGGGACAGGCCCAGCAGTTCCGGGTTGGCCTGCAATGCGGCCTTGACCTGGCGGGTCAGGTCTTCGCGGGTGTCGAAGGCGTCGAGGAAGCGTTTTTCGGCTTGCTCACGCAGGAACAGGACCTGGCGGGAAAACCCGTGCCCATATTGATAGGCGTCCATGAATTGCCGGCGGATGCCCGCGGCCTGCACCTCACCTTGGGCCTCGATGCGAGCCTGGGCCGCTTCATCGAGCATCTGCATGCTGGAAGCCTTGACCTGCTCGGAACTCTGCGCCATGCGGTACAACGACAAACCCACCAGCAGGGTCACGATCCCCAGCAGGCACAGGCCGGCGAGCAGGGTGATTTTCCATTGAATGGAGAGCTGTCTGAGGGACATCGGTACATCCTTACCTGAAAACACATAGAGCACGGTTATCGGCCGATCTGGAATTTTCTTTATTCAAACGATCAATTTAAACCTGAAAGCGGCGTCGCTTTTTGACATGGGGCGCGACCTGCTGCACAGTGCGCGCCCTCTAATAAGACCTCCTTCAAGCCTGCACGCCGGCTGCCATCCGATGGCCGCCCGGGCGCGGGCATGCCTGTTTTGTATGTTTCTGCTTGAGGTAACCATGATTAACGCAGTCATCGCCGCGGTCGGCACCATGCTGGTGCTCAGCCTGTCCCGCGTGCATGTGGTCATCGCCATTATTGTCGGCGCCCTGGTGGGCGGCCTGACCGGTGGCCTGGGCATCGAGGCCACGCTCAAGGCGTTCAACGGTGGCTTGGGAGGGGGGGCGACCGTGGCCTTGTCCTACGCCTTGCTCGGCGCTTTCGCCGTGGCGATTGCCAAGTCCGGCCTGGCCCACGCCCTGGCGGACAGGGCCTTGCTGCTGGTCGACCGTCAGCAAGCCAGCGGCGGCAACCACGTCAAATGGCTGCTGATCGGCCTGCTGTGGGTGGTCGCGATTGCGTCGCAGAACATCCTGCCGATCCATATCGCGTTTATCCCGTTGCTGGTGCCGCCCCTGTTGTATGTGCTGACCAAATTGCAGTTGGACCGCCGCCTGATCGCCTGCGTGATGACCTTCGGCCTGATCACGCCGTACATGTTCCTGCCGGTGGGCTTCGGCAATATCTTCCTCAACCAGATCCTGCTGGCCAACGTGGCCAAGAGCGGCGTGGACATCAGCCAGGTCAACGTCACCCACGCCATGAGCCTGCCGGCGCTGGGCATGGTGGTCGGGCTGCTGGTGGCGGTGTTTATCAGCTACCGCAAGAAGCGCGTGTATGACCTGGAGAAAATCGAGCGGGTCGAGCAAGTGGCGGTGCAGTACAACCCGCTGACCCTGGCGGTGGCGGGCCTGGCGATTGCCTCGGCGTTCATCATCCAGTTGTGGCTGGACTCCATGATTATCGGCGCCTTGGCCGGGTTCCTGATCTTCTCGGTCTCGGGCATCGTGCGCTGGCGCGACACCGACGACCTGTTTACCGAAGGCATGAAGATGATGGCGATGATCGGCTTCATCATGATCGCCTCGTCAGGCTTTGCCGAAGTGCTCAAGGCTACCGGCGACGTACGCTCGCTGGTGGAAACCTCGGCGGCGTTCATCGGCCATAGCCGTGGGGTGGGGGCGTTGTTGATGTTGCTGGTGGGGCTGCTGGTGACCATGGGCATCGGCTCGTCGTTTTCCACAGTACCGATCCTGGCGGCGATTTTCGTGCCGCTGTGTGTGCAACTGGGCTTCAGCCCGCTGGCCATCGTGTGCATCGTCGGCACCGCCGGGGCGCTGGGTGATGCCGGTTCGCCCGCCTCGGACTCCACCCTGGGCCCGACCTCCGGCCTGAATATCGACGGCCAGCATCACCATATCTGGGACACCGTGGTGCCGACGTTCCTGCACTACAACCTCCCATTGCTGGCGTTTGGCTGGTTGGCGGCGATGACGCTCTGATCTACAGATTCACCGGCGCTGGCCGATAACCTCTCAAGTCGCCCAATAAGAGAGAAAAGCCATGCGTCTGAGCCTGAAGGCCAAAGTCCTGTCCCTCGCCGTTGTGCCGGTGTTGCTGTTCGCCGTGGTCATCAGCCTGACCACCGTGTGGATCCTCCAGGGCCAGGCGCGCAATGAGGTGGATGAAACCCGCCAGCGCCTGCTCAACAACGCCAAGGCCACCCTGCAAAGTTATGTGGAAGTGGCCATGACCACCATCAAGCCGCTCTATGACGCGGCCGCCCCCGGCGATACGGCGGCGCGGGCCGAGGTGGTCAAGCTGCTGTCCAACACCAGCTACGGCAAGGACGGTTACTTCTTCGGCTACGACTCCGAGACCATCCGCCTGTTCAAGGGCAACAGCCCCGACGGCGTGGGCAAGAGCTTCAAGGACAACCGTGATCCCAACGGTGTCTACGTCAACCGCGACCTGGTCAAGGTCGGCAAGGACGGCACCCACTACCTGCAATACAGCTCGACCCAGCCCGGCCAGACCGAACTGGTGCCCAAGATGGGCTACACCGAATACCTGCCCAAGTGGGACATGGTCATCGGTACCTCGGTGAACCTGGATGGCATCGAAGCCCAGGTGGCGGTGGTCGAAGCCAAAGTGAAAACGCGCATGGAAGGCGTGCTGCTGAGCATCCTCGGCGTGGCCGTGGTGGTGTTGCTGGTGATCGCCGCTGCCGGCATGCTGCTGGCCAACACCATTTTGCGCCCGCTGCATTTGATGAAAGCCAACCTCGACGACATTGCTGCCGGCGAAGGCGATTTGACCCGCCGCCTGGCCATCACCAGCCAGGACGAGCTGGGCGACCTGGCTGGTGCGTTCAACCGCTTTGTCGACAAGATCCATGGCCTGGTGCGCCAGATCACCGAGATGACCACCCAACTCACCGGCCTGGTCAGCCAGGTGTCCGACCAGGCCCAGCGTTCTGAGCAGGCCATGGAACGCCAGCGTCACGAGACCGACCAGGTGGCCACCGCCATCAATCAGATGTCCTCCGCAGCGCAAGAAGTGGCGCGCAGTGCCCAGGGCGCCTCCGTGGCCGCGCAACAGACCGACGCCGAAGGCCAGGCCGCCAAGCGCGTGGTGGACGGCAGCATCGCGCAGATCCATGCGCTGGTGAATGACATCCGCAGCAGCGGTGTGTCCCTCGACAGCCTGCAGCAGGACGTGTCGTCGATTGTCAGCGTGCTCGGCGTGATCCGCTCGATTGCCGAACAAACCAACCTGCTGGCCCTCAACGCGGCGATCGAGGCCGCGCGGGCAGGGGAGGCCGGGCGCGGTTTTGCCGTGGTCGCCGACGAGGTGCGCGCCCTGGCCAGCCGCACGCAAACCAGCACCCAGGAAATCCAGGGCATGATCGACCGCCTGCAAAAAGGCACCGAAGCGGCCGTGGATGCCATGCGCCGCTCCAGCGATGCCGGCGACGGCACCTCGGCTAAGGCCAACGAAGCCGGGGCGTCCCTGGACACCATGGCCCAGTTGATCGGCACCATCAACTCGATGAACGCGCAGATTGCCAGCGCTGCCGAAGAACAGACCGCCGTCGCCGAAGAGATCAACCGCAGCGTGCATCAGATTGCCGTGGCGGTGGACAGCGTGGCCGATGAAACCCAGTTGGGCGCCCAGACCTCGCGCAGTCTGGCGGACCTGGGCCAGCGGTTGGGGCAGTTGGTGGGGCAGTTCAGGATCTAGAGATCGCGCATCAACAACCCAAAGCGCAGATCCACCTGCGCTGGCAGGGGCACATACACCGTGTGCCCATCCCCCGGCGCCACTTCGATGGCTTCACCCTTGGCGTTGTGCAGACTGGACAGGTCAAAGTGAAAGTTGCCGGCGGGGGTCATCAATTCCAGATGATTGCCGACGGCAAAGCGGTTCTTCACCTTGACCTCGGCCAACTCGCCGCGGCGCTCGCCGGTCAATTCGCCAACAAACTGCTGGCGCTCGGACACTGAGCTGCCGTTCTGGTAATTCTGGTATTCGTCGTGCACGTGGCGGCGCAGGAAACCTTCGGTGTAGCCGCGTTGGGCCAGGGATTCCAGGTCGGTCATCAAGTTGCGGTCAAACGCACGGCCGGCCACGGCATCATCGATTGCCTGGCGGTACACCTGGGTCGTGCGGGCGCAGTAGAAATGCGATTTGGTGCGGCCTTCGATCTTCAGCGAATGCACGCCCATGTGGGTCAGGCGCTCCACATGCTGCACGGCGCGCAGGTCCTTGGCGTTCATGATGTAGGTGCCGTGTTCATCCTCGAAGGCGGGCATCTGTTCGTCGGGGCGGTTGGCTTCCTGCAGCAGGAACACCTGGTCGGTGGGCGCGCCGATCCCCAGTGTGGGTTCCGGTTGATACACCTGGACAATATCGCCCGTGGCGTTTTCCACCGCCGGGGTGGCCTGGTATTTCCAGCGGCAGGCATTGGTGCAGGTGCCCTGGTTGGCGTCACGCTTGTTCATGTAGCCCGAGAGCAGGCAGCGCCCGGAATAGGCCATGCACAAGGCACCGTGGACAAACACTTCCAGCTCCATGGCCGGCACCTGCTGGCGAATCTCGCCGATTTCTTCCAGGGACAGCTCCCGTGACAGGATCACCCGGCAAATCCCTTGCTGCTGCCAGAACTCCACGCTGGCCCAGTTCACCGTATTGGCCTGCACCGACAGATGGATCGGCATCATCGGGAAGTGTCGGCGCACCAGCATGATCAGGCCCGGGTCGGACATGATCAGCGCATCCGGGCCCATGGCGATCACCGGGGCGAGGTCCTTGAGGAAGGTCTTGAGCTTGGCATTGTGTGGCGCGATGTTCACCACCACGTAGAACCGCTTGCCCAGCGCGTGGGCTTCCTGGATGCCGAGCGCCAGGTTGGCGTGGTCGAACTCGTTGTTGCGCACCCGCAGGCTGTAGCGCGGCTGGCCGGCGTAGACTGCATCGGCGCCGTAGGCGAAGGCGTAGCGCATGTTTTTCAGGGTGCCGGCGGGGGCGAGCAGTTCGGGGGCAAGGACGAGAGGCATGGGGATCGGATCGCAAAAGGCCGCGAGCGTAGCCCAACATGTGCCGGGCTTTATTGATCTGGGTCTACGCTTACCGCAACAAAGATGGCACTCCCGGGATTTGCGGTGGACTAAGCAGCTGGACGCACACGCGCGGCCTGCTTTTCTGACATGGATCGGACATGAATCAAACCAACCTGCAATTCAAGACCCTGCTGCTACTGCTGGCCCTGGTGACCGTCGCCTTTATCTGGATATTGCTGCCGTTCTACGGTGCAGTGTTCTGGGCGGTGATCCTCGGCATCATCTTTGCGCCGATGCAGCGTCGCCTGCAGCAGCGCTTCGGCTGGAACCGCAACCTGACGTCCCTGGCCACCTTGATGGTGTGCCTGGTGATCGCGATCCTGCCGGTGATCATTACCAGCGCATTGCTGGTGCAAGAGGGCGCCACGCTGTACAAAAACGTCGAGAGTGGCAAGCTGGACGTGGCCGGCTATATCGAGCAGTTCAAGAACTTCCTGCCGCCGTACTTCCAGCACCTGCTGGACCGCTTCGGCATGGGCAACCTGGAAGGGCTGCGCGAGAAGATCGTCAAGAGCGCGATGCAGGGCAGCCAGTTCTTTGCGACCCAGGCGTTCAGCTTCGGTCAGGGCACGTTTGATTTCCTGGTGAGTTTTTTCATCATGCTGTACCTGCTGTTTTTCCTGCTGCGGGACGGCCCGGAACTGGTGCGCAAGGTCCGCACGGCGGTGCCGCTGGCCGAGCCGCAGAAGCGTCGGTTGCAGCTCAAGTTCAATCGGGTGGTGCGCGCCACGGTCAAGGGCAACGTGCTGGTGGCCGTGACCCAGGGGGCGCTGGGTGGTTTGATCTTCTGGTTCCTGGACATTCCCAGTGCGTTGCTGTGGGCGGTGTTGATGGCGTTTCTGTCACTGCTGCCGGCCGTGGGCGCGGGCATTGTGTGGGGGCCGGTGGCCGCCTACTTCCTGTTGAGCGGTTCGATCTGGCAGGGTGTGGTGCTGGGCCTGTTCGGCGTGTTTGTGATCGGCCTGGTGGACAACGTATTACGCCCGATCCTGGTGGGCAAGGACACCAAGATGCCGGACTACCTGATCCTGATCTCGACCCTGGGCGGCCTGTCGGTATTCGGCCTCAACGGATTTGTGATCGGGCCGCTGGTGGCGGCGTTGTTCATGTCCAGTTGGGCGTTGTTTGTCGAAAGCAAGCCGCGGGTCAAGTTGCCGTTGCCGTAGAGGGGCAGCTTCAAGCTTCAAGCTTCAAGTTTGTAGCTTGTAGCTTGTAACTGCTTCTCCGCTGCGTCTTTAGTCGTCAGCGGGCCGCTGATGGCTTCGCCGTCGCGCACCACGTACCAGCAAGCCAATAAACCCAGCTCTCGAAGCGGGGCAGGGACGGCGCTGCCGATGACGGACATGATTTGAACAGTGGGCATAAGGACCTCCAATCGCTATGGAGGTCACCTTACGGGGCACAGGCGCTCAGGAAAAATCATCTGGCTCGATAGTCGACATCAACAAAAGGCCTCAGTCGACCACTTGATCGAGCATGCTCACCACTTCCTGCTCATTAAGCAGGCCTTTGTGCACCAGGTTTTCCGCCAGCAGCGCGAGGAACTTGGCGCTGCGGTGGCCTTCCAGGTGCTTGAGCTCCGTGAGGGCGCTGTAGACCTTGCTGGACGTACACAGGCCAGCGGTGCGGTGCGGATTTTGTGTGGGCATGGTCAGTCGTCCTTGTTGTTATGGAGTGGACAGGATTGATAGTGGGAGTGTGTCGTGACACAAACATGACAGCGTGAGCCCCGTTCGGGCAAGTAGACTTTCGACCTTAATCATGTGGGATTGCAGCCCGGCCATTGTCCTCAGAGCGACCTTGGCAGGATAAATCCGGACGTTACCCACAAGAAAAGGCCCCGCGGGTGGGCGAGGCCTGTTGCATAGCTGACGGTTGAGACTTACCAGCCGCGGCGGTAATAGCCGTGGGGCGGGCCATAGTAGCCACGCGGTGGGCCGTAGTAGACCGGCGCCGGGCGATAATAGACCTCCTGCTGCACGTACACCGGTGGCGGTGGTGCGTAGTAGACGGGCGGGGGCGCGGCATACACCGGCTGTGGTTGCACGTAGACCGGCTGCTGCACATAGACCTCACGGGGCTGGCTGGCCACCACGGAGCCCACTACGGCGGCGCCGACCAGGGCACCCAAGACGGCTGGGCCACCCCATCCACCACCATGGGCGGAGGCTTGGCCTGCCATAGCGAGTGCACCTACCAGCAAGGCGATCTTGGGGATTGTACGAATCATGGTCATTCCTCGGTTAGCCCCTGCGCTTGTGGTCTGCAATCAATAGACTCAAGTAATGTCGCGGGGATACTTTTAAGACAACGTATTTCTGAAAAACAGCACGGCCGCTAGGTAAAGGTTGTGTAAGGTCTGTACCGATTTGCTTACTCAAAGGAGTTATCCATGCAGATGCACCCCAACAAGGACACCCAACTGTGCATGTCGCTGTCGGCCCGCCCTGGGAATTTTGGCTTGCGTTTTCATAACCACCTGTACGAACAGCTGGGGCTGAACTTCTACTATAAAGCCTTCAGCAGCCAGGATTTGCCCGGCGCGATAGGTGGTATCCGTGCGTTGGGCATCCGGGGTTGCGGGGTGTCCATGCCCTTCAAGGAGGCCGCCATTGCCTTAGTGGACGAACTGGACGATTCGGTTCAAGCCATCGACTCCCTGAATACCATCGTCAATACCAATGGCCATCTCAAGGCCTACAACACCGACTACATCGCCGTCGAACAATTGCTCAAGAAACACGCCGTGCCGCAGGATTCGACCTTCGCCCTGCGTGGCAGTGGCGGTATGGCCAAGGCCGTGGCGAGCGCCTTGCGGGATGGCGGTTACGCCAATGGTGTGATCGTGGCGCGTAACGAAGCGGCGGGCCGGGCGTTGGCGCATAACCTGGGGTATGAGTGGCAGGCGGAACTGGGCGATTTGCGCCCGCAGATGCTGATCAACGTGACGCCCATCGGCATGACCGGCGGGGCCGAGGCGGATGCCCTGGCGTTCGAGGCGGATGCCGTGGATGCAGCGGACACTGTCTTCGATGTGGTGGCGATCCCCGCCGAAACGCCACTGATCGTGCGTGGACGGGCCAAAGGCAAGCGGGTAATCACTGGGCTGGAGGTGATTGCGATCCAGGCGTTGGAGCAGTTTGTGCTTTATACCGGCGTGCGGCCTACGGATGAACAGTTCCAGGCAGCAGTAGCCTTCGCCCGCAACTGAAGGCCACTGCAGCTCTAAATGTGGGAGGGGGCAAGCCCCTCCCACATGTTTGACCGTGTCAGGCCTGTTCCAGCTGTGCCAATCGCTCCTCCAGAGCTGCAATTCGTGCTTCAAGCTCTTCGATACGATCCAGCGAGACTGCGCCGGCAGAGCGCTCCACCGGGCTTCCCCGCGCCGCGATAATCACCTCGATGTCCGCCGGATCCCCCAGCGCATGGGTATAGCGATCTTCCCGCTGCCCCGCCTGACGCGGCACCAGCAGCGCCAGCCCGCGGGCAATCAGGCGCTCCAGCTGGTGCACCACCTGCTCGGCATCCTCGAAGTCATGCATGCGCCCGCTGCGGGTCAGCAGTTCGTTGACCGTCTGCGGCCCACGCAAGAACAGCAGCCCGGTCAGGATCACCTGGGCCGGCACCAGTTCCAGCGCCTTGTCCACGCGATGCTCCCAGCGGTCGGCACGGCTGCCCATCACCAGGCGCGTGAAGCCTTGGCCTTCCAACGCACGCAGACTCTGGCCAACCTGGCCCTGGCTCAGGTTCATCACCGGCTCGCGGCTGGTCTTCTGGTTGCAGGCCAGGACCAGGGCGTTGAGGGTCAGGGGATAGGTTTCCGGGTTGGTCGCCTGTTTTTCGATCAGGCAACCCAGGACGCGAATTTCCGTGCTGTTCAGGCGCGGCTCAGGGGTGTCGGTGTCGTGCTCGGCGGTCATCGCGCTTTCCCTATGCAGTGAATGGGGGCGTTCTCAATTAGTTTCCCCAGCGCGGCGAGGAAACTAATTGAGAACGCCCCCGCCTAGCCTAAGCCGGAAAAAATAAAAGACAAGCGCCTGGCGTGTCTATAATCGCCGCTGGTTCCAACCCTGCCACTACCCATGAGACTGCCATGACTATTTCCCTGTACGCCGCCTCCATCCCGGTCTTCAAGCAAATGCTCAGCGCCCTGAGCGATGTGCTGAACAAAGCCGAAGCCCACGCCACCGCCAAGAACATCGAACCCAACGCCTTGCTGCAAGCGCGGCTGTTCCCGGACATGTTCCAACTGGTGCGCCAGGTGCAGATCGCCGTCGACTTCGCCAAGGGTGTTTCCGCACGCCTGGCTGAGATCGAAGTGCCGAAATACGAAGACACCGAAGTCACCTTCGCCGACCTGCAAGCGCTGATCGCCAAGGTGCTGGCGTTTGTCGACACCATCAAGCCCGAGCAAGTCGACGGCAAGGAAGGCATCGAGATCATCACCCGCCCAGGCACGCCGAAAGAGAAGCGCTTCAGCGGCCAGTCCTACCTGCTGACCTACGGCCTGCCGCAGTTCTTCTTCCACGTCACCACCGCATACGCCTTGCTGCGTCACAACGGTGTAGAAGTGGGCAAGCGTGACTACATGGGCGCTTTCTAAGCCCAGGCATCGGAAAACGCCCGGAGCCGTTCTTCGTCGAATGACCCTGGGCGTTTTTTATTCCATCCCGGTGTGGACAAACACCCCCGCAATTTTCTCCGGTAGCGGGGTAGACGAGATCAGCACAAGCCGTTGGCCTGCGCGAGTCATCGCCATATACAGCTTGCGAGCATTCCGTTCCAGCTCGTCCGCCGTGATGCCAGCCTTCTGCTCGATAATCCTGAGCAATTTTTCCAGCCCAACCAGAAACACTACGTTGGCTTCCAGTCCGGTTGCACTTTCAACCGTCGCGATTCGCAGCGTCTCATCATGACCGGGGACGACGTCTGGATCATTCATGTCCCAGATTCGCTCGGTGCCGAAACTCTTCTTCAGGGTTTTCATTAACAACGCTTTGTCTATGCCCTTGCCATACAGCAGCAACATTGCCGACAACGGTAATTCATAGCTGTTCCGATGCGCTCCAATTTCATTGCAGGCCTGGACAACGGCATCCTGTGGAGAGGGAGACAGAACAAACAGCGGCGGTGTACCTGCTTCCATACCGTCGAAGTCTGGTTGCAGATACTCGTCCGGATCGGTCTGTGTAATATCGGCCAACATCTGGCTGGCAGCGCTTAGTATGGCCTGGGTGGTGCGATACGATTTGCGCAGCTTTTTGGTCTTGCCCGCCACATCCAGGCCGACTCGTTTCCAGCTAAGGCGGCTCTTCAGAAAGCCCTGATTCGGATCAGCGCATAAAAACAGCGTTCCCTCGGTTTTTTCCAGGGTGAGTTTGATCAGTTGGAACCACGACGGTGCGAAGAACTGCGCCTCGTCCACCAGAATGTGCTGATAGGCTTCCAGCGTGTCTGGGCGATTGGCCAGGCACAGATCACGGGGGAGCGAGCTCCATAAACGCAGCCCATGCTGATTGAACAGGGCTTTGGTCACCCGTTCGTACAGCGCCCAGACCTGTTGTCGCTCCTCTTTGCGCAGCGCAAAGCCCTGGCCTGTCCGTTCTGCCTTGAGATAATCAGGCTCGTCGATGACGACGTTGTCGTTTATAAAGTTGAACTCATCAAGCAACTGGTTATTGTCCGGTTTCAGTTCCCGGTATTCCGTGTCGCGAAAATGCTGAATAAGGCCTATGGCTTCGGTAGTGAACTTAGGCATCTTCAGTGTTTCTTTAAACAGCGCCCTCCATTGCCTTGAGATCCAGCCCAGCGCCGTCATGATGGTGAGGTTCTTGGGGATTTCCCCATAGACGCGCTGCAGGCGGTGTTTCAGATCTTTCACGACAGGAACGTTGTGAATCAGCATGAGAACCTGCTGGTCAGGGAATTTCCTGGCCAGGATATAGGCGCGACTGGCAGCAATAAGCGTTTTGCCGCTGCCCGCTACACCATTGATCAGCCGCACGGAAAAATCCCCCGCCATTTCCGTTTGCTCATCCGGAAGGTCCAGGTCGAGCTTGCTGGCCCACTCTTGCTGAGGGTCCAGAAAGTAGCGCAGCGTGCGGGCACTGTTGTCGCGCGAAAACTGACGGCGTGTTGAGCGGAGCCCGGCTATTTCGGCCTCGGAAAAGTAACGGCCCATAAGGGTCTGCCGGGTTTCCGAAGACAGTGCCTTGAGCAGCTTGGGCAGTTGTTCTGCACCGGACTCAAGGAACGTCTTCTTCGACATCAGCCAGATTCCCCGACCTTCGCAATGCCTTGACCAGAGGATTTTACTTTGCTCGGAGTCGCAGCCCCACATCACCACCATCTTGCGCATGGCCGGGATACCGGCCTGGGTTTCGAATGTTCCCAGTTTCTCCAGCATCTGGCTGAATGCTGTCTGCTCTGCGGTCAAAAACAGCTGGTCCGGGTCCAGCGTATCGTACGGCAACTCGCACACCATCAGCGCCAGCCACTCAAGCTCACCGCGCTGTAGGAAAAAATCCGGTGCCCAACTGTCTTGGGTCAGGCATTTGCGGACGACGTAGTCATCCTCAAGCTTCTTGAGTACCCGCTTGCACTGTTGCTGGGAGCCGCTGCTGCGCTGCCATTCGGGTATGAAAAGAGTCATAGCGGGACATTTACCTTATGGCATTGGCTGATCAACTGGCGGTATTGCTCAGCCCAGGCCTGTGCTGTTTCGCTGGAACAGATGATCCCGTGCTGCAGCTCCGGCCCGATGATGATCAGCTTGGTCATCGCGCGTGTGATGGAAACGTTCAGGCGCTCAGGCTGAAAGAAAAATGTCCCGATTGCACTGATAAACGCTTCGTCGCCACTGCACAGGGACAGGATCACCAACTCCCGCTCCTGACCCTGCATACGCTCGACAGTATCCGCGACGATTGTACTGGCGGCCTCGCTGCCGAACTGTTTGGCCAGCGCCTTGCGAATGGCTCGACCCTGAGCACGGTAGGGCGTCACGATGCCGATTTCATGGAGTGGCAGCCCCATGTCGTTCGCTTGCCGGCACAACTGGACGACGCACCTGGCGTCTGCTGGGTTGCGGTTCCGCGCTTTTGCGTCCTGCGTCGGGATGAACACCGCGCAGGTTTGCGGATCAAGCGCTTCGCTGACATCTGCCTGATGAATGGGCGACAGGAGACGGTCCTTGTTTCGCCCGGCGGCGCGTAATCGCCCGCCGTAATACATTTGGCTGGGCCACTGGGTCAGCCAGCGATTCATCCGGTAGGTTTCTTCAAGCATTACCGTGTGATCGGCATCCTGAGCCGTCAGGCGGGCGAACACAGACATGGATTCTTTTGACAGAACCGAGCGAGAAAGCAGTACGGGGGGAAGTTGTTTCTGGTCGCCGATGAAAATAAAGCGTTTGCCCTTGCGCATCGCCATCAGGGCGAGAGGTACGGTGATCTGACTGGCCTCGTCGAAGATCACCGTGTCGAAATTGTAATTGGACAATGAGGAACACGTTGCAAAAGGCGTGGCGCCAATCACATAACCTTGACCTGCCTCTGGCATCCCTTCCCATCTGGCCGGTTCGGCTGCCCAGTCCACGTGTTTGTCGAGGTCTTCCCGGCGGCCACCGACCTTGACGGTCGGCACATCGCGCGCAGCAATCTTACTCAGAGCGTTGTTGATGGCCATGTGTGTATGCGAAGTGATGAACACCCGTTCGCCGCGCTCGACCAGCAACTGAGCAATCAGGGCAAGGGCTCTGGTCTTGCCGGTACCGGGTGGACCTTGAATGCAGGCGACCTGTTCAGCACCGAAGGCAAAACCCACGGCCTCGGCTTGTTTCTGGTTGCAGCCCTCTTTGAGCGCGATCTGCTCGGCGTATTCGAGGTCCGCGTCATGGAAGCCGATATTGGGAGCATCGCCGAGCAAAGGAAGAATCGCGTTGTTACCGTGTATGTCGCTCTCAATATCCTGCAAGGTTTGAAGATATTTCGGCGTCAGGTCCATGCCATCAGGGTCCGCGTAGCAAACACCTTCCTGATAGCTCTCCCAAATGAGCATTGCCTGATCCGAACTGAGAAGCCAGCGATCATCCTCTTCCTTTTCGAACTTCATGGCCTGGCATAGCAGCGGGCCTTGGGCATCGCCCAGATGCAGACGCAGCAAGTCACCTGCACGAAAGCGCGATTCGTTGTCGTCGAGGTAGGCCCACAGTAATTTGGCTGTATCGCCACGTTCGAGTCGAACGAAGCCCTGTGTCCAGCCCTGCAGCAACTTGTCCTTCAAGGGACGTTCCCATACCTCTTGAAGTTTTTGCCAGTTGGCGGCCTGTTCGGCGTATACGAAGTCGTACAGTGTTTGAATCAGGGGGTGCTGTCCGAGCATGGCGGTGAACAATCCTTATCGACCGAGGCATCTGTTGGCAGTGTTACATAATGTTTGTCGTGGTTGCGAGCCAGCACGTGGCACGGAAAACCCGACCAGCCCATACAAAAAAAGCCCGGCGCCGTTCTTCATTGAAGAACGGCGCCGGGCTTGCTTACGCTGGCTGTTTTAAACCGACTGCTCTTCCTTGCCCAGGCACGCCGCCGCGGTAAACAGCACATCGGTGGACGAATTGAGCGCGGTTTCCGCCGAATCCTGCAACACGCCGATGATGAAGCCTACGGCCACCACCTGCATGGCGATTTCGCTGGGGATACCGAACAGGCTGCATGCCAGGGGAATCAGCAGCAGCGAGCCGCCGGCCACACCCGACGCACCGCAGGCACAGATCGCCGCGACCACGCTGAGCAGCACGGCAGTCGGCAGGTCCACGGCAATGCCGAGGGTGTGCACGGCCGCCAGGGTCAACACGGTGATGGTGATCGCAGCACCGGCCATGTTGATCGTGGCACCCAGTGGAATCGACACCGAGTAGGTGTCTTCATGCAGGCCCAGGCGTTTGCTCAAGGCCAGGTTCACCGGGATATTCGCCGCCGAACTGCGGGTAAAAAACGCGGTGATGCCGCTTTCGCGCAGGCACATCAGCACCAGCGGGAACGGGTTGCGGCGCAGTTTCCAGAACACGATGGCCGGGTTGACCACCAGTGCCACGAACAGCATGCAACCGATCAGTACCACCAGCAGGTGGGCGTAGCCGAGCAGGGCGCCGAAGCCCGAAGTGGCGAGTGTCGAAGCCACCAGGCCGAAGATACCCAGCGGGGCGAAGCGGATTACCACGCGCACGATCAGGGTCACGCCGTTGGACAGGTCGTCGAGCACCGTGCGGGTGGTCTCGCCGGCATGGCGAATGGCAATGCCCATGCCGATGGCCCAGGCCAGGATGCCGATGAAGTTGGCGTTCATCAGCGCGCTGATGGGGTTGTCCACCACGCTCAACAGCAGGCTTTGCAAGACCTCGCCGATGCCGCCGGGAGCGCTCACGGTGGCGTCATGGGTGGCGAGCACCAGCGATGAGGGAAACCACATGCTGGCAATCACCGCCACCACGGCGGCGGCAAAGGTGCCCAGCAGGTACAGGAACAGGATCGGCTTGATATGGGTTTCCTGGCCGTGTTTATGGTTGGCGATCGACGCCATCACCAGCACAAACACCAGGATCGGCGCCACGGCCTTGAGCGCGGCAACAAATACCTTGCCGATAAACCCGGCGGCCTTGGCCGCCTCCGGCAAGAGCAGGGCCAGCAGGATACCGGCGATCAAGCCGATGACGATTTGCGTGACCAGGCTGATGCGGGCCAGGCGTTGGAAAAGGGAAGGGGCAGCAGTCATATAAAGGTTGTCTCTAGTTTTTTTAAGGGCGCAGCAATGCAGGCGGAAAGAGCTGTAGGAAGCAGGGCGCGAAGTCTAGCATGCCGCTGGACCTGTCCCGGCCGCTGCGGCATTGGGTCACCGGGGCTTCGCAAAAGCCGGACATACTCTGTTAAGATTCTCCCCTCTCACCTTTCCTCTCCGTCAGCGGGCCCTTCGGGCTGTCGTTGATGTCGTCGTTTCTGGAGTTTTCATGCTGTTTCCCATCCTGCTGCTGTCGGCCGCCGGTTTTACCGTGCTGACCACAGAATTCGTTATCGTCGGCCTGTTGCCGTCCATCGCCCGGGACCTCAACGTCAGCGTGTCCCAGGCCGGCCTGCTGGTGACCTTGTTTGCCTTTACCGTGGCGGCCTTTGGTCCGTTTCTGACCGCGTACTGCGCCCGTTTCCCCCGCAAGCGTCTGTTTATCAGCATCCTGCTCCTGTTCGGCGTGGCCAATACCGTGGCCGCATTGGCGCCGAATATCTGGGTGATGGCGTTGGCGCGCTTGATCCCGGCCCTGGGCCTGCCGGTGTTCTGGGCCCTGGCCAGTGAAACGGCGGTGGATATTGTCGGCCCCGAATACGCCGGGCGCGCCATCGAAAAAATCGGCTTCGGCATCGTCTGCGCCACGGTGTTCGGTATCCCGGTGGGCACGTTGATTTCCGATATGTTCGGCTGGCGCGCCGCGTTTGCGATCCTCGCCGTGGTCGCGCTGGCCAAGGCCTTGCTGCTGTTTATCTACCTGCCGGTGACCCAGCCGAAGAACGACCAGGTGTCGTTGCGCTCGCAGTTCAAGATCCTGCGCAACCCGCTGATGCAAGGCCATATCCTGTTGTCGGTCCTGGTGTTCAGCGGCATGTTCACGGCGTATACCTACCTGGCGGACATCCTTGAGCGCCTGGCCGGTTTCGACGGCACGCTGGTGGGCTGGTGCCTGATGGGCTTTGGCGCAGTGGGGCTGATCGGCAACTCCCTGGGCGGGCGTGCGGTGGACCGTCACCCGCTGATTGCCTCGACGGTGTTCTGCGGTTTCATGATCGCCGGCATGGTCGCGCTGGTACCTGCGATCCACTCCACGGTCGGCCTGGCGGCGGCGATGGCGGTGTGGGGCGTGACCCAGGCGGCGCTGTTCCTGGTCAGCCATGTGCGGTTGATGAAGGCCGCACCCCATGCGCCGGCGTTTGCGGCGTCGTTGAATATCGCCGGGGCCAACCTGGGCATTGGCCTGGGGGCCATGGTCGGCGGGCATGTGATCGACACCCTCGGCCTCGGCAGCCTGGGTTTTGCCGCTTCCGGGTTTATCCTGGTGTCGATCCTGCTGGCGCTGTGGCTGATGACCGCCAGGCCAGCGGCCGCGTCCAACGCCTGAACGCTCAGGGCAGGGCGGTAAACAACTCTCGCCGTGCACCTTCGGTTATCGCCACGATGCCGGGGTGCTTGACCTTGCGTTCCACCGAGATCGCGTAGAACGATTCGGTGACGGCATCGGTCTGGCCAATCAACGCCACCCCGTACTGGCGCACCACCTCATCGGCGATCACGCTGGGCGCGATAAAGATCCCGCTGCCGGATTGGCCAAAGGCCTGCATCAAGGCGCTGTCATCGAACTCGCCGATGATCCTGGGCAGGATCTGCTGCTCGGCAAACCAGCGCTGCAAACGGCTGCGTACTACGGTTTCCGCGCCGGGAATCAACAGGGGCGCGCCGTGCAGGCACTGTGGGAAGTCACCGGCGTACCTGTCAGCCAATGCCTGGGTGGCGAAAAAACTGATGCCACATTCCCCCAGTTTCTGGCTGTAGCCCTTGATATCCAGGTGCGAGGGCATGGGGCTGTCGGAGATCACCAGGTCCAGGCGCTGGATCGCCAGGTCGGCCAATAAACGCTCGAGTTTGTCTTCACGGCAGGTAATGCGCAGGGGCTCGCTCAATTCCATGGTCGGCGCGATCAGTCGGTACACGATGGACTTGGGCACCACATCCGCCACCCCGACCCGAAACAGGATCTGTTGCTCATCGGGCTGCGCGCGCAGCATCGCCTCCAGTTCATTGCCGGTCTGGAACATCTGTTCGGCATAGGGCAGGGCCTGGCGCCCGGCTTCGGTGAGTTCAAGCTGGCGGCCTACCCGCTGAAACAGCGCAATCCCGTAGGTTTGCTCCAGCAGGCTGATCTGCCCGCTGATGGTCTGGGGCGTGAGGTTCAGTTGCTCGCAGGCGCGCACGATGCTGCCGGTCTTGGCCACTACCCAGAAGTAATGCAACTGTCGGTAATTGAGCATGATGATCGTCGCTTCGTAAAAACCGAAGTATACGCGAGGAAAATACGAATTTTCCTGAACTGTTTGCCTGCATAGAATGCCTCGCTATCGCGGGGCCACTATTTGGACCCAATGGTTCTAACGAGGAAGACATGATGAAACTCAATTTCCTGAGCGCGGCATCGTTGCTTGCGCTTTCATTGGTGATGATCAGCGGTTGCGATCAGGTCGAAAAAAGCGCGCAACAGGTCATGGGCAAAGCCACCGAGTCGGCCAAGCAAGCCATCGATGACACCCAGAAAGCTGCCGAGCAGGCGTTGAGTGAAGCGACAAATGGCCTGATCAATCCACAAAAAAAGGACGATCAGGAAGAAAACGAGTCTGAATCGAACACCAAAGAAACCTAATCTCCCCAGCACAACGTCAGGACTGACCTATGGATTACCTTTTACAACTGGCCGCCAGCCCTACCGCCTGGATTGCCCTGGCCACCTTGATCGTGATGGAAATCGTGCTGGGCATCGATAACCTGATCTTTATCTCGATCCTCACCAACAAATTGCCGGAGAAACATCGGGCCAAGGCGCGACGCATCGGTATCAGCATGGCGCTGGTGTTGCGCCTGGGCCTGTTGAGCACCATTGCGTTTATCGTGCAATTGACTACGCCGGTGTTCGAAGTGCTCGGCCAGGCGTTCTCATGGAAGGACATGATCCTGATCGCCGGTGGCCTGTTCCTGGTCTGGAAGGCCACCACCGAGATCCATCACAGCATGGACCCTGAGCCCGAAGAGAAGACCAGCACCGGCAATGTCGTGGCCATCGGCTTTGCCGCAGCCATCGGGCAGATCCTGTTGCTTGACCTGGTGTTCTCCATCGACAGCATCATTACCGCCGTGGGCATGACCGAGCACTTGCCGATCATGATCATCGCCGTGGTGACCTCGGTGATCGTGATGCTGGTGGCGGCCGAGCCGTTGGCCAAGTTCATCAACGACAACCCGACCGTGGTGATGCTGGCCCTGGGCTTCCTGATCATGATCGGCATGACGCTGATCGCCGAAGGCTTCGGCGCCCATGTGCCTAAAGGCTACGTCTACGCGGCCATGGCCTTCTCGGCGGCCATCGAGTGCCTGAACATCGCTCGGCGCAACCGTCACAAGCGTCTGCTCGCTGCCCGGCAGTAACGCTGCAACCCCAAAGGCCGGCTGTGCTCACAAGAGCCCAGCCGGCCTTTTGCTGTCTGTTAGAATCCGCCCACTTGATAGCTTGAGGTCCACCATGAACGAGCCGATTCGCCTTACCCAGTACAGCCACGGCGCGGGTTGTGGCTGCAAGATTTCGCCCCAGGTGCTGGAAGTGATCCTGGCTGGCAGCGGCGCGCAGAACCTTGACCCCAACCTGTGGGTGGGCAACACCTCCCGCGACGACGCGGCGGTGTACGCCATCGACGATGAGCGTGGCGTGGTCTCCACCACTGACTTTTTCATGCCGATTGTCGATGATCCCTTCGATTTCGGCCGCATCGCCGCCACCAATGCCATCAGTGACATCTACGCCATGGGCGGCGACCCGTTGATGGCCATCGCCATTCTTGGCTGGCCGGTGAACGTGCTGGCGCCGGAGATCGCCCGTGAAGTGATCCGTGGCGGCCGCTCGGTGTGCGACGAAGCCGGCATCCCGTTGGCGGGCGGGCACTCCATTGACGCGCCCGAGCCGATCTTCGGCCTAGCCGTCACCGGCATCGTGCAAAAGCGCCATATGAAGCGCAACGACACCGCCACCGTGGGCTGCCGCCTGTACCTGACCAAACCGTTGGGTATCGGCATCCTCACCACCGCCGAAAAGAAGGGCAAGTTGCGTGAGGCGGATATCGGCCTGGCCCGTGACTGGATGTGCACCCTCAACAAACCCGGCAGCCGTTTCGGCAAGCTGGCCGGTGTGACGGCAATGACGGATGTCACCGGTTTCGGTCTGTTGGGCCATTTGGTGGAGATGGCGGACGGCAGCGCCGTGACCGCACGTATCGAATACGACAAAGTCCCACGTCTGCCCGGGATCGAGGACTACCTGGACCAGGGCTGCATGCCGGGTGGCACCTTGCGCAACTTCGACAGCTACTCGAGCAAGGTCGGGCGTCTGCAGGAATTGCACAAACGCGTGCTGTGCGACCCGCAGACCAGCGGTGGCCTGCTGATCGCGGTCGCGCCTGAAGGCGACGCAGAATTCCATGCGGTCGCCGCCGAGCTGGGCCTGAACCTTGAGCCCATCGGCGAACTGGTTGAGCGACAGACCCACGCGGTAGAGGTGGTTTGATGGCAACTGACATCACCGATTACCGCGACATTTTCCTCAACGACCGGCCGATGATGGACACCCGTGCACCGGTCGAATTCGCCAAGGGCGCGTTCCCTGGCGTGATCAACCTGCCGTTGATGACCGATGACGAGCGTCAACGCGTCGGCACCTGCTACAAGCAGCAGGGCCAGCAAGCCGCGATTGTGCTGGGGCATGAGCTGGTGTCGGGGGCGATCAAGGCTGAACGCATCGAACAATGGGCACGGTTTGCCCAGGCCAATCCTGACGGTTTCTTGTATTGCTTCCGTGGCGGGCTGCGCTCGCAGATCGTGCAGCAATGGTTGAAGACCGAAGCCGGCATCGAGTACCCCCGGGTCGGCGGTGGCTACAAGGCCATGCGGACCTTCCTGCTGGATACCCTTGACCAGGCGGCCGCCCACTGTGATTTCGTGTTGCTGGGCGGTATGACCGGCACCGGCAAGACCGAGGTGCTGGGCCAGTTGCGCAACGCCCTGGACCTGGAGGGCCATGCCAACCACCGCGGTTCCAGCTTCGGCAAACGCGCCACGGCGCAACCCTCCACTATCGACTTCGAAAACCGCCTGGCGGTGGACCTGCTGAAAAAACGCGCGGGCGGTATCGAGCAGTTCGTGGTCGAGGATGAAAGCCGCATGATCGGCAGCTGCGCGCTGCCGTTGCCGTTGCACAAGGGCATGCAGACCTTTCCGATGGTGTGGCTGGAAGACAGCGTCGAAGGCCGTGTCGAGCGCATCCTGCGCGATTACGTGATTGACCTTTGCGCAGAATTCATCGCGGTATTTGGTGAGCAGGGGCAGGCGTTGTTTGCCGAACGCCTGACCCAGGGCCTGGCCAATATCCACAAGCGCCTGGGCGGCGAGCGTTTCCAGCGGTTGCAGGCGATCATGCAGGATGCTCTGGCGGAACAGCTGCGCAGCGGCGCCGTGGACCTGCATCGCGCCTGGATTGAAGGGCTGTTGCGCGAGTATTACGACCCGATGTACGCCTTCCAGCGTGAAAGCAAAGGCGCACGCATCGAGTTTGCGGGAGAGCAGGGCGCAGTCACGGCCTATCTGCGCGAGCGCGCCCTCAGAGGATAAGCGCGCCGATCAACCCGCACACCACGCCCACCAGCATGGTCAACCCGGCCACCGTCACCAGCACCCGCGCATCGAAATCCTTGCGCAGCATCAACAGCGACGGCAGGCTCACGCTGGGCAGGGTCATCAGCAAGGCCACGGCCGGGCCGGTGCCCATGCCCAGGGTCATCATGGTTTGTACGATGGGGATCTCTGCCGCTGTAGGAATCACAAACAGCGTGCCGACAATCGACAGGGGCACCAGCCACACCAGGCTGTTGGCCATGGCGCCGTCCACGTGGGGGAACAGCCACACCCGTGCGGCACCGAGCACCAGCACCGCCAGGATATAGATCGGTATGGTGCTCCAGAACAGCTGCCACAGGGTACGCAGCCAGCGACTGAAGAAGGGTTGCGCTTCGACCTGGCTGGCCTCGGCCACCGCGTCCAAGGCAACTTCCGGCACCTGGTCCGGCCGTGCGATGCGTTGTGCCACCAGTGACACACCCACCACCAGCACAATGCCCGCCACCAGCCTCAACGCGGTAAAGCCCCAGCCCAGTACAAAACCCATGAACACCAGCGTCGCCGGATTCAGCACCGGGTTGGCAATCCAGAAGGCCAATGCCGCGCCCACCGACACCTGCTGGCGGCGCATACCGGCCGCGACGGGCGCCGCGCAGCAACTGCACATCATCCCCGGCAAGGCGAACAGCCCGCCGCGCAAGGTCGAGCCGAGGCCGGCACGGCCAAACAGGCGCAGCAACCAGTCGCGGGGGATCAGCACTTGCAGCAGCGAGCCGAGGATCACCGCCAGTACGGCAGCCTTCCAGATCGCCAGGAAATACACCTGGGCGTAGGCCAGCGCTGCCGCCAATGGCGAGCTTTGTTGATCGTTGAGGATCGAGGCGCCGATGCTGTGGTTGTCAGCGGCGACAAACGCCTTGAAGTAGTAGGGCGACCACTTCACGTAGTAGAGGCCGACGCAGGCCACCAATAGGAAGAGGGCAGGTTTCCACCAGAACGACCAGCCCCGGACGGGCTGGGTGGGGGCGAGGTTGGGCATGGGGGAGGGTCCGCAAATGAGTCAATAGCGGTGCATCATACGCCCTCAGCTATCGGCACTCACCTGTGTTGGCTGCGGGCAGGTTTCTTCACCGTCGTTCAGGCCCTGCTTGTAGTTGCGGCTGAGCAACGAGGCTTTGCCGTTGTGCCAGGTCAGCGTCAGTACGTACAGCGTGTCGTAGTCGCTGCCGGACCAGTCGTCGGTAATCGTGTGTTTTTCGCCGGAGGCCTCGCTGGCCACCTTGTTGATCAGCTCCGGCAGGTAGCCGTGGGACCACGCGGTGTAGATGGTGGCATTGTGGTATTTGTCTTCCACCAGTTCGTCGGCCAGGTCGCTGGTGTCGTTGGCCGAGAACTTGATGTTCACCGGCAGGCCCAGCTTGATGGCGCTGGGGCTGATGGTCATCAACGGGCGAATATAGCTGTAGGAATTGTCCAGCTCACCTTCCTCGACATTGCGCGTCGGGTTGGCGGCAAACACGAAGTTGGCCTTGCCGAATTTTTCCGGCAGCAGGGTGGCCAAGTTCATTGCTCGGTTCAACCCCTGGCAATTGAGTTGGCCCAGGCCGCCGGCCGGTTTCTCGGCGTGGCGCAGGAACACCAGGGTTTGCACGCCGTCCACCGGTTGGGCGCGGCTTTCCCGGGCGTCGAGGGCGGCAACCATGGCGCCGCTCACCAGCAAAAGGGGCAACAGGATGTAGGCGTAGTGTTGCAGTCGTTGCACAAGGCGCAGAGGCTTGATCGTCATTATGGGTTCGAGTCTTCGTGCGTCACGTTAAGGCGGACAAGCCTGGCCCCAATGACGCCTGGGGCGTCCTGCGGGTATTCCGTGTCGGTACAGCGAGGTGCCTCCATTCACCGTTTGAGCGCACTTAAGAGTGCACGCGGGCGTATTGGTTCGCCCACGGGGGATAATAGCCCGCTGATGTTGCGCATTGATGACCCATGCAGGACGTGGGACAGATGATTATCATGGGGGCTTTCCGCCAGGGAGTTTCCCGATGAACCCGATCGCCGCGTTCCCGATCAACAGCAAATGGCCCGCCCGGCATCCGGAGCGCCTGCAACTGTACTCGTTGCCCACGCCCAACGGGGTAAAAGTCTCGATCATGCTCGAAGAGCTGGGCCTGCCTTATGAGGCGCACAAGGTCAGTTTCGAGACCCAGGACCAGTTTTCCCCCGAGTTCCTGTCCCTGAACCCCAACAACAAAATCCCCGCGATCATCGACCCCGACGGCCCGGCGGGGCAGCCGTTGGCGCTGTTCGAGTCAGGCGCAATCCTGATCTACCTGGCGGAAAAATCCAGCCAGTTGCTTTCCGAAGATCCGGCGACACGTTATGAAACGATTCAATGGCTGATGTTCCAGATGGGGGGCATCGGTCCGATGTTTGGCCAACTGGGCTTCTTCAATAAGTTCGCCGGCAAGGACTACGAAGACAAGCGCCCCCGCGACCGTTACGCCGCGGAATCCCGTCGCCTGCTGGACGTGCTGGAAAAGCGCCTGCTCGGCCGCACCTGGATCATGGGCGACGACTACAGCATCGCCGACATCGCCACCTTCCCCTGGATTCGCAACCTGATCGGTTTCTATGAATCGGGCGATCTGGTGGGCATTGCCGACTTCCCTAACGTACTGCGCGCGCTGGACGGCTTTGTCGCCCGGCCGGCGGTCATCCGTGGCCTGAATATTCCGAGCTGAAGCATGCCGACTTTCGATTTCAAACAACTGGATGTATTCAGCAGCGTGTCGCTCAAGGGCAATCCGCTGGCCGTCGTGCTGGGTGCTGACAGCCTCAGCGACCAACAGATGGCTGACTTCGCCAAATGGACAAACCTCAGTGAAACCACGTTTTTGCTGACACCGCGCGATGCTCGGGCGGACTACCGGGTGAGGATCTTTACCACCTTGCAGGAGCTGCCGTTCGCCGGGCACCCGACGCTGGGCAGTTGCCATGCGTGGCTCAAGGCGGGTGGGGTACCCCAAGGCGAGGAGATTATCCAGGAGTGTGGAATCGGCCTGGTGCGTATTCGGCGTCAAGGCGATGAACTGGCGTTTATTGCACCGCCGTTAATGCGCTCCGGCCCTGTGGACTCCGCGCTGCTGGAGCGCGTTCGCCTGGGATTGGGCCTGGCGCCGGGGGCCATTGTGCGCAGCCAGTGGGTCGACAATGGCGCGGGGTGGCTCGCGGTGATGCTGGCTGACCGTGATCAGGTCCTGGCCTTGCAGCCGGACTATTCGCAGCTGCTTGGGCTGGCCGTCGGGGTGATTGCTCCTTGCAACCCGGCTGACGACGTGGACGCGCAGTTTGAGGTGCGTGCCTTTGTCGCAGGCGACGGGGCCCAGGAAGACCCTGCCACCGGCAGCCTGAATGCGGGCGTCGCACAATGGCTGCTCAGCGAAGGACTCGCACCTGAGTGCTACGTGGTCAGCCAGGGCACGGCCATGGGGCGTGCGGGGCGTATTCGCGTCGAGCGCCAGGGTGATGAAATCTGGGTCGGCGGCGCCGTTACGGTGTGTATCGAAGGTCGTCTACAGCTCTAGATCAATACATTATTACGGCCCCCGCAATACACTGTTGGCCCCTGGGCATTTGTGCTGCCGGGGCCTTGGGGCATAAGCTTTCGCCCCAAAGATTTCCCGCCACTTTTTCAGGACAGCCATGACCAGCCAGTTCCCCCAAGCCCGTCCACGCCGCCTGCGCCGCTCCCCGGAGCTGCGTGGCTTGTTCCAGGAAACCGAGTTCACCCTCAACGACCTGGTGCTGCCGATTTTCGTCGAAGAAGAAATCGACGACTTCGTGCCGATCACCAGCATGCCCGGCGTGCAACGCATCCCGGAAAAGAAGCTGGCTGCCGAGATCGAGCGCTATGCCCGTGCCGGTATCAAGTCGGTGATGACCTTCGGCGTGTCCCACCACCTGGACGCCAACGGCAGCGACACCTGGAAGGAACGCGGCCTGGTCTCGCGGATGTCCTCGATCATCAAGGACGCGGTGCCGGACATGATCGTAATGTCCGACACGTGCTTCTGCGAATACACCGACCACGGCCACTGCGGCGTGATGCACGGTGCCCATGTCGACAACGACGCGACCCTGGTCAACCTCGGCAAGCAAGCCGTTGCCGCCGCCCGCGCCGGGGCCGACGTGATCGCCCCCTCGGCCGCCATGGACGGCCAGGTCCAGGCCATCCGCCGTGCGCTGGATGAAGCCGGCTTCACCCATATCCCGATCATGGCCTACTCCACCAAATTCGCCTCGGCCCTCTACGGCCCATTCCGCGAAGCCGGCGGCAGTGCGCTCAAGGGCGACCGCAAAAGCTACCAGATGAACCCGATGAACCGCCGCGAAGCCGTGCGCGAATCGCTGCTGGACGAACAGGAAGGCGCGGACGCACTGATGGTCAAGCCGGCCGGTGCCTACCTCGACATCATCCGCGACATCCGCGAAGCCTCGCGCCTGCCGGTGGCGGCGTACCAGGTCAGCGGCGAATACGCGATGATCAAGTTCGGCGCCCAGGCGGGAGCGATCGATGAGGATCGGGTCGTGCGTGAGACCTTGGGGTCGATCAAGCGTGCGGGTGCGGATTTGATCTTTACCTACTTCGCGATGGACTTGGCGTTGGCTGGGATCTAAGGGCAACGTAACCCACCCCTGGTGAGCGAACACTTGTGGGGAGCGAGCTTGCTCGCGTTGGGCTGCGTAGCAGCCCCATGCCCACGATCTACCTTAAATACTTCATCTGCCTGACTAACTACATTCTGTGAAGTTTGAATTGTTTGATTGGATGAAGGGGAGGTAATCGCTGGTCTGAATTTTATATATTTTTCCTGGCTTTTGAATAGAAGGCTGCGGAGGATTGAAAGTTTAGGTTGATGTTTCGTTTCAATAGTCCGTGCAGGCGGTGATTGGGTTTCCGTCTGTATCTAGTATTGTTGTTGATTTTCTTTATGTTGCATGTTCAAAAATGTGTATTTTTTATAGCTCTCTCCGATTGATTTCCGCTGGTTGAGCATTTTTTTATATGTAATTTACGGCTGTGAGTAAGTGAACTTATGCTCAAACATTTGTTGGGTGAAGAAGAATGTCATTTGTTATCACTTCAACAAAGCTGGGCTTGCCGGTGATTGGCTTGTCAATTTCAATCAAAATTACTGAATCGCCGATTTTTAGTATTGAGCAACTTTGGTCTGCATCTTGGATAAGCTCGCCGATAATTTTATGAGCCCCATTCGCAGAAGCGATCTGTGGTGTTTTTACAGATGAGGACATGATGTTTTGTCCCCATGAAAATATTTCATCAAGTTCTAACTCTACATCCAGAATTTCACCAGTTTTTAACTTGGTTCCGCTCCATAAAGCTGTGGCATTTCCAAAAGGTGAGTTGAATTTTACTCTCACAGTGCCTTTGTCAGAAAAAATATCAGTTATTTGTATCTTCATTTCACTTCTTCGTCAGGGGAACGCGTACAACAGTATTGTCAACGTTCATGGTGTTGGTTTTTATCTCGAACGTCCATGTCTCCTCATGATAGTGATGCTTGCTTGGCTTGCTATTCATTTCATGGGCCCCGTAACGAATACTTCTTTTTGCGTCGCTGGAAACAATTCTGTCGCGGTCGGGCTTCCCAGTTCGTGGGTTGGTGTTTGTGTGAGGGCCAGGTCCTAGAAATTCATCCCATTTCTGAATGGTTTCTTCCGGCTTTACAGGTTTATTGGCAAAGGTCTCCTTATGGTAGCCCAGTGTAGGTGGAGAGTTGGAGCTTGTGGGACTGAGTGGGCTGCCTTCATTAACCTGTGCTTTTCCCGCTGGAACTTCAGCACTGGGGTTCGGCTTGCATTTATCCCCGCCTGGACAGGTACTCAGACCTAACGGATCCACCCACCCCATAGGGTTCGGCACGTACTGGTACGCGTTGAGCCCACCCGCCAACTTCACCGGATCAGGCGTCAGGTAACACCCAATATCCGGATTGTAGTAGCGATGGCGGTTGTAGTGCAGCCCGCTTTCCTGATCAAAGTACTGACCCTGAAAACGTAGCGGGTTGTCGATTGTGCCTTTGTCGAGTCGGCTGATCTGGCCGTAGGCGCGGTAATGCGCGGACCAGACGATGTCGCCGTCTGGAGAGGTGAGTTCTTGCGGCGTGCCGAGGTGGTCGAGTTGGTAGTGATAGGGCTTGGTATCTATTGGGCCGAAGCCTTCCAACAGAACCAGCGGGCGAAAGCTGTCGGGTTCATAGAGATAGCTGCGATGGCGATCCGCATGGTGTTCGGCAATCAGCCTGTCGCCTTGCCAGAAAAACTCCGTGGTTAGGCCGTCAACGGTTTTGCTGATGCGCCGCCCAAACGGGTCGTAGCGGTAACTGGCGGTTTGGCCGTTGGGTTGGGTGATGCCTATCAGCCGATGCTGGCAGTCGTAACGGTATTCGGTGACGAGTTGATGGCCTTTGCCACGCCGCTCGCGGATGAGGTTGCCGAAGGCGTCATAGTCGTAGTGGCGGTCGCCCTGGATCATCAGGCGGTTGCCGGCGACGATGTCGGGGCCGGGGCGGTCTTGCATCAGCAGGTTGCCGGCGCGTGTGTGGCCGAAGCGTTCCTGCAGGTCTTGGGAGTGGTCGGCGCGGGTGAGGCGGCCTAGTGGGTCGTAGTGGTAGCGGTGTTCGCCTTTGCGCGTGTCGAGCAGGCGGGTGAGGTTGCCGGTTTTGTCGTAGTCGTATTGACGTTGGTAGAGGTGATCTTGTTGCTGGGTGATTGCGTGGGCGTGCAGGCGGTGTTGGTCGTCGTAGTGGTAGTGGCTGAGGAGTTGGCCTTGTTGGCGCTGGTGTTCCTGGCCGGCTTTGAACAGATGAGACGTCAGCAGCGCGCCGTTTAATTCGACGGTGGCGAGGTGGCCGCCTTTGCCGTGGTTGAACACCAAGCGGTTGTTGTCCGGTAGGCGCAGGTGTTGAAGCTGGCCGCAGGCGTCGTAGCCGTAGCGCAAGGTGCCCCAGCCCTGGTGTTCGGCGGTGAGGCGGTTTTGGCTATCGTATTCGTAGGCGAGCGCCCAGTGGCCGTCGTCGACGCTGAGGAGGTTGCCCTGACGGTCGTAGGCATATTCAACAAGGCTGCCGTCGGGCAGGGTTTTTCTGACGAGGCGTCCGGCGTGGTCTCGCTCGTAACGGTTAACGAGCTGACTTCCATCGTCACCGTGTTCGGTCTTTTCCTGCAGGTTGCCGTTGAGGTCGTAGACGTAGGCCGTACGCTGCCCATCAAACCTGGTTTCCTGCTGGATCAGTCCGTTGGGATGATAAGCAAGTCGGTAGGTCTCGCCGACTTCGTTTTCGATCTCGGTCAGCAATAACCGCACGTTATCGTAGCGGTACTTGACCTGAGTGCCATCAGCGTTGATGCGCCGACTGATCAGGTGCAACCCGTCGGCGTATTCGTAGCGGGTGACGTGGCCCAATTCGTCGCGTTCGGCGGTGATTTTTCCGTAGGGGTTGTAGCTGTATTCCCGACACGCCCCACCGGGCAGCACCACGCGAACCAAGCGACCCACGCTGTCCCACTGATACTGGGTCAGCGCGCCATGCTCATCCTCGCGGGCAAGCTGCCGGCCAAGATCGTCATAGCGATAACGCTTGATCCCGCCGTTGGGCAACTGCTCCTCAACCAGTTGCCCCCGCTCATTCCACACCAGCCGCTGACAACTGTGGTCCGGGTACCAAACCCCAATCAGTTGCCCGTATTTGTCATAGCTGTAGTCGGTGACATGTCCGTCGGGATCGATCTTACGAATGACGTCGCCCTGGTCATTGCGCTCGTACTTCCAGACCGCCAGACCCCGCCTTACAACCCGTACGAACCCGTTGTCATGCTCGTAGGTTGTTGGCTCATCATCCCCCGGAAACAACGCCACCAAACGTCCGGCTTCGTCATACTGATACGCCGTCACCGCCCCCAGCGGATCCTGCTCAACCGTCAGCCGGCCTTTAGCGTCGTAGGATTTGAAATGCTGGGCACCGTCCGGATCAATCCGCCGCACCAGCCGCGCCCGGTCGTCATGGACATACACTTCCTGACTGCCATCGGCGTTGTGCAGCGTGACACGGCCGTCGTCCCCCCAGACATACCGCGTATCCATCTGGGAAAAACTGGCCCAATGCCGAACACATCGCGCAGCCTTGCCCGCCCGTTCCCATTCCCAAAAGAAACTCGCCCCACCGGCCAGTCCACGCTCAAGAATCACGTGCTGATCGTCGTAGCGATAAACCTCGCTTTCACCTACCGCATTGGTCGCCGAGACCAGTCGGCCAGCATCGTCATAGGCGTAGGAAACAATGCTCTGCTCAGTAATCCAGACATACGGACCACGGTCTTCGGCCCGCTGCACCTGGTAGTCCACCGCCACGATGCGGTCCGATTCATAGCGCAGGAACAGCGCACACCCCGCACCGTTATCCAGCCGCTCGATACGCCCCAGAAAATCCCGAGCAATCCACAACCGGTTGTCGTACGCGTCGCTGATCGAGACCAGCACACCGTCGCGAAAGTGATAAAACCGCGACGCCTGGGCCAGCACCAGTTCATCCGGCGACGCGCCCAAATAGATCGCGGCTTCGGCCAAACTATTGGTGATTGCTGGCCGAGCAACAGTCGGCATCGGAAACGAAGTACTGCGGTTCTCATGGTCCGTCCACACCACCGAATCGCCCGACACCGCAAGCCGATGCGCCAGCGAATGACTCCAGCCAAACCCCAACCCGCCATCCACTTCCACCGCACTGGTGCGATACAGCCGGGTCCACTCGAACGGCAAGATCCCGTCTAAAACACCATCGGTGAGGGTGAGCAATTCCTCCCCGGTAACCATCGACACCGGGCAGCCGTTGGTGACGGTCTTATCCGAAGGGGCCGCCGCATTCCCGTTCGGGTTCTTCCCCGAAATAGGTACATCATCCACAGGCTCCTGGCGGACCAACACCGTCTGCTGAGTTTTCCTGCGAACCGCCGGCACCGGGTTCGAAACCACATGCTCCCCCGCCTTCAACGGCGCAACCGGTACAGCCTTGATCGCTGTCGCGGGGCCACCGAGCAGCAAAGGCTTCAGCGCTTCGGCATGCGGCTCCAACCCCGGCTTTACAAGCTGCTTGGCCAGCAACTCCAACAACTCCCGCGCGCGCTTGGATTTGATAGCGCTCAGCACTTGAGCCCCCAGCCGCGCCACCACCCCCATCGCACCCAATACACGAATCAACAGCAGATTGATCAGGACCTCGCCAGTGATCTCACCCCACAGTTCAGTCATCTGCGGCGGTGGCAGCAGGCGCATCCAACTGACCATCGCCGACAGGTAGATAAACAACAGCGGCTCATCGCTGAGCACCAGCAAACCATTGGCAATCGTGTCGTTGCCGAGCTTCAGCAGCTCATCGAGTTCGGCCTGGGATAGGTAGGCCAACAGCTTTTCGCCGTTGGGCTTGAGGTCCGCCAGCAGGTCATACAGCTGCGTAACGTTGTCCCACACATTGAAGAGGGCTTTTCCAAGGCCGCTGAAAAACGCTGCTTCCAGCATTCGGCGCCGATCGAGGGGCTTGGCTTCGGCATAGTCTTTCCACTGATCCTGGAAAGTGCGGGTCCACTCTTCACGCAGGCGAGCCTCCAACCCCGCGATCACCGACTGATAAGACCCATACAGCGCCTTGACGTGGTCCTTGGAAACGTTGGGATAGAAGGTGATCCGGTACGGCTGGTTGCGATCACACTCGGTGATTTCGAGGAGGCCGCTGGGGCCGATGGTCTTGTGGATCGGCTCGCCCAAGGGGCCGCCATTGGGATCGACGCGCTGCAGCATCACCGGCGTGTCGCCGATGGGCACGAAGCGCGTGCTTTGGAACATATGCACCAGCGTCAGGGTGCCATTGGCCGGGCACGTGGCGACGGTGCTGCTGGGGATGATTGAGCGATTGATCGGTGCGACCAGCGCCACCTCATCGCCGACCTTGAAGACCTGCTCGACCTCCAGCGCCGAGAAGCGCCAGAAACTTTGCGCCCAGTCATCGAACGTATTCAGGCATTCGCGAAAGTCACGGAAGACGCTTTCAACGTCGACCGTCTTCACATCCATCGGGGTCAGGGCCAGCCTGCCGATGGCCGGGTTCAAGACGCCGCTCCTTCAACCAGGGCTTTAACGAAAACCACCATCTGCAATCCCTCGCACTGTGTATTCAGGCGAGGGACTTTGCAGCGGTTTTCAGGCTGGGGCTGTAGAGCTTATCTTGCCGTTACGTGGGAGCTTTCAGCGGCTATCGTCCCTTTTTGGCGACGTATCAAAAAGCCTTCAGCGCTGCGCGAACGCCAGGTTCAACCCTGGCTGGCGAGAAGGTGAGTTGGCGAACCCGCGTTAGACTTACCGGTCCATATCCGCAACGCCTGGCCCATCGTCCTCAAGGAAGCCCCATGTCCCCACGTTGCCTGATCCTCTGCCTCACCTCATTGGTGGTGCTGGCCGGCTGTTCCACGTCACGCGGCCCGCAGCAACCAGCGCGCAGCGAGGCCGAGGTGAAGGCCGAGATCGTGCGTTTGCTCCCGGCGAAGGTTCCAGACCGCAACGGCTGGGCCCAGGACATCTACACTGCCTTTGACACTCAAAAGATCTACCCCAGTACCGAGAATATCTGTGCCGTATTGGCGGTGACCGAGCAGGAGTCCACCTATCAGGTCGACCCGCCCGTACCCAATATGGGCAAGATCGCCCAGGATGAAATCCTGCGCCGTGCCGCCAAGGTGCATGTGCCCGCTTTTGTGGTGCGCAGCGCCCTGCAGCTGCGCTCGCCCACCGGCCAGTCCTATGCCGACCGCTTGAATGCCGCCCGCACGGAGAAGGACCTGAGTGGCATCTTCGATGACTTCATCAGCGTGGTGCCCCTGGGCAACACCCTGTTTGGCGGTTTCAATCCGGTGCACACCGCCGGTCCCATGCAGGTCAGTATCGACTTCGCCCAGAAGCAGGCGCGGGGTTATCCCTACACGGTGGATGGCACGATTCGTCGGGAAGTCTTCACCCGGCGCGGCGGCATGTACTTCGGTATCGCCCATCTGCTCGGTTACCCGGTGAGCTATGACCAGCCGCTGTACCGCTTTGCCGACTTCAATGCGGGTTGGTACGCCAGCCGTAATGCGGCGTTCCAGGCGGCTGTCAGCCGCGCGTCGGGCACTGAGTTGGCGCTGGACGGGGATTTGATTCGCTACGGCTCATTGCTGCCCGGCACCACCGAACTGGCGGTGCGCTCATTGGGCGCGAAGCTGGACATGCGCAATCCCAGCATTCGCAGCCAGCTGGAACAGGGCGAACAGTTGGATTTTGAAGACACCACCCTCTACAAGCGCGTGTTTGCCCTGGCCGACCAGGCCGCCGGCAAGCCGATGCCCCGTGCGATCCTGCCGGGCATCGAGCTCAAAAGCCCGAAGATCACCCGCAACCTGACCACGGCGTGGTTTGCCAAGCGCGTGGATGAGCGGTACCAGCGCTGCATGAAGCGCTGATCAGCTGCGGCGCCGGACAAATTTGCGCCACAGCCACACCCACAACCACACCACCGGAAACGCCAGGATCACGAACGGCAGCACATAGCTGGCGCGTTCCAGGGCGTCTGCGGTGCCGTCCACCAGGTTAGTGCCCAGGTTGCTGAACATCCGGCTGAAGCGTGACGGTTGGTTCGCGCCGTCGGCAGAGCGGAAGTTGAGGGTGACGCGGTTGGTATCCAGGCGACGTTGCTGGCCGGCGGCAACCTGGGCGAGTTCCTGCAGTTCGTTTTCAACGCCCGCCTGCTCCTTGCTCAAGGCAATCAGGTCGCTGACGCTGATGTCCTTGCGCTTGGCCAGTTCATCGAGGCGCTGTTGCTGGGCTTGCAGGCGATCCTGGCGGCGACGTATATCGGCGACCGCGTCGGCCAGGTCTTCGGCGGTGGTGATGCGCTGGCCGAGTTTGCCGCCCTCAGCGGCCAGGGTGACCATCGGTTCGACGCCGCTAGGTGCGATCCGCAGGATGATCTCGCCGCCGTTGCTGTCTTCGGTGATGCCAAGGATATTGCACGCGCCAAACCGCGCCGATTCACAGGCCTCACGGGTGGCCTGCATGCGCGGCGCGAGCAGGGCGCCGGGCAGGGCCAGGGTCAGTTCGTGCTCATAGGCCAGTTGCGCACCGGCCCGGCCTTGTTCGCCATTGATCACCGTGGCGCGGGAGTGGTCCTTGGGTGAACAGCCGACCAGGGCCAGGCCGGCCAGCAGGATCAACAGGGGCGCGCGAAGCGATTGAAGGGGGCCGTCCGGATGGCGCATTGCAGTTCCTTGAGATGTGGGGGGGACATTGGCGGCGATTAAAGCGGGTCCGGCGAATTAACGCAAAGTATCGTGCAGGATTTGCAAGGCTGATGGTGATGGCTGCCGTTGGGCGTGTGGCGTACACCTCAAATTCGACCCCAAGGAAGACTCGTCATGATTGCCCACGCCGTGCCCGAAGGTTTTGTCCCGCTGCCGCGCAGCAGCCCGTTGCTGGATTTGCTTGGCCCGGCGTACTGCCGAGGTGACGGCCTGCAACTGGAAATCGGCCTGCGCGCCGACAATCGCCATGCCAATGGGCGTGGAACGGTGCACGGCGGGGTGCTGGCGACCCTGGCGGATGTCGGTATGGGCTATGCCATGGCGTTTTCCAGTGAGCCGCCGTTGCCGTTGATTACGGCGAGCATGACCGTGGATTACCTGGGGGCGGTGCAGGTGGGGGAGTGGATTACCGTGCGTTTGGAACATCACAAGCGAGGGCGGCAAATGGCGTTTGCCACGGTGAGCCTGCAGGTGGGAGAGAAGGTGGTGGCGCGGGCGAATGCGGTGTTTGCCGTGCCTCTCGCTGACAGGCAATAAAGATCTTATAGGGGAGGGACTGTGTTTGTTCAGGGAAACCGCATAAAGAAAAGGCCTGGCTTTTCGTGGAGCCGGGCCTTTTCCGTGTTGCTCGTTTATCAGCTGCGTTCGAGGGCCAGGGCTACGCCCTGGCCGCCACCGATGCACAGGGTCGCCAGGCCTTTCCTGGCATCGCGCTTGATCATTTCATGCAGCAGGGTGACCAGCACGCGGCAGCCTGAAGCGCCGATGGGGTGGCCGATGGCGATGGCGCCGCCGTTGACATTGACCTTGTCCGCATCCCACTCCAGCTCTTTGCCTACCGCCAGGGATTGCGCGGCAAAGGCTTCGTTGGCTTCGATCAGGTCCAGGTCGCCCAGGCTCCAACCGGCTTTATCCAGGCAACGGCGGGTGGCCGAGACCGGGCCGATGCCCATGATTGCCGGGTCGACACCCGCGTTGGCGTAACTGGCGATACGGGCCAATACCGGCAAGCCGAGGGCCTTGGCCTTGTCGGCACTCATCAGCAGCACCGCAGCAGCGCCGTCATTCAGGCTGGAAGCATTACCGGCGGTGACGCTGCCGTCTTTCTTGAACGCCGGCTTGAGCTTGGCCAGGGATTCGGCGGTGGTGCCGGCGCGAGGTTGCTCATCGACGGCGAAGGCAATCGGGTCGCCCTTGCGCTGGGGAATCAGGATCGGCGTGATCTCATCGACAAAACGCCCGGCCTCGATGGCGGCGGTGGCTTTCTGCTGGGAGGCGGCGGCGAAAGCATCCTGGGCTTCACGGCTGATGCCGTATTTGTCCACGAGGTTCTCGGCGGTGATGCCCATGTGATAGTCGTTGAACGCATCCCAGAGGCCGTCGGTGATCATGCTGTCGATCATCTTGGCGTGGCCCATGCGCAAGCCCGTGCGCGCAGCAGGCAGTACATAGGGTGCCAGGCTCATGTTCTCCATGCCGCCGGCGATGATGACCTCGGCGTCACCGCAACGGATGGCCTGGGCGCCCAGGTGCAGGGCTTTCAGGCCCGAGCCGCAGACCTTGTTCAGGGTCAGGCTCGGCACGGCGTGGGGCAGGCCGGCGAGGATCGAGGCCTGGCGCGCGGGGTTCTGGCCGGAACCCGCGGTGAGTACCTGGCCGAGAATGACTTCATCGACTTGAGCCGGGTCCAGGCCGGTCTGCTCCAGCAGGCGACGGATCACGGCGGCGCCCAGTTCCGGTGCCGGAATGCTTGCCAGCGAACCTTGAAAGCTGCCCACGGCGGTGCGGGTGGCAGCAACAATCACGACGTCTTGCATGGAATCTGTCCTCACTGGAAGTGCATTTCTGGAACGTGGTCCGGGACGATCAGTTTACCGGCGGTCTTGCTCACAATCTCTTCAACGCTGACGCCAGGTGCGCGTTCCTTGAGGACAAAAGCGCCATTTTCGATTTCCAGGTACGCAAGGTCCGTCAGTACGCGCTTGATGCAGTTGGCGCCGGTCAGCGGCAGGCTGCATTGGCTGAGCAACTTGGACTCACCGTCCTTGGAGGCGTGGGTCATGATCACGATGATGTTTTCCGCACCGGCCACTAGGTCCATGGCGCCGCCCATGCCCTTGACCAGTTTGCCGGGGATCATCCACGAGGCGATGTTGCCGTGTACGTCCACTTCAAAGGCGCCGAGCACGGTGAGGTCGACGTGGCCGCCGCGAATCATCGCGAAGGATTCGGCGGAGGAGAAGATCGAGGCGCCGATGCGCGCCGTCACGGTCTGTTTGCCGGCGTTGATCATGTCGGCATCGATGGTGTCTTCGGTAGGAAACGGACCCATGCCGAGCAGGCCGTTTTCCGACTGCAGCATGACTTCCATGCCTTCGGGGATGTAGTTGGCCACCAGGGTCGGAATGCCGATGCCCAGGTTGACGTAGAAACCGTCCTGCATTTCGCGGGCGACGCGTTGAGCCATTTGTTCGCGGGTAAGAGCCATTTTTATGAGTCCTTATTGTTCGGGCTGGAGGCGGATTATTTGCGCACGGTGCGCTGTTCGATGCGCTTCTCGAACGTGCCGCAGATGATCCGGTCGACGTAGATGCCAGGGGTGTGGATCTGCGCCGGGTCCAGCTCGCCCGGTTCGACGATTTCCTCGACTTCGACCACGGTGATCTTGCCAGCGGTGGCGGCCAGCGGGTTGAAGTTCTGGGCGGTGTGGCGATAGATGACGTTGCCGAAGTGGTCGGCTTTCCAGCCTTTGACGATGGCGAAGTCGCCGGTGATGGATTCTTCCATCAGGTACGGGCGACCGTTGAATTCGCGGGTTTCCTTGCCTTCGGCCACCGGAGTACCGACGCCGGTGGCGGTGAAGAAGGCGGGGATACCGGCGCCGCCTGCGCGCATTTTTTCCGCCAGGGTGCCTTGGGGGGTGAGGACCACTTCGATTTCGCCGCTGAGCAACTGCTTCTCGAACAGGGCGTTCTCACCGACGTAGGAAGCGATCACCTTGCTGATCTGCTTTTCTTCCAGCAGCACGCCCAGGCCAAAGCCGTCGACGCCGCAGTTATTGGAAACCACGGTGAGGTCACGGGTGCCTTTGCGCTTGATCTCATTGATGAGGTTTTCCGGAATGCCGCACAGGCCGAAACCACCGGAGAGCACGGTCATGCCGTCTTCCAGGCCTGCCAGTGCTTCCTCGTAGGACGCCACGCGTTTATCGAAACCTGCCATATGCACCTCTTTTATTGTTTGTGGGCCAGCCAATGAATCGAGTGTTGCGCTGACAGATTGATTTGTTAAGTTGTTTTTTAAGGTTGATTGATTTAGAAAACAGCATAGTCAACCCGCCGCCCGGAGTAGCGTCATGACCGTTAAACAGATGCGTGCCTTTCTGGCCGTGGCCCAAAGCCTGAGTTTTGCCGCCGCCTGCGAGCGCCTGCACCTTTCTCAATCGGCGTTGAGCCTGACCATCAAGGGCTTGGAGGAAGGGCTGGGCGGGCGCTTGTTCAGCCGCAATACGCGCAACGTGGCCCTCACGCCCGAGGGCGAATCCCTGCTGCCCCTGGCCCGTCGGCTGATGGCCGATTGGGACAATGCCGAAGACGAACTACGTCAGCTGTTCACCCTGCAACGCGGGCGGGTGACCGTGGCGGCGATGCCGTCGTTTGCCGGCAACCTGCTGCCGCCGATCCTGAAGATATTCCGCGCCCGTTACCCTCAGGTGAACGTGACGGTGCATGACTTGATCAATGAGCAAGTGCTGGAGATGGTTCGCGACCGCCATGTGGAACTGGGCGTCGCGTTTGAACCCTCGGAAGGCTCGTCGCTGGCCTTTACGCCGTTGTACCTGGACCGCTTCATTGCGGTGGTGCCCGGTGATTCACTGCTGGCACAGTGTGCCGAGGTCGACTGGAAAACCTTGCTGGAGCACCCGTTCATCACGTTGCAGCGGCCTTCCACGGTGCGGGTGATGCTGGAGGAGCACCTGGGGGCCTTGAAGATGAAGCTGCCGGTGGCCTTGGAAAGCCATCAATTGGCAACCGTGGGCAAGATGGTCGCCAGCGGCCTGGGTGTCAGCGCCGTACCGGCCTTGTGTGCGCAGCAGATGCAGGAGGCGGGCGCGCATTGCATCACCTTGACCGATCCGGTGATCGAGCGGCCGATTGGGGTGCTGACCAAGCCTGGGCATGAACTGTCGGCGGCGGCGCAGGTGTTGTTTGATATTTTTCGCGATGAGGCGGGGAAGGGCAGGTTTCCGGCGGTGTTATAAAACAGCTATTAAAAAGCCCGCTCGAATAAACCAGCGGGCTTAAATTTAAAGTGGCACTGTTATCAGCAGTATCTATCAATCACTTTAACGTGCGATTGGCCTTTGAGGTTCTGCCATTCGGTATTAAGTGTGTGGAATACTTGCTCGATAAAGTTGCGATCGGCCGCGGCCTTCTTGCCGACATAACCCTGGCCACGGCGGTACATCTTCAGGCGCGCCGCCAGTTCACGGTTATTGCGGTCGAACTCGGCTTCTTCGGTGTGGGGCGCCAGGCAGTCGATTTGCACTTCGCCCGATTTGCCAATCCACAGGATATGGTCGTCGAGTGTGTCTTTCTGCGCTGCGAACATCTCAGCCAATTCATCGATAGTTGGTTGGTTGTTCAGATTCATGTGTAAGCCCCTTGACCAGTTGGCGATCTATCAGTTGATTCCGTTAAAACTGCTTAGTTGTCTCCGGCTTGGAAAACCGGGCGTCAGTGACGGTCTGCCGAATACGGGCAGGGTCTTGAACCTGATGCATGTAGTCTTGCTGATGAACTGCTACGCAATGGTTTCATAACGAAGACAAGCCGCATTTGAGCGCCTTGTACCGATCCTTTCGGGTCGGTCAGCTTCATCAATCTGCCTTGTGGGCAGTGCACATCCGGAAAAAACAGCTCGGCGGTCAGACGAGCTTGTTCAAAACGCTTGCTACCAACGCTCCCGATCCGGGAGACGTCTAGATCATGCAAGGACAAAAAGGTTACGTCAACGGTTATGTAGTGATTATTTTTGATCACTACATAATTCGTCGTGGCTATGGGGAGATACGGCAAATGCGTGACTCGAGCGTCATTTTTTGCGCTGGACGGTCGCTATGGCTGAGGAGGGGTTGACTGCAGGCGGTCTGCCAACAAGGGCAGAAGCTGTTCGCACGAGGTTTCGATCTTTACCTGCAACAACTCATCACCCCGGGTCTTGCCCAGGTTGATGGCGATCACCGGTTTGCCCTGTTCGACCATTGCCTTGCACAGGCGAAATGCGGAGTAAGCCATCAGCGATGAACCTACCACCAGCAGCCCCTCGGCATGGGCTACCGCCGCCATCGCCCTGGCTGCCGTCGCCGGTACGACGTTCTCGCCAAAAAACACCACGTCCGGTTTCAGTCGCTCACCCTGGCAATGGGGGCAGCGGGGGACCTGGAAGCGCTCTTCAAACGCGGGATCAAGCAGGGTGTCACCATCAGGCGCCTGTACCGCATGGACTTGCGCCAGGTACGGGTTATCGATTTCCATCTGGCGCTGGATCAGGTCGCGCGTGCTGTGCAACTGGCAATCCAGGCACAGCACCCGGTGCAGGCTGCCGTGCAATTCAATCACGTCATGGCTACCGGCCTGGTCATGCAAGGTGTCGACGTTTTGCGTGATCAGGCCGCTGATGTGCTGGCGTTGTTGCAAGGTCGCCAGTGCCCGGTGAGCGTTGTTCGGCTGGGCGATACGTACCCTCGGCCACCCCAGCATCGCCCGTGCCCAATAGCGCCGCCGCGCCTGGGCAGTGGCGAGGAACTCCTGGTACATCATCGGCGCCTTGCCCCGGCGCACGCCTTCGCTGTCGCGGTAGTCGGGGATTCCCGACGACGTGCTGATGCCCGCACCGGTCAATACCAGGAAACGCCGTTCGGCCATGGCGCGGTGCAGGGTGTCGAGGTGGTCCTGTTGATGTTCCAGGGTATCGAGCATGGGGTCCCCTATTCGCCGCGGATGTACTGCTCCAACTGCTTGATCAGGTCTGCCTGTTCGGCGATGGCTTCCTTGACCAGGTCACCGATGGAGAGCAGGCCCAGCAGTTTGCCGTCTTCGACCACCGGCAGGTGGCGCAGGTGACTGTCGGTCATGATGTTCATGCACGCTTCGACACTTTTATGGGTATCGACGGTTATCACCGGCGAGCTCATGACCTCATGGACCTTTGTAGTGACTGACGATAGGCCCTTGAGCATTATTTTGCGTGCGTAATCGCGTTCGCTGATGATCCCCACCACCGTGCCTTCCTTGACCACCGGCAAGGCGCCGACGTTTTTCTCCGACATCCGCACCAGCGCCTCAAACACAGTGTGGTCCCATTGGATGGTGTGGACGTCCTGGTTTTTCTGGTCCTTGGCTTTGAGCAATTGTGCGACGGTTTTCATGGCGGCCACTCCGGTGTTGTTGTTATCCCCTACAGAATCCTAGACGGCACTCGCCGGGGCAAGGTCCAATGCGGCGTTAAACCCGTCGAAAAACGTCATTCGCCGGTTTTTTTCGCCTTTCACCCGGTTTTTTTCGGTTTCCTGGCGCGCTCTGGGCCAGTGGCGGTCTTGCGAGGGGCCGCCTTGCGCTTCTTTTTCCACGGCGCAGCACCTCGGCCCGGCGGGCTGGCCGGCCCGCTGATGGTCATGCGCATGCCGTTGCAACGGGCTACTTGCTTGCTCATCCACGCCGCCTGCTTGGCGACGAATTCTTCCAGGCTCATCTCGCCGCTTTGCACCATGTCCAGCGCCTGCTCCCAGATCGCGGTGGTGCCGGGGTCGGCAATGGCGCGGGGCACCGCGTCGATCAGGCTGAAGGCTGCCGGGGTGGCCGACAGCGCCTTGCCGTTCTTCACCAGGTAACCGCGGTCGAGCAACCCCTGGATAATCCCCGCACGGGTGGCTTCGGTACCGATGCCGGTGGTGTCCTTGAGCTTTTGCTTGAGCAGCGGGTCTTCCACCAGCTTGGCGACGTTTTTCATCGCCTTGATCAGGTCGCCCTCGGTGAAGGGCTTGGGTGGCTGGGTCCACAGGTCCTTGAGGTTGACCTTGACCACGGCGTAATCCTGGCCCTGCACCAGTGTCGGCAAGGCCTGGGGCGCCGGTGCTTCTCGGCCCTTCGCCGGTGCCAGGGCTTCGGGCAAGGCACGTTTCCAGCCCGGCTCGATCACCACTTTGCCCACCGCACGCAACGCCTGGCCCGCACAGTCGAAATCCGCCTGGGTGCGATCGTATTCATGGTTGGGCAGGAACTGCGCCAGGTAACGCGCGCGAATCAAGGTGTAGACCGCACGGTGCTTGCCGTTGAGTTGGCCGACGTCCTTGCCGGCGCCGGTGGGAATGATGCCGTGGTGCGCGCTGACCTTGGCATCGTTCCAGGCCCGTGAGCGGCGTTGGGGATCGATATGCGGCATCAGCTCATGGACTGCCGCATCCCCACGGCCCAATGCGGCGAGAATCTTCGGCGCCTCGCTGTGCTGGCTCAATGGCAGGTAACCACAGTCACTGCGGGGGTAGGTGATGACCTTGTGGGTTTCGTAGAGGGATTGGGCGATATCCAGGGTTTCCTGGGCGCCGAGGCCGAGTTTCTTCGAGCAGATCTCCTGCAGGGTGCCGAGGTCGAAGGGCAGGGGCGCCACCTCGCGCATGCGTTCGGTGCGCAGCTTGATCAGGCGTGCGCTGGCGGCGTTGCTCATGGCGTCGGCAGCGTCCCGGGCCAACTGCGGGTCAAGGCAGCGGCCCTGGTCGTCACAGGCATCCTCGGTCGCGCGCCATTGTGCGGTAAACGTGATGGATTGGTGGCGCAGGTCCACATCAATGGCCCAGTACGCCACGGGCACGAAGTCGGCGATGCTGCGGTCGCGGTCCACCACCAGGCGCAAGGTCGGTGTTTGCACCCGGCCTACCGGCAGCACGCCCTGATAGCCGGACTGACGCCCCAGCAGGGTAAACAGGCGACTCATGTTCATGCCGATCAGCCAGTCGGCGCGGGAGCGGCCCAGGGCCGAGTGGTACAGGCTGAAGGTTTCGGCGCCGGGCTTGAGCGCCGCCAGGGCCTTGCGGATGGAGGCATCGTCCAGTGCCGACAGCCATAACCGCTGGATCGGCCCGCGATAGCGGCAATGCTCGACCAGTTCGCGGGCGATCATCTCGCCTTCACGGTCGGCGTCGGTGGCGATCACCAGTTCCTGGGCTTCCCCCAGCAGGCGCTTGACGGCCTTGAACTGGCTGGCGGTCTTGGGCTTGACCAGCATCTTCCATTTTTCCGGGACGATCGGCAGGTCGGCCAGCACCCAGCGTTTGTATTTGGCGTCGTAGGCGTCGGGCGGGGCGGTTTCCAGCAGGTGGCCGATGCACCAGGTGACGGTGACCCCATTGCCCAACCAGCAACCGTCGCCACGGCGACTGGCGCCGAGCACGGCCGCGATGTCCTTGGCCTGGGAGGGTTTTTCACAGAGGTACAGCCGCATGGTCATCACATCAGATCGGGTTGATGCTTTGCAGGATGCTCAGTCAGAGGAATTTGAGCAACTATTATCTGTATGGATGTACAGCAATTCGTGTAAGCGTTGCGGAAATAAATGTGGGAGGGGGCTTGCTCCCGATAGCGCCATATCAGTCAACGCAACTGTGACTGAACCACCGCTATCGGGAGCAAGCCCCCTCCCACAAGGGATCTCCTGTGTTCAGGCGATCGGTTTAATTGTTGTCGAGATCCACATGCCGCGTTTCTTTAAGGCAAAACAATCCGACAATCAGGCTCACCCCCGTCACCACCACCGGGTACCACAAGCCATAGAAGATATCCCCGGTGTACACCACCAGCGCAAACGACACGGTCGGCAGGAAGCCGCCAAACCAGCCGTTACCGATGTGGTAGGGCAGGGACATCGAGGTGTAGCGGATACGTGTCGGAAACAGCTCGACCATCAGCGCCGCCAGCGGGCCGTAGCACATGGCGGCGATCAGGATCAGCACCACGATCAGCACCACCACCATCACCTTGTTGACCTGCGCCACATCCGCCGAAGTCGGGTAGCCGGCCAGGGCCACTGCACCGCGCAGCGCTGCCTCGTCGAAGCCGTCGATGCGCACTTCACCCACGCTGACCTGCACCGGGCTGCCGGCCGGGGCGGCGGCACTGCTGTACGGCAGGCCTTGTTTGACCAGGAAGGTCTTGACCTTGTCGCACGGGCTGTCAAATTTCGCCTTGCCTACCGGATCGAACTGGAAGGTACAGGTGGCCGGGTCGGCCAGCACGGTGATCGGTGCCTGGCGGCTGGCCTGGTCCATCGCCGGGTTGGTGTAGTGCGCCAGGCCCTTGAAGATCGGGAAGTACAGCGCGGTGGCCAGCAGCAGGCCGAGCATCAGCACCGGCTTGCGCCCGACCTTGTCCGACAGCCAGCCAAAGAAGACGAAGAACGGCGCGCCAATCACCACGCTGATGATCAGCAGCATATTGGCCAGGGCCGGGTCCATCTTCAGGAACTGCGTGAGGAAAAACAGCACATAGAACTGCGACGCGTAGAACGTTACCGCTTGCCCACCGTTGATGCTGAACAGCGCGATCAGCACCACCTTGAGGTTTTCCCATTTACCGAAGGACTCACGGATCGGCGCCTTGCTGGCCTTGCCTTCCTCTTTCATTTTCAGGAATGCCGGCGACTCGTGCAGGCTCATGCGGATCCAGGTGGAAATACCCAGCAGCACAATGGAAAACAGGAACGGGATACGCCAGCCCCACACTTCGAACTGATCGCCGGTGAAGTACCGGCATGCCAGCACCACCAGCAACGACAGCAGCAAACCGAGGGTCGCGGTGGATTGAATCCAGCTGGTGTTGAGGCCGCGTTTGCCGGCCGGCGCATGCTCGGCCACATAGGTGGCCGCACCGCCGTACTCGCCGCCCAATGCCAGGCCTTGCAGCATGCGCAGCACGATCAGGATGATCGGCGCCGCGATGCCGATGCTGGCGTAGGTTGGCAGCAGGCCGACGCAGAAGGTCGCCACGCCCATCAGGATGATGGTCACCAGGAACGTGTATTTGCGCCCGATCATGTCGCCCAGGCGGCCGAACACCAGCGCGCCGAACGGGCGCACCACAAAGCCGGCCGCAAAGGCCATCAAGGCAAAGATAAACGCCGTGGTGTCGTTGACCCCGGCAAAGAACTGCTTGCTGATCACCGCCGCCAGGGCGCCGTAGAGGAAAAAGTCATACCACTCGAACACCGTCCCCAGGGACGAGGCGAAGATGACTTTTCTTGATTCGTTACCGGTGCTCGCGTTGGTGGCCGAGCCCAGGGTTTGAGCATGTTCTGACATCGGGAAGCCCTCACAGTGATTATTTATTGTTGTTCCACTGTCGGCGCCAGGCTCAGCGCCGCTATTTCTCAGTTCCTTGCAGGAGCGAGCTTGCTCGCGAACGTTGTCAACAATTACGCGGGAAACCCGGAGGGCAGCGGCGCTTTTGCGTTTTTCGCGAGCAAGCTCGCTCCTACAGTGTTCGGCGAAAGGATCAGCTGCGCGGCTTTTTCCGCGATCATCAGCGTCGGTGAACAGGTATTGCCGGAGGTAATGCGCGGCATGACCGAGGCATCGGCGATACGCAGGCCGGGCACACCATGTACGCGCAACTGGGCGTCGACCACCGCGTCTTTATCGCTGCCCATGCGACAGGTGCCGACTGGATGGAAGATCGTCGTGCCGATACGCGCGGCCGCTTCGTGCAGTTGCTCTTCGGTTTGCAGCGCGTCGCCGGGCAGGTATTCCACCGGCTTGAACTGGCTCAGGGCCGGTGCGGCGACGATGCGTCGGGTCAGGCGAATGGCGTCGGCGGCCACCCGCAGGTCCTCCGGGTGGCTGAGGTAGTTGGGCCGGATCAGCGGCGCATCCGCCGGGTTGGCCGAGCGGATATCGATGCGGCCACGGCTTTGCGGGCGCAGGTCGCAGACCGAGGCGGTAAACGCCGGGAACCCATGCAGCGGTTCGCCAAAGCGCTCCAGGGACAGCGGCTGTACGTGGTATTCAAGGTTGGCCGAGGTCTGTTCCGGGCCCGAGCGGGCAAACGCGCCGAGCTGGCTGGGCGCCATCGACAGCGGGCCGCTGCGGTCATACAGGTAGCGCAGGCCCATGCCCATCTTGCCCCATACGGTACCGGCGATCTGGTTCAGGGTGCGGGCGTTTTCCAGCTTGTAGATCAGCCGCAGCTGCAGGTGATCCTGCAGGTTGCCGCCGACGCCCGGCAGTTCATGCCGCACATCGATGCCCAGCGGCTTGAGCACGCTGGACGGGCCGATCCCCGAGCGTTGCAGGATGCCCGGCGAGCCCACGGAGCCGGCGCACAGCACGATTTCCTTGCGGGCCTTCCAGCTCACTGGCTGGCCGTTTTGACGCCCGATCACCGCCGAGGCACGGCCGTTTTCCAGGACCACGCGGTCTACCTCGACCTCGGTCAGCACGGTGAGATTGGGCCGCTGGCGGATCGGCTTGAGAAACGCCTTGGCCGCGTTCCAGCGTACCCCGGCCTTCTGGTTGACCTGGAAGTAGCCGCAGCCTTCGTTATCGCCCTGGTTGAAGTCGCTGATCGTGGCAATGCCGCTTTGCGCCGCGGCGTCCCGAAAGGCGTCCAGGATCGGCCAATGCAGCCGCTGCTGTTCGACTCGCCACTCGCCGCCGTCACTGTGGAATTCCGAGCTGCCGGCAAAATGGTTTTCGCTCTGCTTGAACAGTGGCAGCACGTCTTTCCAGGCCCAGCCATCGTTACCTGCCGCCGCCCAGCCGTCGTAGTCCTGGGCCTGGCCGCGCATGTAGATCATGCCGTTGATGGACGAGCAGCCGCCGAGCACCTTGCCCCGTGGGTAGCTCAGCGCACGGCCTTGCAGGCCTTCCTGGGCTTCGGTCTTGAAGCACCAGTCGGTGCGCGGGTTACCGATGCAGAACAGGTAGCCGACGGGGATATGGATCCAGGGGTAGTTGTCGCGGCCACCGGCTTCAAGCAGCAGCACGCGGTGGGCGGGGTTGGCGGACAGTCGATTGGCGAGCAGGCAGCCTGCGGGGCCGGCGCCTACTACCACGTAATCGTATTCAGCAGCTGCAATGGGCATCTGAGGTCTCGCTTGTTTTTCTTATTGGCTCCATCCTAGTTGTTAGTTTTCGTCTTAAAAATGTTAGTTTTTACCCAGCTGCTGTGCGTTTTTAAACAGCGCTATCCGGGCCATGCAATGGAGGCGACATGTTCGACTGGAATGACCTGCGGTATTTTCTGGAGTTGCAGCGCAGCGGCCGCCTGCTCACCGCCGCGCAGCGCCTGAAAACCACGCACGCCACGGTGGCCCGGCATATCGAAGCCATCGAGAAGAGCCTCGGCACCGCGCTGTTCGTACAGCACGCCCAGGGCTACGAACTGACCCCCGCCGGCGAAGCCCTGCTCAAACACGCCGAAGCCATGGAAAACGTCGCGCTGCTGGCCGAGGACGAATTGACCCACGCCGCTGCACCCCTGGGCAAGATCCGCCTCGGGGTGGCCGAAGGGTTGGGGGTGATGTTCCTCGCCGGCCGCATGGGCGGGCTGTTCGAACGTTATCCCGGCCTGGAAGTGGAACTGCTCGCCGTGCCGCGTTTCGTCAGCATCCTCAACCGCGAGGCGGAAATCAGCATCCACCTCGAACGCCCCAGCGTCGATCAACTGGTCACGCGCAAACTCACCGATTACCGCCTGGCGCTCTACGCCAGCCGTGCCTACCTGGCGCGCACGCCTCCGATAGAAAAACGCGAAGATCTCGCGGCCCATTCATGGATCGATTACGTCGACGACCTGCTGTTCAGCCAGGAACTGAAATTTCTCAGCAGCTTCTGCCGCAACCCCAAGGTGGTGTTCCATAGCACCAGCGTCATCGCCCAGCACCAGGCCGCCCGCTCCGGTTTGGGGATTGCGGTGTTGCCGTGCTTCATGGCGTCGGGCGACCCGGAGCTGGTGCCGTTGCTACCGGGGGAGGGGATCCAGCGCAGCTACTGGATCAGCTCGCGCCGGGAGTTGCACAAGTCGGTGCGGTTGCGGGTGTTGTGGGACTACGTGGTGGAATTGTGCGCGCGGGAGCAGCCACTGTTGCTCGGCGAATCCAGCTGAAGAAACCCTCCCGCATTGATCTGTGGTGTTGGTTGAATCGGATTAATCCCTCAATTCGAATTCAGCACTGCCCAATCGCTCTCCATTCACCAGCACATGCACCGCATGCCTGCCGGGATAGTGCTTGCGCGTGGTCAACGCGCGAATATGCTGCTCGCGGCGGATGCTCTGCCGTTCACCCGCGCCCAGCGTAAACGCCTTGAGCTTGAACACCTTGGCCGCGCTGTGCCCGGCGCTTTTGACGTAGTCGATGGCATAGTCCACCACCAGTTTCTGTGCAGTGGCAGCGGTGGATTCCAGGCTGAATGACAGGTTGATCCGCTCGCCCAGGGTGATCACCGCCGGCGTCACGCTCAGGTGATGGAGCTTCACCTCGGCCTTGGCGCCTGCGCCCATGATCGTCAGCGCGCGGGTGTTGCCCTGCTTGATCAGGCTGCGCAGCGCATGGCGGGCGATCCAGGCGGTGTGCGGGTTATCCAGGTTCCAGCCTTCGATCAGGCTGAGCACCCAATCCGGGTGGTCCTTGGTGATGTCGTTGAGGTGGTTGGCCACGGATTTGCGTACGTAGAGGCTGCTGTCGGCCTTGAGGTTATCGAGGATCGGCGCGCACAGCTCGGGGTTGGCCTGCACCTTGGCCAGGCGAAACGACCACGGCAGGCGCGGGCGCGAGCCTTCGCTGGCGAGGCGGCGCACGTGATCGTTGTCATCCCGCGACCAGGTTTGCATGACCGCCAAGGTGCGTTCGAAGTCGTGGAGCAAGAAGGGTCTTATGGCGAACTCAGCCGAGCCAAAGGGGGTGAAGTATTTGAGCGCGGCCATGGAGCGTTTGAAGTCATCCAGGCCGTAGCTCGCCACGTAGTGCGGCAGGCACAGGCTGACAAACCCGCTGTTCAGGCGCGGGGCCAGGGCGTAGAGCAGCTTGAGGGTCTGGGCATAGTCCAGCGGGATCACCGCGTGCAGGCTTTCGCTGACCCGCGCCATACGCTGCATCACCGATAACTCGGCGAGCCCGGCCTTGGCATGCTTGAGAAACCCCTTGGCGTCGAACGCCGGGTACACCGCGGTCATCTCGCTGGCGATGTGTTCCAGGCGTTCGAGGTTGAAGATTTCCTTGAGGGCCGGGGCGCTTTGGTCGGTCATCGGTTATTCCGTCGTTAGAGAAACCAGCGGTATTCCCGCGCATGGATTTCTTGTTGAAAGGCCAGGTGATCCTGGCGTTTGTTCTCGCAGTACACGTCGACAAATTCGGCGCCCAGCTTATCGCGCACTACCGGCTGATGCTGCATGGCGCGCACGGCATCGAGCATTTCCACGGGGAAGTCGGTGCCGCTGCTGCGGTCCTCGTTCAGTGGCGCGATAGGTTCTCGCCCGGCTTCAAGGCCATGTTCAAGGCCGACCAGGATCGCCGCCAGCACCAGGTACGGGTTGGCGTCGGCACTGGCCAGGCGATGTTCGATCCTCAGGTTGCGCGGGTCGGAGTCGGGGATGCGCACGCACGCATCGCGGTCTTCAAACCCCCAGCAGGCGCGGGTGGCCGCGTTGACCGTACCGCCCAGGCGGCGGAAGGCATTGTGGTTGGGCGAGAAGATCGGCATGCAGTGGGGCAGCAATTCCAGACAACCGGCCACGGCATGGCGCAGGGGTTGCTGCTGGTGCGCCGCGAGCACATTGTTGCCCGCACCGTCGTACAGGCTGACATGCACATGCATGCCGCTGCCGGGAAATTGCAGGTAAGGCTTGGCCATGAAGCTGGCGCGGTAGCCGTGCTTGAGCGCCACGCCGCGGGTGCTGCGACAGAACAGGGCTGCCCAGTCGGCGGCGCGCAGGCCGTCGTCGAGGTGGCCGAAATTGATCTCGAACTGGCCGGGGCCGAGTTCGGCGGTGATCACCGTGATGTCGATGCCCTGGTCCTTGGCGGTCTGCGCCATGTCGTCCAGCACTTCGCTGAAGCGCGACAGCCGTTCGATATGCAGGTTGGGTTGGTCGTCGGTGTCATCGCTGAGCGGGTCACGGGCGAATTGCGGCAGGCCGTTGTCGAGCTTTTTGTCGAACAGGTAGAACTCCAGTTCGAAGGCCACCACCGGGTGAATGCCTTTGTGGTGCAGGCGCTCCAGCACCTTGGCCAGGACTTCGCGAGGTTCGAATTCGATCGGCGCCTCGGTGCCGTCCGAGGTGATCAACATCTGCCCCAAAGGCTGCGACTCCCAGCGCACCGGCTTGAGCGTGCCGGGCACCAGGCGACGGTTGGCATCCGGGTCGCCGTCGTGGAAGCAGTAGTCGCCGATCTTGAACAGCCCGCCCTGAACCCCCAGCAGCACGGCGTTCTGCGGCAGCTTCAAGGGGCTGCCGGCGGCGACCTTTTCCAGCATCTCGATGGGGTAGCGCTTGCCGTAGAAATGCCCGGGGATGTCCAGGGCAATCAGGTCGACATAACGCACGTCGGGATGGTTCTGGCGAAAGGTCCGTACTTCGGCCAGTAACGTGGAGGCTTGGCTTTTCACGGGTGTTGCTCCTAGTTGTAAACCCACAGCACGCGGGCGGGCAGGTCGGTGAGGTTGGCGTAGCGGCAGTGGGCGAAACTGGCCAGGTGGAAGCTGTCACCGGGGCCGAGGGTGACCGAATCGGCCTCGCCCTCTACCCACAGCGTCAATTCCCCTTCCAGTACAAATCCGGCCTGCTCGGCGCGGTCGCTCATGGTTTGTTCACCGCTATTGGCACCCGGGGCCAGCAGGCTGTCGAGCATCGAGAAGGCGCCATTCATGCTGGGGGACACCAGGATGTCGGTGATGCCGTTGGCGTAATACACCGTGCGGCGTTCGTTGGGGCGGGTGACCCAGCTCACGGCCTTGGGTTTGGACAGGCTGTAGAAATAGGTGGTGGGCACGTCGAGGGCATGGCTGATGGCGGTGAGATCCGCCACGGTCGGACGCGACAAGCCCCGTTCCACTTGGGACAGGAAGCCCACCGAACGCTCGATTTTCTGTGCGAGTTGGGCGAGGGTGAGCTTCTTGTACTTGCGCAGGTCGTGGATCAGGATCGCCAGGGCGTCGAGTTCTTCTTGCTGGTTCATGAAATTTATATCTAATAATTTCATGAAAAATTACAGGATTTATTTCATGGCGGCAATGGGCAGGGCGCGTAAGCCCGCTCACCACAGGGAGATTTGTCAGGGTCTGAAAAGTTGTGTAGATACCTATGCTCATCACAGGGGATCAAGGTTCAACAGGCTGAATGATTTCATGCGCCTGCGGTCGGAACCTGGGTACGCATCATTCATTGAAGGAGCACCCATGAAGTCCAAAACCCTCGCTGCCTGTGTCCTGGTCGCCGCCAGCCTGTCCACCGCCAGCTTTGTCGTGCAGGCCGGCGACACTCCCCAGGAAACCGTGCAGCCTTCGAACATCAATACCCGTGATTTGAAAGAAGGCGACCGTGCCCCGGACATCCTGATGCGCAAGGAGTCGGCGGTCAGCGACTGGAAGAAACGCGGTCTCAAGCAGCCTGAAGCCGACAGCCAGTGGGCCCGTGTGGGCGACAGGTTCGTGCTGCTCAAAACCACCAACGGCACCATCCTGGAGATCACGCCCGTCAAGAAATGACCCGCGTTTTTTCCTCGCTCTTGCGTTAAGGTAACCGGCCATCAAGACCGCGTTACCTTAGACGAAAGAGAGCAGGATGCTTGCCACAATAAGAAACTACCCCCGCGCCGTGAACCTGCTGTTGTCCGCCACGTTGCTGCTGACGCTGGCCAAGGCGATTACCTTTCCCTACCTGGTGATCTACCTCACCCGCCAATTTGCCCTCGATATCACCCAGGTTGGGCTGGTGATCGGCAGCTCGTTGATCCTTGGCTCGCTGCTCAGCGTATATGGCGGTTTTCTGGTCGACCGCATCAACAGTTATCGACTGTTGCTGGGGTTGAGCGTGCTGTTTGGGCTGGGTTTTATCGGTACGGTGCTGGCGCAGAACATCTGGGCGTTCTACAGCTGCCTGATCCTGATCAACCTGGCCTACGCGGTCATCGATATTGCGGTAAAGGCCGGTTTTGCCAGCTTGTTGCCGGAAGATGCGCGCAGCGAAGTGTTTTCCATCAAGTACACGCTGACCAATATCGGCTATGCCGCGGGGCCGTTCTTTGGGGCGATGGTGGCCAAGCTGGACATCAGCCTGCCGTTCATCCTGTCGGCGTTGTTGGGGGCGGGTTTTTTCCTGCTGTACTGGCGCTGGGGCGATCGCACCCTGGCGACCATCGATGTGACGCAAAAGCCGGTGCCGTTCCTGGCCGTCGGCCGCGTGCTGCTGCGTGACCATCGCCTGGTGTGCTTCACCCTTGGGGGTGTGCTCAGCGCCGTGGTGTTCGGCCAGTTCACCGCCTACCTCTCGCAGTACCTGGTCACCACCACCAGTGCTGAATACACCTACACCGTCATCAGTGCCGTGCTCACCACCAACGCCGTGCTGGTGATCGCCTTGCAGTACGTGATTGGTCGACGTATTTCCCACCGTTACCTCAGCCAATGGCTGATCGCCGGCCTGGGCATGTTCATGCTGGGCTTGATTGGTTTTGCGCTGTCCACCAGCGTGCTGTGGTGGGTGCTGGCGATGGCAGTATTTACCGTGGGGGAAATCATCGTGTTCCCGGCCGAATACATGTTTATCGACCGGATCGCCCCGGACCACCTGCGCGGCATGTACTACGGCGCACAGAACCTGTCCAACCTGGGGGCGGCGCTGGGGCCGGTGTTGTGCGGGCTGGTGCTGGCCAGCCTGCCGGCCCACTACATGTTCTACATGCTGGGGGCGTTCATCGTCGCGGGCGGGGTGTTCTATTTCATTGGTTCGTCGTTGAAGGCGCGTCTTCCAGCGTGACCTTGCCCATGTTGTTGCTTTGCAGTTCGTAGCGCAGTTCTTCCACCATCTTTTCCACGTCTTGCGGGGTCTGCAGCCGGTTGGTGCTGATCCCCGTCACCACCAGGTCCACCCGGCCGGTGTCGGCGTCGTAGACTTTGAGGGTCAGCGACGCATCCCGGCACAGGGTGAACTCGCATGTCAGCGGCGCGAGGCCTTCTTCGATGCAATTTCGCAGTTGAGAGAGCGTAAACATGTGGGTTCCTTCAGGGTGTCGTTTTACGACGGCACAGGTTGAAAGCCCTGTACTCACACCCTGAAGGTTAGGGATTGGGACTGCGCGGGATAAGGCGAATTCGCACTAGCCGCACTAGTGCATTTGCACTTTTATCGGGTTTTCTTGACCCGCAGTTCACCGGCAAACAGCCCGCGTTCACGGGCCCAGACAATCGCTGCACTACGGCTATGCACCCCCAGTTTCGAGTACACCGTGGCCACATGGTTACGCACCGTGTTGGGCGCCAATTTCAGGCGCGAGGCGATCTCCTTGTCGGCCAGGCCCTCGCAGATCAGGCCGAGTACATCGCGCTCACGGGCGGTCAGGTCGGTAAAGGCCACGTTCGGCAGGTTGGGGCTGTTGACGCTCTTGGCATTGGCCAGTTTCTCGATCAGGGTCTGGCTGAACCAGGACGCGTCCTGCATCACTTCCTCGATGGCCGCCACCAACTCCAGTTCCGAGCGCTTGCGTTCGGTGATGTTCATCATCACCAGCAGGTAGCAGGGGACATCCTGAATGGTCACCGTGTCCGCCGAGACCACGCAGTCGATGACCTCGTTGCCTTTCTTGCGCACCTTGAGGTCCTGGCCATCGAGGTTGCCGGCTTTCTCCAGGGTGGCGAACAACTGGGCGGCTGCCTCCTGGCTGTCGATGAAGTTGATGTCTTCGATGGATTTACCGATCAGCTCTTCGCTGGTGTACCCGGTAATGGTCATGAACGCTTCGTTGACATCCACCACCTGCCGGTTGGCGGCGTTGCACACCAAGGTGGGCACCGGCGTCAGGCGAAACGACTTGGCGAACCGCTCTTCACTCTGGCGCAGGGCGATTTCGGCCTTGCGGCGTGGCTCCAGGTCGGTGAAGGAAAACAGCATGCAGTCTTCCTCATTCATATCCAGCGGCTGGCCGGCGACGATCACCAGTTTGCTGCCGCCTCCGGGCAGTTTCAGCTCGGCCTGCATCTGCGGGATGGTCGCGCCTTCCCCCAGGCGCTGAACGGCCAGCTCCCTGCGTTCGGCATGCTCCAGCACGTCCAGTTCATACACGGAGCGACCGATCACCTGGTCGCGGGTGTAGCCGGTCATCTCCAGGAAGCCCTGGTTCACTTTGATATAGCGCAGGTCGCTGAGGCGGCAGATCACTGCCGGCGCCGGGTTGGCGTTGAAGGTTTTTTCGAAGCGCTGTTCGGCGCTGGCCCACTCGGTGGCGTCGCTGAGGATCAGCACCAGCAATTCAGGCGTGCCATGGGAATCGCTGATGACCAGGCTGCGCAGGCGGTGCACCCAGGTTTTTTCTTCATCGGCGGTGGGCATGACCTCCACTACCACGTCACTGAATTCATCGCCTGCCGCCGCGCGGGCGAGGGGGTAATTCTCCAGGGGCAAGGGATGATTATTGCGATAGCGCAGGGCGAAGCGTTCGGCGTACTCCCGGGCATTGCTGCCCAGTGCCGCGACGTCATCCACCCCGTGCATGGTCAGCGCGGCTTCATTGGCCCAGAGGATGGTCTGGTCCACCTCTACAAGGATGATCCCATCGGACAGCCCGGAGATGATCTGCTGCAGCTGGCGGCGGTTGGTTTCTTTGGCGAGGACATCCTGGGTCATGATTTCTCCGGGTTTTAGGCGCATGAAAGTACGACAGCCCGGTGTCAGGATAGTGCAGGGCAATTGCGCGGCGTGGGGTGCGAATGCACCAGGTGGCCTGGTGCCTTTGCGCGAGGATGAGCAGTTGAAGCAACAGGCCGAGCAGAAAAACCGTGAAGTGACGCCCAAGCAGCTGTCCCGTGCGGCGTTGAGTTTCTTTGTGGGGCGAATGGCGCAGACGATGCGTCGGATACCGTTGGCTTGATTGATTGTTGTGTTCAAAGGTGGTTAGGGGGTTCCCCTAACCACACCTTTCAAGTTGCCAGCCAACCTACGATCGGCACAATCATCAACGTACTCAAGGCCATTGAAACTACATTGCCAATGTACGGATGAAAATGGGCAGGCAGTCTCGCCGCAATTGCACAGGCCAACGGCGGTGCGATCAGTGCGCCCAGCAATGCACTTGAAGTCACCACCATCCAACTGCCACCGTGGGTCAACACTGCTGCCGGCACCACTGATACCAACGGTACATAGGTGGGATACCAACCCCGCTTTATCCATTGATGGCGCCAGATCACTACGCCAAAAGCCGACGTCAGTGCCTGCGCTCCCACCATGTGCAAAAGCAGGCCAGAGCCATAAGCCGGGCTCATGGGGTTGAGGGCATAGGCAAGCAACACGCCTGCCAGCAGTCCAAGACTGGCCAGCTCATTTCCAAAAAAGGGTGCTTCGGAAAAGTCCGCCAGCACTCGGCGCAGGCTCCAGAACACTCCGTAACTGGGCGGGGTAACAGGTATCGGTCGGTCTGGAGCGATAGAGTCCGAACGCACCAGCGAGGGCACCCGACGACACAGGGCAAATGCGATGACGCTTCCGATAGCCATGCCCAGCACATTACCGACCACGGCTGGTAAACCCAGTGGCACACACACCAGATTGACGATCAACAAGCACAGTGGAGTAACCAGTAAAGCTCCCAGCACTGCACCATTGAGGGCGACCTTCCAACCGCTGCCAAACATAAGCACCATCGCTGCTGGCAATGAAACAAACGCCGCAAACGTAGGCTGCCAGGTTTCGGCGGTAACGCTCCAACCCCACAGCAGGTTGCTCAGCAACAGCCCGATCAACGAACTGGTCACCACCCAAGGCCACAATCCGGTGCCATAGCAAATGGAAAAGCCCTGCCAGGCTTTGCCACGTTTGTTTGCCCACCATGCCAGATAGGCACCACTCAATAGGCCCAATGACGCGAGTTCATGCTTGTAAAAGGCAACTTCGCTTATATCCCCCACTACCCACCGCAACCACGCTACGGGTTGGGGGAGGGCCGTCACCATCTCGTTGTATCCTGGCCATGAACCTTGATGACTGGATACAACCCATACCGCGAGCAAGGTAGCGACGAGTCCCAGTACAACAACTGTGATATCCGCTCGTGAGCGGGTTGGTGTTTTCCTGGCAAACAACGGTTCCATAGATTGCCCTCCTCTCAGCGAGGCAGGGCAGGGTGCTGGGAATACCCGAGCATCTGATCATAAAGATCATTGCGACGGTCCCGTTGCAGATCATTGAGGCTGTTCCAGATCGGCGCGCTGCGGGCGCTGGTGATGTCAATGTCGGCGAACAGGATCTCCTGGCGATTGGCCGAAGCCACGGCGCCGATTGGCCAGCCATTTGTCCCTGCAATCAAGGAGCATCCGAGATAGCGGGCATCCCGCTCTTCACCAATGCGGCTGGCGGCCGCGATAAATACGTTGTTCACATGTGCAGCGGTCATCGTCAGGTACGACGCCATGCACTTTCCTGCCTCATCGAACAACGGTGGGGGTGTCCACACCCAATTGTTCAAGCTGCAAATGATATCGGCGCCTTGCTGGCTCAAAATGCGCGGTACCTCCGGAAACCAGATGTCCCAGCAGATCAGCAGGCCGATACGACCGATCGGCGTTTCAAACACTGGAAAGCCAGAATTCCCCGGGGTGAACCAAAGCTTTTCCAGGTTCCATAAATGGGCTTTGCGGTATTTGCCTATGAACCCATCGGGCCCCAGCAATACGGCTGTGTTGAACAGCTGCATACCATCGATTTCGCTAAGACCGGCGACCAGATACACCTGGTGCTTGCAGGCAAAATCGATCCATTCCCGCACACTCGGTCCGTTCGGCACTGCCTCTGCATGATCAAACGCGTCCTGGCGGCTGCTGAAGAAATAGCCGCAGTTGGAAAGCTCCGGCAGCACGATCAGATTGGCGCCGCCGTTTACTGCTTCAGTCGCCAGTAGAAGACTTTGACGCAGGTTGTCGCTTTGGTTGGCTATACCGACCTGTGGGTTGAACTGAATGACGGCGACGCGGGCAGGGCTTGTTGGTTCGTTCATGGGGGGACCTCTTATTGTTATGCAACCGGATTTTGGTTGGATGTTTATAAGAGGTGAAGAAATGTTTAAAGAAAAGTCAGATAATTCCTGTTGTGACGTAGCCGGATTCTCTTGATGTAGTTTTAGTCTCTGTCTTGTACTCTGGATAATCTTGCATGCAAAAGTCTCCATTGAATTTTGCTTGGGTCTTGTTGCAGATATTGATCACAGTATCAATGGCGCCTCTGAAGCAAGGTTCTGTCCAGCCAGCATCCACAGAAAAAGATTCACCACAAAGATAAAGCCCGGATGTGAGAGAGAAGTCCCTGTTGTATTTCATCAGGCCTACGGCGTCGTAGTAGGTGCCAGGGCGATAGAGTTTTGCACAGCCAAGGGCGTGTTTATCGTTCATCCAGCGCTGAACGATTGCTTGGTCACGTCCTATATAGGGAGAAATGCGTTTTTTAATATTTGTTGACTTCAGAAGTATCCTGTCCAGCTCTTCTATGCATTTGTCGACCAGTTCTCCGTCGCTGAACAGCGAAAGCTTTGTTGCATCATCCTCCCACGTGTAGCTTAAGAGGATACAGTCGTAAGTGTGGTTTTCATTGTATCGATAAGTGTAGATATCATGTATGAAGCTGTCGGTTACAATAGCTTGAGGTATGTTTTTATTGAATGAGAGGAAGGATTTTTTGAGGGGCGCGTACACCTTGCAGCTGGTTTCCCAATGAGCCGTTTTGTAGGCTGCGATTGTTTCGAAGGGAAGCATATCTTGGCTGAAATTCTCGATAAGAATTTGTGTTTCTATCAGCCATGATGGAAGGGTGATTACAAGTGAATCGACATCGATAAATTCACTTTTTGTTTTACTCGGCTGTGTAGTATTCCAGTCGTAATAAACCCTTATTTTTCCGTTCTCAAGTTTTTTTATTTTCGTTGCAGCGCTGTTGGTCAGCAAACCGTACGGGCTTTTCAGTAAGTGTTCATATAGTGATTCGGTGGTCTCTTGCGCTTTTATAAAAAGCAGGGACTCGGCCAGTGAGCCAAGACCAATGTAATTTGGTTTATTAAATTTTAGGCCTCTCGAGTCAACTGTCTCTGTGACGTCAAGATAAGGTGACGCCATGGGGGCACCTTCTGAGTTCACACGGCCGTGGATCAGTTGCAAATGACTGCTGAAACCAAATATCGCCGTGCGTATTGGGTAAATCGAGCAGACATCATAGAACGCTCCCCAACTGCCATCACCAATGCCGATTGAGTAAAAAACAGCCGACTCCTGTGCGGTCATTCCCATTCCGCCAAAGTTGCCAGGATCACTTTGCCGCCAGTGATCGATGGTTGGCATCTTCACCAAGTCACGAAATGACATGCCCTCATATTTTTTTACTATGGCGTCCCACATGTCTTCCCAAGCGTCAGAGCCGAAATGCTCGGAAACGTGCAGCGCCATCCGTTCAGCAAATGCCTTCCACTTCGCAAAAACGGACCCTAAGATTTCACCGGGTGGTGCTGTTTTTCCGTTTGGGTTTTTCCAGATAAGCATTGTGGGTTCACTGTCTCCTTCCAAGCTCCCTTCTCTCAGGTAGATTCCAGTTGAGTGGACGCTGGGGCTGCCGGGGTTTGGGAAGTCGGAGTAAACTAATTCAAATTCATTTGCGTAATAAACCATGAGCGAACGACCATCTTTGGGCTGCTCATTTGATCTATTGAAGAACGGCATTCTCATTGCGCCCATCTCAAAAGGAGGGCGGCCAACAGTATTCGTATTATTACTACCAAGGGCTGTCAGGTGTCGACCGCCTATACGCTTTGACTTTTCTATTAGTGTGATATTTTTAAAACCGCACCTATGCAGCTCGCGTGCAGTTGTTAAACCTGTAATTCCCGCACCAATAATGCAAATTTTGTGATCAGTATCGGTCGTTTGAGCAACGCCGTTTTTTTGCTCTACCAATGCTCGGTAATCGAAACACAAATCTGGCGGGCTAGGGAACCGTGCTCTCCATTTGTTCTTTGCAGTGCGCTTTTTACGATGACTTTGTTGAGCTATATCTGCTGGATAATTAAAGTTTGAGCCGATGGTCATTTTTGATCTTTCTCGTTCAGAATTGATTTTCTATTCATAGGTTGAATATAGGTTCTGGAAGAGACAATAAGCAGGATGTGATTTTTAGCTAGGGTATGTCGTGTTCTGTTGTAGGTGAAGGGGAACTGGCCCGAGTGTTTTGATTGTTCCACGCTCCGCGTGAGAGCGATCCAGAGCACAAAGATTGATATTACTTCACTGGCTAAGGGGTTTGCCCGCCGTCATCATCAAGTCGCAAGATTTTTTATCCGTGTGTCTCGTGTGTGCAAAAAAACGCATTACCATTTAGTGGGGTGTATATACACACCCAAGGGTGAGGCGATGAGAAGTCGAGCAGGTGATTGACCTGCTGGTTGCGGATGGTTGGTTTGAGGTGGCAGTGAAGGGCAGTCATCATCAGTTCAAGCACCCCATGAAGCGGGGAAGAGTCACCGTCCCTCATCCCAAGTCAGAGATTGCCAAGGGCACTCTGCACAGTATTTTCAAATCAGCCGGTCTCAAATAATTGCCTGCTGGATGAATTGGGCGAGCTCCCACGGGCTCGGTCAGAGGAGGAACAATGAAATTCCCAGTGGTAGTACACAAAGATGCTGATTCGGATTACAGCGTGACCGTCCCTGATGTGCCGGGGTGTTTCTCGGCGGGCGGGTCTTTTTCCGAAGCGCTGGACAATGTACGTGAGGCATTGGCTCTGCACCTCGAAGGCCTGGTTGCCGATCAGGAACAGCTTCCTCAGGCGCTGGAGGTTGATGCCCATTTGGGTAATCCGGATTTTGCCGGTGGTGTCTGGGCGATAGTCGACTTTGACCTCACGCCTTATCTGGGGAAATCAGTGCGGTTCAATGCCTCTCTGCCGGAACACCTCTTGCAGCGGATTGACGAGCGTGTGCAAAAGGATCATCGCTATGCATCGCGGTCAGGTTTTTTGGCGACGGCAGCGCTGCGTGAGCTCTCTGCGTAAGTAAGCACAAGCGATCACTCTGTATCGGCTTATGGCGTGTTCAAGTCGGGCCGACGCTATATCTACGGGATTTTTGTGGGGGGCAGTACTAAAGCAACGGGGTCGCTGCGCAGCCCAACGGAAGCAAGCTCCCTCGCTTGAGCGGCGCAAGCGCTTGGGATTCTCTCGGAAACGTCCTGCAAGTTAAAGGGAAATGTCACGGCTGCGACTGTTCCTGCACTTGCCAAACCCCACCGATTCTGGGAAAACCCCAGCCTTTACGCCTTCAACGAGAACCCCATGAGCCCCGACGAACTCCAGATCACCGACATCCGCCCAGGCACCGGCAAAGCCGTGGTCAAGGGCGCACTGATCACCACTCAATACACCGGCACCCTGGAAGACGGTACGGTCTTCGATTCGTCCTGGGAGCGGGGCAAGCCGTTCCAGTGTGTGATCGGCACCGGGCGGGTGATCAAGGGCTGGGACCAGGGTTTGATGGGCATGCAGGTCGGCGGGGTGCGCAGGTTGTTTGTGCCGGCGCACCTTGCCTATGGCGAACGGTCGATGGGCGCGCATATCAAGCCCAACAGCAATCTGCGCTTTGAGATTGAGTTGTTGGAAGTGCTGACGCGGGACGATTAATTTCGCAAAAACCTGGCCCACCACCTCGTACGTAGCAGCTGCCGAGCGCAAGCGAGGCTGCGTTCGCGGTGTGTCAGACGAACCGCTGACGCAGCCTCGCTTGCGCTCGGCAGCTGCTACGGGATCTGGCGAACCTGCCACCTCACATTCAAGCATCGGCGGCTTCAGGATGGGGGTTCCTGAACCCTCCCTGAAGAATCCTCTTATTCACCATATGGAAACTTTCCTACGGTTTACTCTCCTTAAATCGGGGCGTAAGCTTCGCGCGTTTTCATCAATAGCGGAGACCCTCAGTGGGTACTTGTTCGAGTGACAGTTGTCGGCCGGTCTCGGTAACCGGCACATACTTGGCAAGATAACGCGCATTTTTTCGATGCCGTTGTCTCGCCACCTAGCGAGAAGCGGCATCCCGACAGCGGCCAGTCCTGGCCCCTGTGCGATCCCTCTCATCGACGCTGACCAGCACCCGGTTAACCTCGGGATGCTACGGACGCGCCTGCCTTTTACGGCAGGCGGGCCGGGCTGACTGTGCCTATGAAGCGGGCGCGGTGGGACAGGCAGTACCTGCACGAAGGTTTTTTCCTCGCGCAGGAGTAACACACCATGAACCTCACTCTGTTGAAAGAGTTCTTCGCCGGCTTCCTGCGGACCCGGCATATCGCCCGGCATTTCCGCCGCCTGGCGATGCTCGAAACCGTCACCGATGCCAGCGTCAGCCGCGAAGTGCCGCCCACCCTGGCGCAAACCCTGGTGGTCGCGGCCAACAGCAGTGCCGTGCAATTGCTCGGTACGTTGGGCAGCCATGCCGAGGGCTTGAGCAGCCTGGAAGCCGACGCCCTGCGCGTGCAATACGGCCTCAATGAAGTCGAGCACGAGCAGCCGCTGCCGTGGTGGGTGCACCTGTGGCATTGCTACAAGAACCCGTTCAACCTGCTGCTGACCTTGCTGGCGGTGATCTCCTGGCTGACCGAAGACATGAAGGCCGCCACGGTGATTTTCTCCATGGTGGTGCTCTCGACGCTGCTGCGGTTCTGGCAGGAGGCCAAGTCCAACAAGGCAGCCGATGCGTTGAAAGCCATGGTGAGCAACACCGCCACGGTGCTGCGCCGGGATGATGCCAAGCGCATTGAATTGCCCATCAAGCAGTTGGTGCCAGGCGACCTGATCGTGCTCTCGGCCGGGGACATGATCCCCGCCGACTGCCGCGTGCTCAACGCCAAGGATCTGTTCGTCAGCCAGGCGGCGATGACCGGGGAATCGATGCCGGTGGAGAAGTTCGCCCAGCAGCACGACACCAACACCCGCAACCCGCTGGACCTGGAGAACATCCTGTTCATGGGCACCAACGTGGTGTCCGGCGCCGCGACGGCGGTGATTCTGACCACCGGCAACAGCACCTATTTCGGTGCGCTGGCCCAACGCGTGACCGCCACCGACCGTGCGACCACCTCGTTTCAGCACGGCGTTAACAAGGTCAGCTGGCTGTTGATCCGCTTTATGTTCGTGATGGCGCCGCTGGTGTTGTTCATCAACGGTTTCACCAAGGGTGACTGGACCGAAGCGCTGCTGTTCGCGCTGTCGATTGCCGTGGGCCTGACCCCGGAAATGCTGCCGATGATCGTCACGTCCACCCTGGCCAAGGGCGCGGTGTTCCTGTCGCGCAAGAAGGTCATCGTCAAGCGCCTGGATGCGATCCAGAACTTTGGCGCGATGGATGTGCTGTGCACCGATAAGACCGGCACCCTGACCCAGGACCGGATTTTCCTGGCGCGTCATGTGGACGTGTGGGGCGAGGAGTCCGACGACGTGCTGGAGATGGCTTACCTCAACAGCTACTACCAGACCGGCCTGAAAAACCTGCTGGACGTGGCGGTGCTCGAGCACGTGGAGGTGCATCGCGAACTGAAGGTCGGCACCGCGTTCCAGAAGGTGGATGAAATCCCGTTCGACTTCAACCGCCGCCGCATGTCGGTGGTGGTGGCCGAACAGGGCCGGCCGCATCTGCTGATCTGCAAAGGTGCGGTGGAGGAGATCCTCTCGGTGTGCAACAGCGTGCGCCATGGCGAGGTCAACGAAGCGCTGACCGACGACCTGCTGGCGCGCATTCGCCAGGTCACTGCCGCGTTCAACGAAGAGGGCCTGCGGGTGGTGGCCGTGGCTGCGCAACCGATGGCCCCGGGGCGCGACACTTACAGCCTGGCGGATGAAAACAACCTCACGCTGATCGGCTACGTCGCATTTCTCGACCCGCCCAAGGAAAGCACTGCGCCCGCTCTCAAGGCGCTGAAAGCCCATGGTGTGGCGGTCAAAGTGCTGACCGGCGATAACGAGCTGGTCACCGCCAAGATCTGCCGTGAAGTGGGCCTGGAGCAACAAGGCCTGTTGATGGGCAACGACATCGAGGACATGACCGACGCCCAGTTGGCCAAGGCCGTGGAAACCACCAATGTGTTCGCCCGCCTGACGCCCAGCCACAAGGAACGCATCGTGCGCCTGCTCAAGGCCAACGGGCATGTGGTGGGCTTTATGGGCGACGGCATCAACGATGCACCGGCGCTGCGTACAGCAGACATTGGTATCTCTGTGGACAGCGCGGTGGATATCGCCAAGGAAGCCGCCGACATCATCCTGCTGGAAAAGAGCCTGATGATCCTGGAGGAGGGCGTGCTGGAGGGCCGGCGCACCTTCGCCAATATGCTCAAGTACATCAAGATGACCGCCAGCTCCAACTTCGGCAACGTGTTCTCGGTGCTGGTGGCCAGTGCGTTTATCCCGTTCCTGCCGATGCTGCCGATGCACCTGCTGGTGCAAAACCTGCTGTATGACATCTCGCAGATCGCGATCCCGTTCGATAACGTCGACGAGGACATGCTCGCCAAACCACAACGCTGGCAGCCGGGGGACGTGGGGCGGTTCATGCTGTTTTTCGGGCCGATCAGTTCGATTTTCGACATCACCACGTTCGCACTCATGTGGTATGTGTTCGATGCCAACACCCCTGACCACCAGACGCTGTTCCAGTCCGGCTGGTTCGTGGTGGGGCTGCTGACCCAGACGCTGATCGTGCACATGATCCGCACCCCGAAAATCCCGTTCCTGCAAAGCCGCGCGGCGATGCCGTTGATGGTGATGACCGCGGTGATCATGGCCGTGGGGATCTTCCTGCCGATGGGGCCGCTGGCGCATTACTTCAAATTGCAGGCGCTGCCGTCGCTGTACTTTGTGTTCCTGCCGGTGATCCTGCTGGCGTATATGGCGCTGACCCAGGCGGTGAAGGGCTACTACATCCGTAAGTTTGGCTGGCAGTGAACAGGGACGGTTTCCCATGCAAGCAATCGACAACATCAACCTCAACTCCCTGGTCGATACCCTGGTCAGCCTCACCGCCGCGTTTATCCTCGGTGGCCTGATCGGCTTCGAGCGCCAGTACCGCCAACGCACGGCGGGCCTGCGCACCAACGTACTGGTGGCGGTGGGTGCGGCGATTTTCGTCGACATGGCCAACCGCCTCGGCGGTGCGGAAGGCGCCGTGCGGGTGGTGGCGTATGTGGTGTCGGGCATCGGCTTTCTGGGGGCCGGCGTGATCATGCGCGAAGAAGGCAATGTGCGCGGTCTCAACACCGCCGCCACGCTCTGGGCGTCGGCAGCGGTGGGGGCGTGCGCCGGTGCCGACCTGGTCCTCGAAGCGTTGTTAGGCACGCTGTTTGTGCTGGCGGCCAATACGCTGCTGCGGCCCATCGTCAATAACATCAACCGCCAACCGCTGGATGTGGTGTCGGCGGAGGTCACCAACATCCTCTATGTGATTGCCCGGCGCACCCAGCAAACCGCGGTATTGGCGTTGCTGGAAGCCGAACTGGCGCGCTGTAACTACCCGGCCAGCGATGTCGATGTGCGGCCGTTCGGCACTGAGGAAGTTGAAATCGAAGCCACACTGGCGGTGACCTCGGTAGACGGTGACGAGTTGGATGCCCTGGTGGCGCGAATTTCCAGGTCGACCCTGGTGGTGCAGGCCTTCTGGAGCCCCAGCACCACCGAGTAGCTTTGGAGAGTTCTGAGGAAAAGTCCTACATTTAGTCGAGATTATCCCTTCATTGGCAAAAACACGCGGTTGCTAAGGTTGCGCGCTTGCGCCTGTTCAGGAATCAAGGCGTGGCTTCACATGTTTACTGTGTTTTTCAAAAGGAGGGGCCTGTACTGCCTGAGGTGTTTGACTGAGTAATCAGTGCCGCTTGTCGGAACTGTTACTTTTCACAGGTAGTGGGGTCTCGCGTGATATGTAAGCGTACTGATCTTCCCAGGGGAGTCTTATGAGCAACAAAGCTTTAATCGTGGATGATCACCCTTTTATACGCGCTACCGTGAAGTATCTGTTGAGGCAGGAAGGTTTCGATACTATCTACGAAGCGGGTAATGGCGCTGATGCCATGCAGATTGCTCGCGAAGAACGTCCGGACCTGGTCATTCTCGACCTGGCGATGCCCAAGCTCGGTGGGTTGGAGGTGATCAGCCGGATCAAGGCGCTTGAGTTGCCCTGCCGGATCCTGGTGCTGACCTCGTATCTGGCGGTGTTTTTTTCCACTCGCTGCATGCGCGCCGGAGCGATGGGTTTTGTTGCCAAGACCGGTGAACTGGATGAGCTGCAAAAGGCGATCAGGGCGATCAGGTCCGGCTACAGTTGCTTCCCCAGCCTGCCCACCAGTTCGGTGCGTCGCGACGACCTGCAATCGACCGAGCAGGAGTTGGTGGAGGCGTTATCCGATCGCGAATTGACCGTGCTGCAGAAGCTGGCCCTGGGCCTGGGCAACAAGGATATTGCCGAGGATATGCTGTTGAGCCACAAGACTATCAGTACGTACAAGACGCGGCTCAAGGAGAAGTTGCGTATGTCGTCGGTGGTGCATCTGTCCAAGTTCGCCCAGCGCAATCATCTGATCTGAAATGCTCACCTCCCGGCGGGTGAAACGCGCGGCCATCCTGCTGATGGGGCTGTTGCCCTGGGCGGTGATGGCCTTGGAGGAATCCCACGATCTGAAACTGCTGGGTCACTCCACTCTTGAAAATCCCTCGGTGGTGTTGAACGAAGCCGACTGGCGCTGGCTACGCGAGCGCCGCACGCTCCTGATGGGGGTGTCGGCCCCCGACTACGCGCCCTTTGACTTGAGCAACAATGACGAGCTCGAGGGCATCACGGCCGATTTTGCGGCACTGGTTGCCCAGGCGCTGAATATCACCATCGACGTGAAGCGCTACGACACCCGTGATGAGGTGATCGAAGCCCTGAAGACCGGGGCCGTGGATTTTGTGGGATCGGCCAACGGGTTCGAGGCGGCCGACCCGGAGCTGGTGCTGTCCCGATCCTACGCCAATGACCAACCCGCGCTGGTGACGCGTGCGGGAGAAAACCAGGCGCTGAAGGCTGACCTTGCCGGCAAGCGCCTGGCGATGCTCTACCACTACATGCAGCCCGAGGCCGTCCAGGCCTTTTACCCCGATGCGCGATTGCTCTTGTTTGCCTCGACCTTCGAAGCCATTGGCGCCGTTGCGTTCGGCCAGGCGGATGTGTACCTGGGTGACGCCATCAGCACCCGCTACCTGATCAACAAGAACCACCTTAATAACGTGCGCATGGCGGACTTCTCCGCATTGGAGGTCAACCCTTTCGGGTTCGCATTCGCCAAGGACAATACCCGCCTGTTGGGCATCATCAATAGCGCACTGGCCGCCGTTCCGGCCAACCAGCAGATGGAAATCCTGCGCCGTTGGAGTGCCGGCGGCAGCGGGTTCCTGGAGGCGGAGCAACTGCGCTTGAGCGCAAGTGAACAGCGCTGGCTGGAGAAGCACCCGCGGGTGAAAGTGGCGGTGCTCGATAAATTCGTGCCGTTGTCTTTTTTCAACGAACAAGAGCAATTCGAGGGATTGAGCTCCGAGGTCCTCTCGCGTATCAGTCTGCGTACAGGCTTGAGGTTTGATGTGGAACGGGGCAGTTCGCTGCCGCGGCAAATTGAACAGGCCAGTGCCGGTCGCGTGGACATGCTGGCGGTCGTCACCCCCAGTGTCGAGCGGTCCGAAAAGATCCGCTTTACTCGCCCTTATCTGTCCAGTCCCTATGTATTGGTGGTGCGCACCCACGACGAGCATCTGGTGACCCTGGAAGATATGCCTGGCAAACGCATGGCGCTTATTCGCGGCAACAGCCTGGCCGGGCAAATCAGCCGGGACTACCCAGGCATCGGGTTTGTCGACGTGGAGAACCCGGAGCAGGCCATGGAATTGGTGGTCAACGGCAGTGTCGATGCGACTGCGGTTTCACTGATGAGCGCGCGCTACATGATCGCCCGCAATTACCGCAAGCGGCTGCGCATCACCAGCACTGTCGGGAGTGAGCCTGCACGCATTGCCTTTGGGGTCAACCGCAGCCAACTGGAGCTGTACTCGATCCTCGACAAGGCGTTATTGAGCATTACTCCAGAAGAAATGGACGAGCTGACCAACCATTGGCGCAGCGAGATCATCATCGAAGACAACTACTGGATACGTCACCGCAACATCATCCTCCAGGGGTTTGGCTTGGCCGCGCTGCTGCTGCTGGTCACCCTGGGATGGGTGTTCTACCTGCGCAGCCTGATTCGCAAGCGCACCCAGGCCGAGCGTGCGTTGAGCGACCAGATGCGGTTCATGAGTGTGTTGATCGACGGCACGCCGCACCCGATCTATGTGCGCGATCGCCTGGGGCGCCTGATGGCCTGCAACAATGCCTACCTCGATGTGTTCGGCTTCAAGTTGGAAGACGTCATCGGTAAGACCGTGGTGGAAACCGACACGGGGAACCCGCCCCAGGCCCAGTCGTTCCATGCCGACTATTTGCGTTTGATGGCGTTGGGCGAGCCGCAGGTTCATGACCGCGTGCTCAAGGTGCCCGGCGGCGAGGTGTTGACCATCTACCAATGGATGCTCCCGTACCGTGACAGCAATGGCAGCGTGGTGGGCATGATCGCCGGTTGGGTGGATGTCAGCGAGCGCCAGCGCTTGCTGGGGCAGTTGCAGGAAGCCAAGGAGGAGGCCGACGCCGCAAACCGTGCCAAGACCACCTTCCTGGCGACCATGAGCCATGAGATCCGTACCCCTATGAATGCCGTGATCGGCATGATCGAACTGGCCCTGAAAAACGCCGAGCAGGGCGTGGCTGACCGCGATGCGCTGGAGGTTGCGTCGGTGGCGTCCCGGAGCATGCTGGAGTTGATCGGCGATATTCTCGACATTGCGCGAATCGAATCCGGCCACCTGTCCCTGAGCCTGGAACCGGACAATCTGCACGAACTGCTGGCCTCAGTGGCGCGGGTGTTTGAGGGGCTGGCGCGGGACAAGGGCCTGGTGCTGCAGGTGGAACTCGACCCGTTGATCGACCGGCCGGTGCTGGTTGACCCGCTGCGCTTCAAGCAGGTGGTGTCCAATGTGTTGGGTAACGCGATCAAGTTCACCGCCTCCGGCCAGGTGCGCCTGGGCGCCCAGGGTGCACCGGTATTGACCGACGACCAGTTGCACCTGCGGTTGTGGGTGGAGGACACGGGTATTGGCATCAGTGCCGAAGATCAGCAGCGCTTGTTCAACCCCTTTATCCAGGGCAGCAACAACGAACAGCCGGCGCGAAGCGGATCGGGCCTGGGGTTGGTGATCAGTCGCAACCTGTGCGAGATGATGGGCGGTCAATTGCACTTGAGCAGTGTGCTGGGCAAGGGCACGCGGGTGGATGTGACGTTGACGCTGGCGCTGACCTCGGCCGTGCCTGCCAATGTACCGGTCCCCCACGTTCCGCCAGCGCGCGGGTTGAATATCCTGGTGGTGGATGACTACCCGGCCAACCGCTTGTTGCTGGCTCGACAGCTGAGTTTCCTGGGGCATCGCATCACCTTGGCCGAGGACGGCGCCCAAGGATTTTCACTGTGGCAGGCCGGGCATTTTGACGGCGTGATCACCGATTGCAATATGCCCTTCAAGGACGGTTACGCGTTGGCGCGTGATATTCGTGCACAGGAACGCCAGCGTGGGCTGGCGCCGTGCCTGATCCTCGGGTTCACCGCCAATGCCTTGCCGCAGGAAGCCGAACGCTGCCGGCAAGCAGGCATGGACGGTTGCCTGTTCAAGCCGACCGGGCTTGAGGACTTACGCCTGGCCTTGGCGTCACGGACCGCTGGCGCGCTAACGGATGAAGTGGAAGTGGCGTTTGATTTAAGTTCACTGATCATGCTGACGCAGGGTGATAAGGATGCTCTCAACGAGCTGCTGACGCCGTTGCTCAATAGCCTCGAGGAGGACCGTGCGCTGTTGCCGTCCCTGAAATCGCCGGCTGATTTCGCCAAGCTCCATGACTTGGCTCACCGCGTTAAAGGGGGCGCGCGCATGGTCAAGGCTCAGGTGTTGATCACGTGCTGCGAGACATTGGAGAGCGTGTGTGAGCGGCATGACAACGATGCATCGGACGCTGCGGTAGAGGCGGTAGCTTCGGCCATCGAACAGTTGCATCACAGCTTGAGCCGGTATGGCAATCAGGCTTGACTGCGGGAGCTGGCCATTCGGTTGATTTGGGAGAACTCCTACAAGAAGGGGGAACATGCCTGATTTTGTCTTCGGGATATGTCTGGAAAATGGGCCTCGCTCACTGACGAGCGCTGCCTGCCCAGGGGTTTGCCATGCCGAACAAAGCACTGACCATCCTGATTGCCGATGAACAACACCTGCAACGGTTGTACATCGAAAAAATGCTCAATCAGTTGGGGTACCACCGGATCGTGCCGGTACAAACCTTCGAGGAAGTCCAGATACTCACGGCCATCCCGGCCGAACCCTTCGACGTGCTGATCATCAATGCGGGGCTGACGGCCCAGGCCTGTGGGCCCCAGCCCCAGGTGCGCCATGTATTGGTCTACGATCACCTGGATGTGGGGGCACACCCTGGCGTAACGCCGGCGGTGCTGGTGCGGCTGCCCGGCGTGCCGGACAACGTCAATCTCGAACACTTCATGGACATCATCGACCCACCCGAGGCCACTGCCGGCCTGCGGGTGTTGCCATGGCTGCGCGAGTTATCCCGCACACCGGTGGCGGGGGTTTAGTCCCACTTCGGCGCGATGCCCTTGGGGCTGGTCAAGCGCTGGCCCCGTTCCAGCCCGGCAATGTGCGCCATGTCAGCAGCGCTCAAGGTCAGTTGCAGAGCCTTGAGGTTGCTTTGCAGGTTGGCACGCTTGGTTGAGGACGGGATGACCGCATAGCCCGATTGCATGGCCCAGGCCAGGTTCACCTGCGCCGCTGTGGCCTGATGGCGCTCGGCAATCTGCTGGATCACCGGATCCTTGAGTACTTCACCGTAGGCCAGGGTCATGTAGGAGGTGATCTGGATACCGTTGGCGGTTGCGAAATCCACAACCTGCCGGTTTTGCAGATAAGGGTGCAATTCGATCTGGTTGGTGGCGATGTGCTCGGCACCCACGGCTGCGATGGCCTGCTTCATCAGGGCGATGGTGAAGTTGGAAATGCCGATCTGGCGCGTCAGGCCCAGGCGTTTGGCTTCCAGCAACTGCCCCATGAATTCGGTGACGGGCACCTGGTTCTCTGGCGATGGCCAGTGGATCAGGGTCAGGTCCAGCTAATCGGTCTTGAGCTTGCGCAGGCTTTCCTTGAGGCTTGGGATCAATTGGCCTTCAGCGAAGTTGGCGATCCAGATCTTGCTGGTGATAAACAGCTCGTCCCGCGGGATGCCGCTGTCGGCGATGGCTCGGCCAACGTCCGCTTCATTCTCGTAGATCTGCGCGGTGTCGATGACACGGTAGCCCAGTTCCAGGCCGGTGCTGACGGAATCGATCACCACCTGGCCTTGCAGGCGAAAGGTGCCGAGGCCGAAGGCAGGGACTTTTGGCGTGAGGGTAGACATCGGTAACTCCAATAGGGCCGTAGGCAATGGCGTTGAGTATCCCCTCGTCGTTGCGTCGGAAACACCGTCGACGCCGAAAAGGACTCTTGCCTGCACGTCACGAATGGCCTGTGTGCCGCAGGTTCTCATGAGGCGCTGTACCTGCGGCAGCAGCGCCTCGATCCATCAGCCTTAAGCGCGCAGGCGCTCGGCAGCCGCACGCAGCAACTGCTCGGTGGCGGTCCAGCCCAGGCAGCCATCGGTCACCGAGACCCCGTATTTCATCGGCGGGCTCAATGGTTGGCAGCCTTCGAACAAATGGCTTTCGAGCATCATGCCGATCAGCGAGGTATCACCCTGCAAGCGCTGCTCCAACACATCGTTGAACACGGCCGGTTGGCGCAGCGGGTCCTTGTTGCTGTTGGCATGGCTGCAATCGACCATGATCCGCGGGGTGACCTTGGACTTGGCCAGGTCGTGTCTTACCCGCGCCACGCTCTGCACATCGTAGTTCGGCCCGTGATGCCCGCCGCGCAGCACCAGGTGGGTGTCGGGGTTGCCCGGGGTCTGGATGATCGCCGGATGGCCTTGGCTGTCGACGCCGAAGTGGCGGTGCGGGTGGGACGCCGAGCGCATGGCGTCACAGGCAATCGCGACGCCGCCATCGGTGCCGTTCTTGAAGCCTACGGGCATGCCCAGGCCGCTGGCCATCTCGCGGTGGATCTGCGACTCGGTGGTACGCGCGCCAATCGCCACCCAACTGAGCAGGTCATCGAAGTAGCCGGCGGCCATGGGTTGCAGCAGCTCGGTGGCGACCGGCAGGCCCAGGCGCAGCATTTCGCGCATCAGCTCGCGGGACAGGGTCAGGCCGGCGGCCATGTCATCGCTGCCATCCAGGCGAGGGTCGTAGGCCAGGCCTTTCCAGCCGATAGTCGTGCGGGGTTTTTCGACATAGGCGCGGATCACCAGCAGCATCTGGTCGCCGACGTCGAGGGCCAGCTTCTTCAGGTTGCGGGCGTATTCCATCGCCGATTCCGGGTCATGGATCGAGCACGGACCGACGATGACCAGCAAGCGTGAATCTTCGCCATTGAGGATGGCGCGCACGGCTTGGCGGTGGGCGTGGATCTGTTCGTTGAGGAACGGGCTGAGGGGCAACTGGTGCTTGAGCTCAAGCGAGCTGGGCAGGCGCTGGGTCAGGGCTTCATTGGCACTGTTCAAGGCAGAGAGGGGCAGAGCGGCGACGGAGGAGTTCATATTCAAGGCTTCCTGGGCAAGCGGCGGGCTATTCCCGCGCGCTCGGCCTACTGGGGTGTTCGACAATTCGCCGTATCGGCGACGTGTGTTGGTTTGCCACCGATAGGTGACCGATCGGAGGCGGCAGGCTGTCCCGAGCGGAGCTGGCTAAATCGCCATGCAGTGCACGTGTCGTAGCGGTAATAGGTGGCGTAGTTCATGTCGGGATTCCTTTAAGTGTTCTTGATCAAGTTGAAAAGTTTATGGGGACCTGAAAAAACAAAACCCCCGGTCGGGGAGCCGACCGGGGGTTAGATTTCTCTGGTAGGCGACCCCTTGGTGAGTGGGCGCCGATTTCAGGTATCAGGCGCGCCAGTGGCTAAACCAATACCCAAAATAAAAGCTGACCAGTGCACTCGAACCGTTCACACGGGTAGCCGACACCGAGCGCTGGGCGCTGGCAGCAGGGCAAACCTGAGTGTGGGTGAGTTGCAACATGGTGTGTCTCCAAATGTATGGGGGAGCTTACTCGAGGCACGCAGGCAGATTCAATCAGTAATTTCTATTGCAGTGGGGGACTTACGGCTATGGGGGGAGTGCCGATATGCTGTTTGCACTTTGATACTGATTGCTTGGACGCGACCATGACTGCCTTCACTCTTGCTGCTGCTCAATCCATTTCCATCGCGGGCGATGTCCCGGCCAATATTGAACGGCACCTCGCATTTATGCGCGCGGCGGCGGAACAGGGTGTGCAATTACTGGTGTTCCCAGAGTTGTCGTTGACGGGGTATGAGCCGTCGCTGGCCGCTGAATTGGCGATTGCGCCGGGGGATAAGGTGCTGGCGCCCCTGCGCGAGATGGCGCGTGAGCTGCGACTGACGGCGGTGGTGGGGATGCCGATCCGACTGACGCCAGAGGCGGGCGTGCTGATCGGTGCGTTGGTGCTGGGAGCGGATGGCTCCCTGGCGGTCTACACCAAGCAGCATCTGCATGCCGGCGAAGAGGCTGTGTTTGTCCCAGGGCAGGGCGGTGCGGTACTTGAGCGAGGGAATGAGCGGATTGCGCTGGCGGTGTGCGCAGATTTTTCCCATGCCAGCCATCCCCGTACCGCCGCGCGAGCGGGCGCCACGGTGTATGCCGCCGGGGTGTTGATCAGTGAGGGCGGCTACGCCACGGACAGTGCGCTGCTCCAAGGCTATGCCGCTGAACATGGCCTGCTGGTGTTGATGGCCAATCATGGCGGCCCGTCGGGTGGCTGGGCCTGCGCCGGTCGCAGTGCGATCTGGGCCGCCAATGGCCGTTTGCTTGCTGCTGTACCTGGCGTGGGGGATGCGTTGCTGATTGCCCGTCGCGATGGCGGGGGGTGGGTCAGCCACGTGATGGCTCTCTAATGGCTTTTCACCTGCGCGCTGCAACGGACCAGGACCTTCCCTTTGCGCGGAAGTTGACCCACGAGGCCATGGCCCGCTACTACGTGCAGTACGGATTGTGGTGGTCCAACGAAGGCTTTGATACTGCCTGGGCCGGTCGGGAAAACTGGCTGATTTGCCGGGACGACAGGGTCTTGGGTTTTATCAGCCTGAGCCGCGACAGCCGGGCCCTCTATATTCGCGAGTTGCATCTGCTCGAGGCGTATCGCGGGTTGGGCGCGGGTGGCTGGGTGTTGGAGCAGATGGCGCTCAAGGCGCAAACGTTGGGACTGTTGCGTTTGACCGTATTCAAGACCAACCCGGCCAGGAGGCTCTATCAGCGCATGGGGCTCAGCATCGTAGGTGAAGAAGACTGCTTCTGGCGTATGGAGCGTGTTTGTCGCTCAAGCTAAAACGTGCACCCACTCCTTATAAGCGCATACTGGCCTCAGGCGCCGACTTCCTGATCGTTGTTCAGGTCTCCCGTCTCAGCAAGGATGATCCCTTCTTTCATGCCCAAAAGGACCGCTACCTTATGGGCTTCCCCACGCCGTCCCTTTTTGCGCCCAGCGAGCACTTGATAGGTGGTTGCCGGATCTACGCCATGTTCACGGGCGAACGCTTGAACTGACTTTCCTTGATGTTCCAGCCAGGCCTTGGCTTGTGCAGCGGTACGGATTCCGGGCATAGTTCAAAACCGTTCAAGTTTGTTTAATAAGAGATGAATGTGTCACCTCTTGGGGTGTGCCAAATAGGATCATACATCCAAATGAGTGGAATCGGTTCGCGTTTACGGCAAGAAAGGGAGCGACTTGGCCTGTCGCAAAAAGTGTTTGGTGAAATCGGCGGCGTTGAAGCCAACGCACAAGGTAAATATGAAAGTGGAGGGCGTGCGCCTAAAGCGGATTACCTGTCTCGTGTCGCCGAAAGAGGCGTGGATGTACTTTACGTGTTGACCGGCGCAGCCACGCCGATTCAATTGGAGAATCTGAGCCAGATTGAAGAAAAAGTCCTCGGGGACTATCGCGCAATGTTCAAGGAAGACCAGGCTGCGATCCGTCGCCTGACCTCGACGTTGGCCGAGCATTCGATTGCGATGAATGGAAAACCCAAGCCCCAGCCCCAGGATTCCTGACCCTTCGCCCAGCAAATTGAGCCATCCGCCGCCCGGCGGATGGCTGTCGCCCAATCAATCTCTCTCTATATGACGCGTGCTATTAGGTCTGTGCCTTGGTTTTTTGCTAAGGTGTTCAGCAACCTATAAGACCATTTCGCGAGGTGTCTGCTTGATTAGGGTGCTAGTAGTCGATGACCATGATCTCGTTCGTACAGGCATTACACGAATGCTGGCTGACATCGATGGCCTGCAAGTAGTCGGTCAGGCCGAGTCAGGCGAGGAATCCCTGATCAAGGCCCGGGAGTTGAAACCCGATGTGGTGTTGATGGACGTCAAGATGCCTGGCATCGGCGGTCTTGGCGCGACGACCAAATTGCTGCGCAGCCATCCGGACATCAAGGTCGTGGTGGTGACTGTGTGCGAGGAAGACCCGTTTCCGACACGCCTGCTGCAGGCTGGCGCTGCCGGCTACCTCACCAAAGGTGCGGGCCTGGCGGAAATGGTCCAGGCCATTCGCCTGGTGTTTGCCGGCCAGCGCTATATCAGCCCGCAGATCGCCCAGCAATTGGCTATCAAGTCCTTCCAGCCCACCAGCGACTCGCCGTTTGATGCGCTGTCGGAGCGGGAAATCCAGATTGCCCTTATGATCGTCGGTTGCCAGAAGGTACAGACGATCTCCGACAAGCTGTGCCTGTCGCCCAAGACCGTCAACACCTACCGCTATCGCATCTTCGAGAAGCTCGCCATCAGCAGTGATGTTGAATTGACCCTGCTCGCGGTGCGCCACGGCATGGTGGACGCCAGCGCCTGACATGACCACACCGTTTGATCCGAGTGCCTTTCTCTCAACCTGCAGTGGCCGCCCTGGCGTGTACCGCATGTTCGACAGCGAGGCGCGCCTGCTGTATGTCGGCAAAGCCAAAAACCTCAAGAATCGTCTGGCGAGCTACTTTCGCAAGACCGGTCTCGCGCCGAAAACCGCGGCCCTCGTGGCGCGTATCGCCCAGGTCGAAACCACCATCACCGCCAACGAAACCGAAGCGCTGCTGCTTGAGCAGACGCTGATCAAGGAATGGCGGCCGCCCTACAACATTCTGCTGCGTGACGATAAATCCTATCCCTATGTGTTTTTATCCGATGGCAGCTTCCCACGCCTGAGCATTCACCGTGGGGCGAAGAAGGCGAAGGGCAAGTACTTCGGGCCTTATCCCAGCGCCGGGGCCATTCGGGAAAGCCTGAGCCTGCTGCAAAAAACCTTTTTTGTACGCCAGTGCGAAGACAGCTTCTATAAGAACCGCACCCGGCCCTGTCTCCAGTACCAGATCAAGCGCTGCAAGGCGCCCTGTGTGGGGTTGGTTGAGCCGGCCGAATACGCCGAGGATGTGCGCCATTCGGTGATGTTCCTCGAAGGGCGCAGCAATGCCCTCACCGATGAGCTTTCCACCGCCATGGAGCAGGCGGCCAGCACCCTGGATTTCGAACGGGCCGCCGAGCTGCGCGACCAGATTTCGCTGCTGCGCCGTGTCCAGGACCAGCAAAGCATGGAAGGTGGCACCGGCGACGTCGACGTGATCGCGGCCTTCGTCAATCCGGGCGGTGCCTGTGTGCACCTGATCAGCGTGCGCGGTGGGCGAGTGCTGGGCAGCAAGAACTTCTTTCCGCAGACCGGTATTGATGAGGAGGTCGCCGAAGTCATGGCCGCTTTCCTGGGCCAATACTACGTGAGCAGCCCCGAGCGCGACCTGCCGTCGGAGTTGATCGTCAATGTGGTGCACGAAGACTTCCCCGCGTTGATCGAAGCCATTCACGAACTGCGCGGCCGCGAGCTGGACATCAGCCACCGCGTGCGTGGCACCCGCGCACGCTGGCAGCAACTGGCGGTGACTAACGCCGAGCAAGCCCTGAGCGCGCGCCTGGCCAACCGACAGCACGTCGCCGCACGCTTTGACGCCCTGGCTGAAGTCCTTAACCTGGAAGAGCCGCCCCAGCGCCTGGAGTGCTACGACATCAGCCACTCCAGTGGCGAGGCCACGGTGGCATCCTGCGTGGTGTTCGGGCCGGAAGGGCCGATCAAGTCCGATTACCGGCGCTACAACATCGAAGGCGTCACTGCCGGCGATGACTACGCCGCCATGCACCAGGCCCTCACGCGCCGCTTCAGTAAGTTGAAGGATGGCGAGGGCAAGTTGCCGGATATCCTCCTGGTCGACGGCGGCAAGGGCCAGCTGTCCATGGCCCGCGACGTGCTCAATGAGCTGGCGGTGCCTGACCTGATCCTGTTGGGCGTGGCCAAGGGAACGACGCGCAAGGCGGGTTTCGAGACGTTGTACTTGAATGATGCCGCCCATGAGTTCACTTTGAAGGGCGACTCACCCGCGTTGCATTTGATTCAACAGATTCGCGACGAAGCCCACCGTTTCGCCATTACCGGCCACCGCGCCCGCCGTGGCAAAACCCGGCGAACCTCAACCCTGGAAGGGGTGGCAGGGGTTGGCCCGACGCGGCGTCGCGACTTGCTTAAACATTTTGGTGGCTTGCAGGAGCTGTCCCGTGCCAGCATTGACGAGATAGCCAAAGCACCCGGTATCAGTAAAAAGCTCGCTGAGCTGATTTATGCGAATCTGCATAGCGAATAGAATGCCTTTCCACCTCGTAGCCAGTTGTGCCGATGAATATCCCTAATCTGATCACCGTTCTACGCGTCCTGCTCATCCCAATTTTCATTCTGTTGTTCTATTTGCCGTACGAATGGAGTTATCTGGCTTCCAGTTCAGTGTTTGCCTTTGCCGCCGCCACCGACTGGCTCGACGGCTACCTGGCGCGTCGCCTGGAACAGAGCACGCCCTTCGGCGCGTTCCTCGACCCGGTGGCCGACAAGCTCATGGTGGCCGTCGCTTTGGTCCTGCTGGTGCAGGAACACGGCAACCTGTGGCTGACCCTGCCGGCAGCGGTCATCATCGGCCGCGAAATCGTCGTCTCGGCCCTGCGCGAATGGATGGCTGAAATCGGCGCCCGCGCCCACGTGGCCGTGTCCAACATGGGCAAATGGAAAACCGCCGCGCAAATGCTCGCGCTGGTTATCCTGCTGGCCAACCCGTCGGACTTCTCGTTCTGGGTCCTCACGGGTTATGCCTTGCTGCTGATCGCAGCGGGCCTGACCCTGTGGTCGATGCTCCAATATCTGCGCGCCGCCTGGCCGCATCTGCGCACCACCGTTGAAAAGAAATAAAACTTTTTTGAATCAAGGGGTTGACGGGTGCTGAGGATTCTATAGAATGCGCATCACCAAGCGGGAATAGCTCAGTTGGTAGAGCACGACCTTGCCAAGGTCGGGGTCGCGAGTTCGAGTCTCGTTTCCCGCTCCAAATATTGCGCTACAGAGTTCCACTGAATTCTGTAAGTGATTGAAATCAGGGCCTTTAGGCCCTTTTTTCGTTCCGGCGGGAACCACTGAAATCCAGCACTATCCGGTGCGTTTAAGTCCAGGATTGAGTCCAGAATCCTGACGCGTACCGAATCGGTTTGATGCTGGAGCAGTTTGCGCAACGAGATGAGCATCTGGCCCTGACTCTGTTCAGGAGCTCGCGATGGCACTCTCAGAAATGACAGTTCGGCACGCCCGAATCACCGGTAATGACTACACCCTCGGCGACAGTGATGGTCTCACACTCAATGTGACGGCCAGAGGCGGAAAAGTCTGGCTCTTCCGTTATTACTGGGCGGGCAAGCAGAAGCGCATGTCCTTAGGTTGTTACCCTCAAATCTCCCTCAAAGAAGCACGTACTCGACGTGACGAGGCGCGTGCCTTAGTTGCCCAAGGCATCAACCCCTACGAGCATCGTAAACAACAGCGGCTTGCTGTTCATGCTGCGAAGGAGCACACCTTCGAGGCCATGTTCAATCAGTGGGTGGAGTTCCGCAGGCTGAGCCTGAAGGAGGGCCGCCAGAGCACGCTCTCGCAGATCTTGCGAATCTTCAATAGAGACGTCCTGCCCATACTGGGCGGGCGGTCCATCTACGATATCAATCGTCACGATTTGCTGGATTTATTGAGCAGGATCGAGCAGCGCAAGGCTTTAACGACCGCCGAAAAATGTCGGACCTGGTTCAACCAATTGTTCCGTTATGCGTTGGTGAAAATCGAGGGACTGGAACACAACCCGGCTTCAGACCTTGATGTGGTCGCACTCCCCAAACCGCCTGTTACGCACAACCCATTTCTTCGTATGGACGAGCTTCCGGGATTGATGGCTGCTCTTCGAAATTACGGTGGCGCCAACCAAACTCGGCTTGGCCTTCGGTTGTTGCTGCTGACCGGGGTCCGCACGGGCGAATTGCGGCTGGCAACACCCGATCAGTTCGATCTGGAGAAGCGCTTGTGGATCATACCGGCGGAAGTGGTGAAACAACTTCAGCTAGCGATGCGGAAGCCAGGTAAACAGACCCAAAATGTACCGCCTTATATCGTGCCGCTGTCGATTCAGGCGCTGGAGATCGTGCGTCACTTGCAGGACCAGGTTGTCCCTGCGCAACGCTACTTGTTTGCGCATCGAAGCGACCTCAGCAAGCGCATCAGTGAGAACACGCTGAATGGCGCGCTACGCCGAATGGGGTACGCCGATCAACTCACCGGTCATGGCATGAGGGCGACGATCTCGACGGCGCTGAACGAGATCGGCTACCCGAAGGTGTGGGTGGATGCTCAGCTTTCTCATGCGGATCCGGACAAGGTGAGTGCGGCCTACAATCACGCGGAATATGTCGAGCAGCGCCGGACCATGATGCAGGACTGGGCGAATCGTCTGAACCTTTGGGGGCAGGGACAACTGAAAGCGGCAAGTTCTCCGCTGACCATTCGTTTAGAGGGCGCAGCTTCATTACCTTCGTTGGAAAGCGCGAATGCAAACGCCGTTCTGTACAGCGGTGGCTTCCCAGAGACGACTGTCCCAGCCTCCAAAACGTCCGTCAGCAACGAACCGGTCCTTAACGCTGCTCAGTATTCACCAGTCCTACCTGCTCCTACGCAGACTGAACAGCTGCGCGACCCGCAAGTATCTGAAATACAACGCCAGCGCGCCGAGATGCTAGCTACCTATGAAGCTTCGAGTAATTTGGCACTGTTTGTCTTCGCCAAACTGGCAGGCAAATCCAGAGATCAGATCAACCGAGATATCAAGGCTCGGCGCCTGCTATCCCTGAGTCTGGGGAATCGCGGTCAGCGTATTCCCGATTGGCAGCTTGATCCACTGCGGCACAAGTTGGTACTTGCTGCGTTAGCGCGGTTTCCGGATGTCGATGCATGGAGGCTTTATGGCGCCCTTTGTAAGCCTCATGAGCGATTAAAAGGTCGCGCGCCAATCGATGTGCTTACTACGGAGAATTTCGATGTGACCGCACAAATCGTTTGCAGCGCGCTGGGTTCAAGCTGAGGTGCTGTCTTTTTGCTGTGATAATGGATGTCGCTGCTTGCTTGGGTCCATCTAGCTCGGGCTGCCGTAAATGCGTGAACTTCACGCGTTGCCTGAGGTGCGGCGGAGATGTTCGGCAAGAGGCTTCTATTGCGCAGGAAGACACCCTTTGGCATCATCTCGCTCCCGCCCTCTCTTGTCAGCTCTCCATCCCTCTCATTTGGGGGCTGCGTCTTGGGGATGGCGGGTAACCCACCCGGCCTCGTGCCGGGTTTTTTATTCGTTCGGCAGGCACGGCTGGCGGACAAACTTGGAATATCCAGCTACCCCATGTATGGGGTGCTAAAGGGAGAGTGTTCGAATCACTCCGTCTCGGCCATATTATTCAATGACTTAGCCCAATCTTCATCGGTTGGGCTTTTTCATGCTTGAAAAAATACTCCCACATTTCCTCCCACGGATATTCGCCCTGAATAACGCCCGCGCCCGCCCCGGTCAGAACGTCGTCATCGAGATCCTGTGCCACCACGAAGAGATAATCCATTGGAATGCCACCTAGAAGCAGACGGCCTATACGCGAAGAGCAAGAGTTATGCAGCTCACTCCATGTTATCCGGGTGTTCTGAAAACCTGCAACCAATGACGGCCTGGCTTACTTGTTGATGGCGCTTTTCGTTGTCACGGATCTTACTGTAGCGCCCATGTCGAAGGGGGGGCGGATGGAAGGAGGTGTTTTGCGACCGCCATGGCATCGACACTCGATGCCATGTACAGCATGTCGGCGAGCGTATAGGGTAGAGCGCTAACACTCGCAAACTGAGGGCTGGCATGTATCAAGTCATAGGGATCACCAAAACCCTCGGGTACTTCGCTACAACATGCCTGGTCGTCTTCCTGTTTCTGCATTACAACGATATGTCAGAGCTGCTGTCTGGGCCGCTAACCGATCTTCGTCGGCCCGTGGGATCAGCGGTAGGAATTGGTGCTGCTGTTTTCTACGTTTTAGGCCAGACCCCTGTTTTTGTGTGGCTGTGCAGGCTTCCTTTTGTTCGCAAATTGCTCCCGCCCATCGATGGAGAGTGGAACATGAAGCTGCAGTCCAACTGGGGGATCATGCAGAAGTGGCTTGGGCAAGGCGATGGGACCGAGCTCTACGTCGTTCAGGGAAAGGTCAGGATTAAGGCGCGTTTGTTCAGCGTTAAGATGGAGTTCACTTCGGACATCCCATACTCCGAATCCAAGACGATCAGCGTCTCCGTCCGACCCAGTGATCAGGTCGGTATCCTCGAACTTAACTACATGTATATCAACTACACCCAGGTTCCGGTGGCGACTGATACGAATGTGCACACCGGGGCGGCTAGGGTCTTCGTCAAAGAGTCTGGTGACGATTTTGTCATGGATGGCACCTATTTCACCGACCGTAAGTGGACGGAAGGGCTCAACACGGCAGGGCAGGTCACATTCACTAGGTCTAACGCCACTTAACTATGTGTCTCACAATGCCGTCCTTTATTCCATTGGATCAAAATACACTACATGTGGGATTTTTTTTCTTGGCTTGATCTATATGTTGTGGAGTGGCACTATGTCATCTCGCACGTGTCATCGAGCATGGTAGCTGACAACTTGGGAAGGACTGCACCCTTTGGATTACGTATTTGGCGTAGGGTGGCAGTGATGAGATTCGGGAGCGCAGAAGCGCTTGGTAGTCTTGATGTGAAGGTCAGCAATTGCTGGAGACACCGTTCATTTAGCGCTTGAGCGGAGGCTTCATGCCGAATTTTAGTCCCTTGCTATTCACTACTACCGGGGAAGATTGCTTCCTTGATGAACTCAACCTCACACCTGACGCGCTGACTGAAATCGATGGCGCTCGTAAAGATATCAGAGAGGCTTTGAAGGCTGACCTGCCTCGGGCGCTTCGTGAGAAAGGCCTCGAGGGTGAGGTCTGTGAGCCGCGGTTCTACATCCAAGGTTCGCGTGCCTACAAAACGCTCAACAGTCCTTGCACGACCCCGCCCCAACAGTCAGATATCGACGATGGTGTGTACCTTCCGCTGAGTGTCATGCGTGAAGAGAGCAGCCCCAAGCTCGCTATCACTTTGTTCTTTGACGCTGTCATCGACGTACTTCAAGCGATGTGCGCCGAAAGAGGGTGGAACACCGAGAGCAAGGATACCTGTGTTCGGGTAACTATCTCCCCCTATGCTCACATCGACCTTCCTTTGTACGTGATCCCGGATACCCTTTTCCTGCTGATAAAAGCCAGCATGGAAAGCCGTGGCCATGCCGTATTCGACAGTGCGATCAATTCCGAGAGGGACACTTGGAAGACCCTGCCCTCGGACAAGATTCTGCTGGCAGATCGAAAGCAGGGCTGGCGTAAATCCGACCCAATGGCTATGAAAAACTGGTTCAAGCGGGAGTGCCAGGAAAAGGGTGATCAACTCATCCGTGTCGTGCGTTACCTAAAAGCATTCCGCGACAAGCAATGGGAGGATAAAGGCCCAAGCTCAATCCTTCTGATGGCAGCAGCTTGCCCGCTGTATGAGTATTTCGACAAGCGAGATGACCACGCGCTGTTGAACGTCGTAAAGGGAATTCCTGATGCCCTGCGCAAGGGCGTCATGAGCCCCATTGACCCCGAGTCATCGCTCACTGCGCATATGCCCAAGGAGGCGATTGCCGAAGCCGTGGAGCTTTTTCAGGTTTTCGCGAATCACTTGGAAGGTTCAATCAAGGCAACTGATGCACAAACTGCTTATCACTGGCTTCACAGCATGCTGGGTGACCGGTTCCCGAATGCACCTTATCGCATGAAGCCGAATTCTGAGAGCCTGCCGGCGTCCATGGCTGCAATTGCTCCTCTCGCGGGCCCCGCAGAGCCTGTAAAGCGTACAAAGGCAGGCTAAATTCATGGACGCGATGCCCGAAGTGCTGCGTCATATGACCGAATGGGGATTTACTAAAGTAGATCCTCAGTCGAACGTTGGGTGGCTTGTGATGGCCGGAGAGTTGTCGACGGCCACTCAGGGGACTGTCCAATGCGAGGTATGGATAGACCGCTCATTTGAGCGGCCTCTCAAGCTATGGCTTACAGGAGTGCCGAAGGCACTGCCTAGGCTGGTGCCGCATCTTGGCCCGGATGGTTATCTTTGCTACGCCGCGCCAGGTACTCAAGTGATCGACATTTACGATCCAGTAGGACAAATCCGTACGTCCTTGCTTCAAGCCACTGAGGTTCTTGAGCAGGTTCTGGATGGAAATATGAAAGAGGATCTGCAGGAAGAGTTCTTCGTATATTGGGACGGTATCTACTGCTTCCATGATATCGAGCGTCGTACCTCCGGCGCGGTTGAGATCCTCCAATTATCAGACAACAAAATGTATGTGCTCACTGACGATGTCGGGCGAAGCCGGCTCAAGTTTGCGCGTGCGGGTAGGACGATCAAGGAATTCCCAGCGCATGTTGCGATGATCACGTCCAGCGCAGCTCCAAGACCGCTGCAGGACAACTGGCCACCCAAATCAGTTGGACAAATTCTCGACTGGCTACATGAAATAGATGACGCCTGTAAACGCAAGGTACGCGATAAGATTATCGCGGCGTATCGCGAGGGGCGGTTCGGAATAATGATAGTAATTGAGTCAGAAAAAACGGGTTACAGCTACGGCTTTCTCGTACTTGACCTTCAGCTCAATCGTCCTGAGGATCGGCGTTCCATCGATCAACGACTGCCCATATTTGATTGTCCTATCGAACCACTGCAAATGCTTCGCCTCGATGACAAATACCTGAGCGAACGCAATATCCCAGGGCAGGCAACACTCGCTGGCAAGCGTATCGGGTTGATCGGGTGCGGTACCATCGGTGGCTTCCTCGCTGAGATGCTCGTGAAAGCTGGCGCGGGAACGAGCACCGGTGAATTGACGCTGATTGATAACGATATTCTGATGCCTCAAAACCTCGGGCGGCATCGTCTGGGCTTTAACCATCTGTTCCGGGAAAAGGCAGCTGCACTGGCAGACGAGCTGATGGTATCCATGCCCGCTGCCCAGGTGCGTACCTTTATTAGCGACGCCAAGGACGTGAATTTGGGAGGGCTGGATTTGATCATTGATGCCACGGGCGAGGAATCGTTCGGGCACTGGCTTGCCAAGGTCGCCATCTGCCCAACCATGCATGTTTGGATTGAGGGGGCGGGCGCCGCCGTGCGTTCTCTGATTAAGCAGCGCACTGGACAGGGTTGCTACCGGTGCCTTACTGAGGCAAATAGTCGAGGCATTATGTTATCTGTCGTTGGAGGCGTGCAGCCAATTTTTGCTGGGCAGGGGTGTGAGGGACTCTACGTGCCGTTCCCAGCATCGGTGTCGATTCAAGCCGCAGCCCTGGCACTGGACACCGCTTTGGCTTGGGTTGCAGGTAAACCATGGCCATCGCTCTCAACCCGGTTGACCGATCAGAGCTATGAGCCCGCTACCCCTGATTGTTCGCCGCTGCCATATCCCGGATGTCCGGCATGCCATTCGTGAAAACTTGGATTGTGCCCGGCACGGAGCACTTGGTTTACCTAAGGCAACAGCCGCTTGAGGTTTTTAGTCGCTACATCCAGCAAGGCATGGATTCGAAGGAGGCGGGAGGGATATTACTTGGCCACGTTCGCGGTGAGCACCTGGAAATTATCGAAGCGACTGAACCTTCATTTTGGGACAAGCGCTTCAGGTTTCTCTTTGAACGTATGCCGTACTTTCATCACCGGTTGGCCATGAAACGGTGGAAGGAAAGCAATGGTCTGGTGCGATACATTGGGGAGTGGCACACTCATCCCCAAAATTATCCGAGTCCATCCTCAATTGACCTTAAAGAGTGGCAAATACTGGTTGCTGACCGAGTTGATGGTCGTCCGCTGCTTGCGCTCATCGTCGGGTGTAAGGATATCCATGTTGAGTACATGTCTGGCGCAGGCAAGCGAAATATTCTCGAGCCTGCCAGTTTTAGGCGAGGCGAGGAAAGTGTGTTTCTCAATTGAAGCCGGTTCTAGAAAATTTATCCAGCCGTACGCTTCCGAGAAAAGTTAATTCGAACGCCTAGCTGAGACGCTATGCTAGCTATACAGTAATACTTGAAGAGTGGCTTATATCATCGAAGTACTGATTTCTCGAGTTGATAAATTATTAAAAAATCGAGTGCTTAATAGCTAGGTGATAGATAGGGTAGGGAAGTTCGGTGCGTAATTCAGAGCCGTAAGTAAGCTTTGGATTGGTTTTTATTGTGCGACTACGTGGGCGATGAAGTAATGTTAGAGCGATTGGTTGATTTGCTCAGAGATATAACCGCGCTTTCTGGGCAAGAGTTTTCCGGGCTGGGTGTGATTGTATTGGAAGATGGTATTAATCTGCCGGTATTTCCAATGCGTGTCGACCTGGAAGTAAATGGCATGACAGACTCTGTTAGGTGTCTAGCTGAGATATCAAATCCCAATAATGACTTGCATGATGGATTTCATATTTTAAATTCCGATCTGCGAATTGTTTCCTTAACGCAGTATTTCTCTCCTCCGATTCCTCCTGGGATTTTACCGAATCGAAGTCGGGCATTTGGTGGTCGGTATTTAGCGGCCCTATTCGGGTCACTTTTGCCCGGCGTTATATTCACCGGTATTTCCACGCCAAGGCTTGGGATAGTGGTTTTTAAAGATGGAAGTGAAGTCTATTTCCAGGAGGTGTGAATGTTTTCTACTCTTTCTCCGCTAAAAGCAATTGTACTCGTTGCTAAGATCTATGCTGCTTTCGTAACATTATTGATATTTATAATGTTTGTCTGTGGATTCGAGGTGACGCTGCAGCAAGCTCTCAGAGCGGTGGTTGGCGGGGCCGTGTTATTAGAATTGGCATTGTTCGTGTTGAGCAGCTTCCTCTGGAGGAAAATATGGAATCGCTTTCCGATTTTGAATGACTGGGTTTTTCCCGACTTGAATGGTATGTGGGATATGGATATCACGTATCTGTGGGACGGTGCGGAGGGGACGAAAAAGGCAGTCGCCAATATCAAGCAAAGCTTGTTTTCGGTGAGCATGGAAGTTCATTCTGAAAGCTCAGACTCTGAAACGCTCGTGGTAAAAACTATCAAGGATGTTAATTCTGCTCGCCCAGTTCTTTATTACTTTTATAGGATCGTTCCTAAAGGTTCAAAAGATTCGGCTGGAAGTGGTTATGAAGGGGCTTCCATTTTGAAGCTTTATGGGCACGAAGGAAATGTTTTGAGAGGTAACTATTTTACAAGTCGGAAAAGTCAGGGGCATTTTTCTTTGACGAGAAGATAGTGGCTGACTTCGCTCTTGTGGCTGAATAGACGCGACTCTGTCTTGCACCTTCTATCGTAAGAAAGATCGCCGGTGGCTACCTAATAACGTACAGGCCCTAGGTACGAGATCAACAAATCGTCGAGAGCCATCGCTTCCTGATCGTCCAGGTTGAAGGGGGCGCAGTCTTCGACAAAGTAGGTTCGCGACTCATTTTTGACGTCGAGCATCGCACTGTGTATCTGCTTGCCAGCCTTGAAACGCACTTTTCCTCGCGACGATGGATGCAGCTCGACGAGGAGGTTCTCGATGTCACGCTCGGACAATCGGAACACCTGTTCGTCGATTTTAAAGTGCAAGAGGCTTTTCACCCAAAAAAACTGAGTGAAGCGATCACGAGGAACGCTACACACGGTGAATGGGCGGAGAACATCATTTGCTTTTCTCAGCAATCATTTTTGGTGCACGTATGCCTGATGCCCATAAAACAGAAATTCACCAAATCCTCCATCTGAATCCCGGAATCCAATTCAAGGAAGCCTTCATGCTCGAGGACGTGTTCGGCCTTGGGTTTCGTCCCTACTTAGCGTCCAGTGCATCCTGAAACTAGGCTATGGGTGGGCTGCGCAACAAGCAGTGAGCCTCCTACATTGAGCTTTAGCCGGCGGCTTAATGGATGACCCATCGGAGGTAAGCAGCGCGTGAAGGTGAAATCAGCCAGTTGCTTCACGAAAGCGAGAGCGAAGGCCGCGACCTGGAGCCAAATTTACGGCGCCGAATACGGCAAGGAAAAGCCGTACCGGTGATGGAGAAGCTGCATGTCTGGATGATCGGCCAGCGGGACCTCGTGCCGGATGATTCGGCTATCAGCAGAGCGTTGGATTACAGCCTGAAACGCTGGGCAGCACTGCCGCGCTACCTTGATGACGGTGCCGTCCCCATTGACAACAACTGGTGCGAGAACCAGATCCGACCATGGGTTCTTGGACGCAAGAACCGGCTCTTTGCAGGGCTGCTACGCAGCGGAAAACGGGCGGCTGCAATTATGAGTTCGATCCAATATGCCCGGCTCAACGGGCATGATCCCCATGCTTATTTGAAGGACGTTCTTACACGCCTACCGACGCAGTGGGCGAGTGAAATCGGCAAGTTGTTGCCACATCAACCGCCCATCGAGTTGCCGCCGGTGTCGCACACAGCGGAAGACTGGGCAAAGACCCAGGGCGAACAGTTGTTCATTCGCATTGGCCGGAATAGGGAAGGTGACTTTGATGGACGGTTTAATTTTCAACCTGCACGGCTGTCATCTTTCGTCGGGTGTCATACCCGTTTGGTGGTGGGGCATCAGTACAGCACCGGCCACTCCACAGCTTCCAGTCTTGCTTTTACCTCTCTGCCGTAGTCAGGCTCGATCTGAATGGCGTAGGCAGCGAGCCCCATCAGATGGTTGCGCATGCCAGCAACTGCTGAAAAGCCTCGACGCTCTGCATGTGTCAAAGGCCCGACGTCCTTGCGCTCTAGGTAATGTAGGTGCATCCGGATTTTCATTCTGAACGCGCGGGTCAGCCTCGGTGTTTCCTGATGCACTTGTAGGCCCAGGACGATTTTTCGACTCCGTGGTGAGGCGATCGTAGTCTTGGCGAGATTCGGGTTGAGCCCAAATCGCTGGAGGATCCTGTAGACCTCATTCACTGTCCGACGAGCCTGCTCCCGATCGAATGTAACGTCGGTTGTAGAGAGGGTCAGGTCATCCGCGTAGCGCGTGTAGGTCAGCCCAAGCCGCTCGGCTAGCTCGGTCAGCAAAATGTCGGCTTCTCTCATCGCAAGGTTTGCGAGCATGGGACTCGTTGCGGCGCCTTGTGGCAGATGACCAATGTTCCGTGATGCATAGTTGGGAATCTTTGACTTGGACAAGGAGACTTTTCGGCGCCATTTGATCGTGCGGCGTATACGACTGAAGTTACCGGTGCGGGTGCAGAGGCGTGACAATTCAAAGGATACCAAGGGCTGGTAGCCGAGGCTGCGGAAGACCCGGTAACAGTCAATTTCAGAGATCGACTCGAAAAAGCGTTTCACATCGACCTTGATCAGCCAACGACTCGTGCAGTGAGGCGAGGCCGCGTCAATTAGCCGACAGTTCGGTGCAAAGGCTGTGCTGGCCGCATGAGGCTTGGCTTTAGCTAATACGTGTTGCGCGATCCACTGTTGGGCTACCGACAGGCTTGGAGGTGGAACGCAGATCACACGGAATGAAGTGGGCTGGCCCAGTCGGCCGCGCTTTCTAACGCGAAAAACCTTGTAGGACTCAACTTCGCGAGTAACGTAATCTCGCAGGTGCTTATAAGACACTTGGGTAAGGTGGGCGAGGTGCTTGAGGGTCAGTATTGGGGGCAGCGATGGGTGAACAGCGACCGTCTTCTGAGAGGTCACGATCGCAGCGTCCATCACCAGAGGGGCAATGCTACTTGCGCCTTGGTCTCGGCGGTAGTGTTGAGGCGTCCAATCCTTCATCTACTTTGACACCCGCAGGGTGAGTGCTCGCGCCGCGGGCAGAAGGCTACGCCACTAGGCTGTGGCGTGAGCGCTTAACCGTAAGCAGGAGCTAAGACATAGGGCAGCAGTAATCTGCGCCCGGTGATGAGTTGAGAATCCAACCCATCATGGCAGCAACATTCTAGGAACGTACGCCGGAGCTAGAATCTAGATTGGATGCCTCAACGAGGAGGGATAGTACGGTTCTGGAATCGGATTGCCAACAGGTGTGGTTTTTTTAGCAAGATGCTCCTGTTTTCTGGCATGCGCGAGCTGGCCGTAACCCTGGTCGGTCAGTCTGCGTTGTGAGTCGATCCAGCCATACTGAGTCATTTTTCGGAGAAGATTCGTCAGCTCATACGTTTTCAGGCCGGTTCGAGTGGCGAGTGCCCGGTCGTTCAAGCGGGAACGCTGCAACAGCGCACTCAGCACCAGAAAAGCTTGTCCTGTGCCTATATCTGATTTCAAGATCGCCTTCGACTTGGCCAGGCTCTTATCGCCGAGGTTAGCCAAGCGAGCGCTGATGCTCTCGGCCGTCAAGTCAATCCCGAACACTTCCTTGCTGATACCGGCTGAAACCCGAGCAGGGAATAAAGGCGTCCAGGTTTTTTTCTTGTCTTTTGAGGCTTTGTGAAACATGAGTGGTACGTTGTTTGGCGCACCGTGTGCGAACACAAGCAGAGCTCCAGTGTTGCCGTAGCCAAGGCTTGAACCGCTCCAAAACCAAGGGCCGTGGCCTGGCTCTCCATCAGTGGGATCATAAGTGGTGCAGAGCGTCTTCATCTGCTCGGCTTCTTTAAGGGAAAAACAGATGTCGATGGTGGGGCAGGGCAGAACAATATGTATCGTCGGTTTGGACGGATGTCTGGCTACCGAGCGCTCGCCAGATTCAGTGGCGGAATACGCCATGACTGCAAACCTCATCAGTTTTCCTGACCACCAGCTGCGGACGGATCTGACTAACCATGCCGCTTCAAGATAGTTCGATGCTCGATCACCGCTTCCAATCAGGTCCGTAACGACCCAGAAAGCCCGTGCACGTTTTCTGCGTATCTGCTCTGGGCCTGGATGGTTTAAGAATTTTTTTGGATACTCCTGGCAAAGCTGAGAAATCATCTGCGCGACTATGCCTTCGCTGCCAACCGAGGGGTCATAGGCTTTCGTTGGCTTCACCGCGTCAGGCCCTTTTGCGCCGGTGGCACGCCTGACGGAGCGTCGGGTTTCGCTGAATAAACGGTTCGGCTTACCTAGGCGATGCCTAAGCTCGCGCTCGGCATACAGAGCAACGGTACCCTGTGTAGCTTCTGCTTCCCGCAGAAGCATGGCACGCATTTGATCGATGAAGTCATCTCGAGATACGAAGGCAAACGCCTCTAGCAGTTTCTGGGCGCGCGAGCGATCGCCAAGATTGAACTGCTCCAGCCAGGCGCGAGCGAGAGCATCACTGGCTATTGCGGTTGGCTTGTCCATTGTTCAACGTGATCCTATCGGCCGACGTGGTCTGCACTGGTACACGGGGTGTCACAGGTTGTTTGATCGAGTGAGAACATGGTGCTAAGCCCGTAGGCTGAATCCCATCCGCACAAAGTGCATGCAGAACGCCGTCCTTCCTGTGGTTCACCATATCCGGCCTTGGTCGGAGAGTCGAGATCACTCCTGACAAACCGCGGTACTCTGCTCTTGCCACCACAGCGAGGCGCACACTCGACGCGACGCTCTCAGCAGAGCGGTTACAGGCCTTCAAGGCCGCCTGGGAGAGCTGCGTCGAGAATCTTGACCGGCTGAGCGTCCATATACCCACCCAGAGGCAAGGATGTCATTGGTGGTGCTTCAACCACCTCAGGCTGTTCGAAGTCGCACAGGATGTCGGGGTTGAGTTTGATCGGCTGGTGGAACTCGAGCAAGATCGAAGTTCTGGGTTTGTGCAGAGGATGGCCTGCAGGTATTACACGATAGCGCCGGTGCACGTTAGCTCTACCTTCACATGACTCAAATGCTGAGTGCTGTGATCGATGCGAGCAAGGTCAGACACTCACAGATGAGCTGGATCGGGCAAGCTGTCCAGCTGGATCGTTGAAGGGATTTCATTTTTGTACAAGGGTGGTTCAATCCAGATATCAAGAAGCGTATGTATGATGTCAGACCTTACAAGGCGGGGCCGGTAGATGCGTTCTGTGACGAATCGGAAGAAGATTTGGAGGAGATCGTGCAGCCACCAGATTGATCGTTCGCAGCTACCTGGGCTTATCGCCAATCAGGTGCTGCGAGCATTGGGACGATGCAATCCGGACTTAATGCGAGCTTGATCGCAAGAACTGGGCGATACTCCCCATGGCAGCGCCCATCCTTTTGATCCAGCGATAGGTGACAGCTGGGCTTGTGACCAGGTGGTAGCGATCGTTGAGATCCTCGATTCGATTAAGGACAAGCTCGCGCTCCGAGGCACTCAGATCCTGCTCCAGTAGACGTGCTTGCAGGGGAGCCAGCTTGGCTTCGTACTCGCGAGCCCACTCTGGGCGTACGTAGTCCTGAATCCTCTCCAAATTGAGCAGAAGGAGTGCAGAGGCGGCCAATGTCATCGCGCTGGACACCATAGTCAAGTCACCTTGCTTCCATAACGCGCCGAGTACCAGGCAAGGGGATATCGCTACCAATGACAGGTATAAAACGCGCTTGGGTGGGTCTTTGCGATCTATCGGAGCAGTACGGCTCAGAGCTGCAATCATGGGGTTCACCCGTCAATGAGTTCGACGTGGATCGTCTCACACGGGATCATGTGCTGGGCTCAGAATTCGTTACCAGATTTGTAGGTCACCAGGGGGGCGCTGGGGTAACCGTCGGGTAGGCCGTACTGCACTCGACTTCGACCTGCGGAGCAGATTCGATATAACAAAAGTGAAGAGTTTGATTAGCCTCGTTAGCTTTCATCAAACGCGAGAAAAGGGTTATCTGACGGTATCGATTCTAAAAGTGACGTCGGCTCCGCAATCAGATATCCCTTCAAGGTCGTTTTCTTCCTGGGACCTTGCACTTGGCATGTCCAGATATTTAGACCGTTGTCTCGCTTCTTGTGAACCTTCAGCTTCTCAAACTGCTTTTGCACCCAACGCCATTCTTCGATCTTTTGGCAAGCGCCCTGAGAAATACCGGGAAACTCTTGCGCGTAACGTTGGAAGAGACCAGGCGTGACCAAAAATGCGCTGCCACCCACCGTGTGGATTTTGGCCTTGCTGTCGTTGATGATCAGTTTGTGGCTGAGAATGCCTTCCTTGACCCAGTTCAGGAATACCTGGCCTGGGCTATCCGATTGAAGCGTTGAAGTTTCGACAGCACTTTCTGACAGTGCGTCTCTGGCTTCAGGCTCTTTCAATTCGAACATGTCCAGCAGCGTGCCGAGGTAATCGGCATCCTCTCGTGCCAAGGGATCCGGCTGCGGTTGGCTTTGACCTGATCCTGCACTGCCTGTGTCGGGCGCTGCTACTGGTACCGGGGTATCAGTTGAGTGGTCATGGGCTGCAATGCTCACCGTTCCGCTGAAAGCCTCAGGCCGGTCTTCGTTCCCCCAAATCAACGCCGGTTGAAGGCGCAAAAAGGTAAAGGTCTGCTGCCAGTCTCCTTGTGCCACAAGCGCGGTCCAGATGGCTTTGCCTTCCGGCGTGGACTCAACCAATCCATGCGACTGTAGCTCGTCAAACACCGCGAAATTGGACGAGGGAATGCCCTCAATCGATTGCGACAGCAGATAAGCTCGTAGCTTGTCCGTGACCGTCTTGCTGACGAGCCAGAGTGCGTCCTGGGTCAGCCATCCCGCGGCACCTGGCTGGTTGAGTTTCAGCTCGTGTTGAACCAGATGACGCAGTCCGCTGATCAAGTGATGTTGCAGCGAATGAATGGGCGCTTGCAGTGCCTTGCTCGGGTTACCACCGATGTTCTGCGCGGTGGAAACACGGTCTGCCTGCATTACCAGCTCACCGAGCACGCCGGCACGTTCATACTGACCCGCCAGGACATATAGCAGACTGGCCCACAGTGGCGGAAATCCACTGAGCCAATCGAGGATTGGGCAGTCGAGAATCTGGGTGTAGAGCAAGCCTGCGGCCGCGCCGTGCAGGTGGTAGTCGCGATCCTTGAGGTAGCGAAAACGGTAGGGCTGATCCAGCGATCCCTGCCAAGGATGCCAGACACGGCCATCCTGGCGTTCGACCAGCAGGTCCACGGCGATCTTGCCGATGTCATGGAGCAACGCGCCATAGGCGATGCCAGCAGACCAAGCGTCGGTCTGGGCGGCTTGGTCTTCGGGTGCGGCGCCGGTGGGAAGCAGATACGACTGACGCAATTTCAAACTGCAAGCAACCAGCTCGAGGCCATGGTCGAGCATGCCACCGAGATAAGCATGGTGGTGCGTCTCGCTGGCCGGGAGTTGTTGGACCAGCTCGGCGTAGCGATGGATCGGATTTAAATAGAGCTGCCTGAACTGCTGATGGGAGAGGGCGGTGTACTGCCAGATGCGATCGAGCAACTGGCGGCGGTGCTCGGCTGCTAACAAGCTCTGGGACGATTCGATGGGCAGGTACCCATCGGCGACGTTTACGGTGGGTGGCGGAGGAGGCTTTTGCCTTTTGTGCCGAAACAGACTGAGCATCATAGTCCTCCCGGGAACTGGCAGAGTCAGTGGCCTTTTAGCCTTTTCGGATAGGGCTCTTACCCTTGACTCCCCATTCCCTTCCAACCCTTACCGGTCCTTTTGCCGTGTGTCCTTTTTTGCGGCAATCGGAATATCGATTTGTCCTGGTGCCGTTTTATTGGATGCGCATGCTGGTACGAAAAAGGAAAGTGTCGGTACACTGCGGTGCGAATTTTATCGGGTCTTGCCATGAACCTTACTGACGCCACGCTCATACTGCTGCTCGCAGCACGTATCCATGGAACACACGAAGCCGTCAGGGCCTCGGCGAAGAGCGTCGTCAAGAAGCTACCGCGCAGCAAACGTGACCTCATCTACAAGGTGATCGACAGCCGGAGTCCGCTCGATCTGGTGGATTACCTGGCGGAGAATCTGGATACGTAACGGTGTACTGCGGTACGGGATTACCTCATGTTCTTTGCGTCAGAGCTCCGCAGTGTGGGGATTTTTCTGGGCATAGAAAAAGGGTCCAACTCGTGTTGGACCCTATGAAGCGTTTGCAGCGGTGAGGTGACGATCAAGCTCCATCTTTCATGCATCGAGAGTCATCCATTACCGTCTGCTTCCGTTGCTGCTCCAGGTTGAGCACATACTCCGAAGCGCATCGGGCCTGGCCACTGGCGCGGAAAATCGCGCGGTTGTCAGCCTTGAGCAGGCCTAGCCAGTGGTCGATGTAACCCTCGTGCCGAAGCTCTCCTTGTATACCGGCGTAGGCACATAAAAAAGCGGCACCCATTTCGGCGATCAACTCTTCAAATGCATAGCCTGGCGAGCCAAATGGACACGGAGAGGTCACGCCTTCGCGCTGCAACCGAGAGTGGTGTCCGGTCCAGTGTGTCAGCTCGTGAAGCGCGGTGGCGTAGTATCCACCTTGGTCGTGAAACTGCGCTTTTGTCGGCAGTTGGATGAGATCCCTGATCGGGTGGTAAAAGGCTTCGTCGGCAAATCGATGAATGATATTTGCGCCCGAACTTAGCAACAAACTTTCCGCAGCAGCGTTGGGGAAGAAGGGAACGCTCGGCTCCGTCTCGAGCAAAGTTTCGTTGAGCGTTTCGAGCCCCTCCGTTTGTTCTATGTTGAACAGAAAGTGCGTCCTGAGAATGCCAAAGTGGGCGACCTTGGGCTGACCGTTTTCATCCAGTACGGGTTGACCTGACTCGGTCTGTTCCTCGCGCTCCATCGGCTTGTAGAGCACTGCCAGGGTGCTGTGCTCACCCTTACGAATGTGCCCGCCGGCCTTTTTGGCTTGATTAAAGGTCAGCCAGCGATCTTGAGTGAACCCCTGCAACCTGGCCTCGGCCCACAGCAACGGTAAATTGATGCCCGAATAGGGGCGCTGGGTGATGGCGTTGATGGGGTAGGGTTGGTGATGAGCGACGTCAGTTGAGCCATTTGAGGACCAGGGTTTGATCCAGGGCGCTACGCCTTGGTCCAACGCGGTAACGATCTTGTCTGTCACGTCTTGGTAGATATTGCGCATGGCATTTCCCTCGAAAAACCGGAGGAACGCCTTGCCCGTCGGGGAAGGTTCCCCGGTGGGTGTTGATTGGATTGGTACAGGACTGCGTATAGCCTGAGTTGGATCAGTGGCCGGGTATGGCCGTTTGCGTTTAGCGTTGTTGCTCTTCCGCAAGCGCTATCAGCAAGGCGTTAGGTTGGTCTGATGCCTGAAGCAGGCTGAGGCTCAGTAGCAGTAATGGCTCATGATCTGCATCACTCGCTGAGCCGAACTTGGCTACCTCGAACACCACGTAGGGTGTGTTTGGATCGGCCAGGTGAGCTTTGAAGGCTGCGCGTACGACGTTGCTCAGCCTATCGAGCTGCAGCTTTTCAGGATGACTTGAACCATCGAGCAATACTGCGTGTTGCCACGCGTCTGGAGTGAACACAACGGGCAAGCGCAGAGTGTTCAGTGCTTCGCTTGTGAGTGAGTCGGACATGGTGTGCCTCCGTTGATAGCGCGAAGAAACCTGTCCCCTAGGGGAAAGGAATTTCCCCGCGGTGGGTTGAAGAAAAGCAAGAGGGTTTGGGACGAGCCGAGCTCGAAAGGCGCTCGGGAGAGGAGTAGGCGTTCATCACCGTGAAACGTGACCGTGCGAGCCACCGAACGCTAATCGCACTTGGGGGGAACCATCACCGGAGTGACGTAGCTTTGAAGGCTCTGGCTACCTGGGAAGGTGCTGTCGATAACAGCGATCCGTACCTTCTATGTAGCTGGATGATCTGGATGGGTCAACGGCCATAGAGGCGCGGGTGCACGAGCTGCGTCTTCTGTCTTCCAGTGAAGTTTTTTCGACCGAGCAACCTGATAAACGGTTAAGCATGGGCGATTTTCAGTAGTAGGCTGTAAGCTCGATTTCCACAGGAACACGCTCAGAAGAGGGCGCAATCATGCCGGGTCAGCAGCCACTTCAAATCTCCCGCGCCCACCGCTGGGCATATGCATGCTGTATGTTCGCAAAACGTGGTTATCGCAAGTTAAAAGAGTTTGAGTCCCGCGTAGCTAAACGTGCGGTAGCGACAGGTATACCTGCGGGTGGGCTATTGGTTCGCGGGACCTTTCTAATTACGAAGCTGGCATTCCTCCTTGGGTTGCTCTTTATCGGTTTCTGGCTGGTCGCTTCTGTGGTGACGATGATTGCTGTAATTGGTCTTCTGGTGTCCAAGGCTGCCATTGATGCGGATATTAAAGAGGCGGCACCCGGGCCAGACTACCTTGGTGCCGACCTCTACATCGGTGACTTCGACGACAACGGGCATTACATCGGCGACAGCAAATCATCTAATTGAGCGGCTAGCCGCCCCCACTATTTGATCCGTACCTTTGCTTGCTGAATCACTTGCTGCTTTGCTGCCGTTCGCCAACATGCCTTGAATCCCGTTTCCTACTGCATATCCTGTCCAGCTCATAGCTCCAAGGAACAGCATAGGCAGCACGATGAACATCGCGCCCATCACGTACTCAATTACCTGCGCCGTCACGGTTCCATCCATAAACCCGGATGTCGGCAGGGACAAAAGCGCCTGATCGGACGCCGACACCTGGTTGTACAAGGTATCGAGCATGCTGGAGTCGACCCAGCGGGCCAACTCCCACCAAAAGGTCAGCATGTGCAGCGTGAATAGTGCGAACGTCACCGTCATGACGGTCTTCAATTGGTAGGTACTGACCAGCAGGATCAGCGGCAAGCTGATGATGACGCCCATGATCAGGAAAGCCTGCACCATCGGCAGGGCGGCGCGTAGCGCATTCATTGCCGGAAAGTTGCTGAAGGAGCCGAGAGCCAGCCCAGTGTTGGTGGCCAGGTTATTAAGCCCCTGATTGATCGACCCGCCGCGAGCACTGGAGCCATAGTCTTGGAACACCTGTCCGGGCGACATGGACATCGATTGTTGTCGCGGGCTGACCAGTTCGCGCAGGGTGGCATCCTCGATCTCGTTGCTTGAGCGGCCAGTCAACCAGCCTTTCAGTTGAGTCAGCAGCGAAGGGTCAACTTGCTCGATTAATCGAGCTTGCAACCCGATACCGCTGTCACTCCACCATTGTTTGCAAGTGGGATAGCCCGCGCCATTCTCCAACCGTGGCAAGGAAATATCGCGGGTTTCATCGTAGGGCCAACTGACTCGTGGTGTCCGTGAGCGATCGGTGTCGTAGTAGCCGGGAGTGTAGAGAAAATAGCGTGAGCCGATCCAGGATGCATCATGACTTTGTGCCTTGTCCAACTGAGGACGGTTGGTGAACAGCCGAGAACGGGAATAGCCGTAGCAGTCGCGAGTGAAGTCGGCGACTTCCTGTAACAGTACCTGGTTATCGATGCGAGAACTGTCGATCTCCATGCGCATCTGCCGGATGTCCGGTGCGCAGGGGATGGAGGCGGTGGCCGCTGCGGTCACTCCTTTGCTCAAGGCATGCACTAGAAACCACCAGATTGGCACGTTGGCAGAGCGTTCGCCGATGGTGTTGAAAGTGGTCCCCCAGGCGGTCTCTGCTGGCTTGGCCACACTGGTGCCGCAGCGCTGGCTGGCTGCATCATCGAACGCCATTGAAGCGAGGTTTAGCGGAAAGACCGGCGCGCAGCCGAACAACACGACAATGTAGGCCAGCCAAAGCCGGTTCTCGATTCGAGGTACCGAGAGCAATCCTTTGTTGCCTTCATCCGCGCCTTGCTGACGGGCCGACAACCATTCTTGCAAGATGATTGCACCAAAGGGCGCGGCGAACAGCCCAGTATCGGACAGGACGTTCCAGATACCGTTGTTGATGATCCATGCCAGCAGGGAGAGGTAAAACTCCAGGTAGCTGTTGGTGCTCATGAGCATGGTGGTGACCTCACAATCGAGTGAGCTCGACGCAGGTAAAGAGCAAGAGCCCTAATGTCCCGGCGCGTTTCACGCGCAGTCGGTCCTGTGGTCGATACCGGTAGCGCCTCAGCAGGTCCCACCAGAGTGCAAAGAGGACGCCGTAGAGCAGGACACGCCACCACCGCAGATAAGGCCGTATCGATTCCAAGGCTTGCTGCCAGCCCCCGAAACTGCCCAGCGTGCAGCCGATCCAGGCGATCAGCGCGGCGGTTAGGATCATCCCTGCGGCGATCCCTAGACTTGAAAGCAAAGTGAATAGCAGTGAGCGTTTCATGGCTCACTTGCGCCTGGCGTCAGCGTCGTTGAGTCGGCCAGGTTCGGGGTCGCCGCTCGACGGTGCGCGACGCATCGGCACCTCCAGCATGTCGATCGAGCACGAGGCTGGCGGTATTGGTAGCCAATATTTGCCGTACCTGCAGCTCGGTCTGCAGCAGGCGTATCTCGCGCTCCAGCGTGTCGATGTTTTTCGTCAAGGTCGTTTGGGCCGGTTCGGCGGAAGCGATGTTAGGTTCGTGGCTGCCTGCCAGCAGCGTGCGCAATAGCAGGAGCGCTTTGTCGAGCACGCTGGACAGGGCTGTCTCACTGGCCAGGCGCCGCGCCAGGAGTTCCTGATCAGGATCGTCGCGCAGGGCTTCGATCACACCACGGGTCACTGGCAGCATCGGGCTGGAGGCTTTGCTCAGATTGTCAGGGGTAGGCGGCAGAGAGCCGGACAGCAATCCTTGCAGGGTCTTGAGATGTTCACCGTAGGCCTCCTGGATCAGCGGCGTCAGTCCGCTGCCAGCGGTAGCCCGCAGAGTCTCGCAGGTGTCGCAGGTCGCGACTTCGGTCTCCCCCAGCACTCGAACAGCCCATTCGGATTCCTCTTGGGGTGAGGTCCATGCCTGGCAAATAGCGCCGCCCAGGCAATCACTGCTACTGATCGAGGCGCTGTCATCCACGGACCGGTTATGCAGCAGGTTGTAGCCCGCGCGCACCACATCGGAGGTTGCCCGGATGGGTGTTTGTCCGCTACCTCCAGCCTTCTGCCCGCCGACCCATGGCACCCCATTATTGCCGTTACGGGCCTCGGTGTTTTTCACCGCGGCCACCGCATCACCGCCAGTTTGTTCGAGGTTGCCCTGCATCTCCTGGTTCTTGGCCAATGCGCCCCAGCCGGCTTGGCCGACCTTGTCAGCCATCTTCTCGGCCATGGCCTGGCAGGTCAGTTTGGAACGGTCGAAGTCGATGCGCCCTTGCATCACCCCGTTACTCAATAACTCATAAAGCCCGGGGTTGGCGCGCTGGATGATCAACGCAGGCAGCGACATCACCGCTTGGGTCGCGTTCTGCACAATGCTGCCCATGATTTGCTGGAACCCTTCGGTGACGCCGTTCAACTGGTTTTGCAAGGTGTTGGTGAGGCTCATGTTTCCGCACATCATGTTGGCTTGCCATGAGCCGCCGACACCGAGCCCGTTGGGACGGTAGAGTGAACTCGGCGAGCCCGCTGCCGAGCCGCCACCGATGGTGTACATCACCCGGTCGTCGAGCACTTCACCTTGAGTGCCTAGGCGGTAATCGTCCTCGACTGCATGAGCATGAGTGGCCACTGCGAGCAGTCCACAGAGCAACAGACTCATCGCGTCGAACGAGGATCGTGTGAGAAGCAGGCTCATGAAGCACCGCCTTCGAAGTCGATGCTGAACAAGAAGGTCTGTCCTTCACGCTTGCAGCAGCTATAGGGACGCCACAGCGACCAGGCGTAGCCGCCATCCGCGCTCTGCACCGAATCGCTGGGGAAGATGGCACATGTGGGTTGAACCACGGGGGAGAGCAATTGCCATTTGTGGGTCGAAGCGTCGTTTTCAACGATTGGGCCAGGCGGCCAATACCCCTCGCGTGGTACGGGCATGAGCGGGACATACACGTGCGGTTGCCAGTTGCGGGTAATGACATCACCCGCCCGCTGCACCATCACCGCAGCGGCTTTGAAATCGTCGGGTTGCACCAAAAAACCTTGCCGGGGATAGACGTTCCCCCACATGTTGCCCGCGAGCTGACGACCGATTTCACGGATCCCGGGCGCGAGCGACTCGGGATAAAGGCTTTCTGGGATGCCATGACGCCAGGCCAGTGAGTCCAAAGTGCTCAGGTAATAGGGCATGAACGCAGTGGCGCCGCTGGCGCAGGCGTAGCCGGATTGCGAGGCCAGTTGCGTGGCGGCCCAGCCACCTGGATGACCGATGGCATCAACGTTTTTGAAACGAGGCAGATTATCGCGCTGGGTGTTCGGCGTGATCAGGTTACCGCCTCCTTCCGCACCACTGATAGGAGAGGATAGGGCGGCCATCTCGGTCCAAGGATTGGCTCCGGTGGTGGCATAGCTCGAGACCACCAGCTCAGGAATGAAGTGACGAACCTTGGTTGAGGTTTTCACGGTGCAGCCGAAGGGGGTGCAGAGCAACCAGAAACAGATGCCGACGACCCTATACTCAAGACAGTCCGGAGAAAGCACCGAGGCGGTAATGTTGCCGGTATCCAGCGCCACGCTTGATCCGGATGCCAGCAGAATGCTCAGCACCAAAGGATGTAACTTCTGGGGCGAAATGTGCGGGCAGGCAGCAGACATGATCCAGGCTCTGGGTGTATGGCCTGGACAGGTTCAATAATCGAGAGAGGGGTGTCAGTGAGAAAGCCGAACGCAGGATTGTCGGTTTACAGGTACCTTCTAGATCAGCATATGGTCATTCAGCGCTCAGTGTACGAGCAAGCGCGTCAGACTCAATGAGCAGCTGATCCGTTTTGATCTCGAAAATGTTGGCGAGTTTGCAGAGGACCAATAACGACGGGTTGCCTACCCCTCGTTCGATTTGACTTACGTAGGTACGATCCACCTCGGCCATGAGCGCCAATTGCTCCTGGGTAAGGTTCTTCACGCGCCGCATCGAGCGGATGTTTTCCGCGAGTTGCAGACGGAGCTGTTCGAAGTCTTGAGTCATGCGCGCAAACTGCGCCTTGAGGGACTCTCAATCCACGGGATATAGTCTACATTGGCCTGATTCTGGCTCTTTTTTGATCCTTAAGCGAAGTGCCAGTTTTGTTTCTATGCTGCTTGGAACAGACCCAGCATTAATAATTAAATCGAAAGCTAAGGTGTCTATGGACGAAAATTACGTTTCAATTCCGGCGGCGGACGGCTGCCCGAGTCTTTTGACGCCGTGGGGCAGCGAATTTGCGCCCATGATCGAACGTGGCGTGCAATGCGCCCAGGTCTGGCTCGATACGCCCGGTGAGATTCCACTGTGGTGGGAGCTGGCGCAAACACGCAAGACCTTTCCTGTCGGTGACTGCCAGGATGCTTTTGAAGCCGGATTTTTGTTGAGAATTCAGCAGCGGCTTCGAGGTGTATCGCAATAACCTGTCACTCGCTTTAGAGCGCGATATCCGAATAGATTTCCTTATGCGGGTTCTATGCCTCGCGCTCTATCGATCCGTTCAGCTACCCGGTAAGCGGCTTCCAACTCCGAACAGCCAATGTTCTGCATCAGTGTCCAGCGCTCGGCCTTTTCCTCGGGCTCCGTCATGGCCAGGGCGAGATAGAGGCTGGGTGGCACGGCCCGAAACAGCGTTTCGAGCTTCTTCGACAGCACTACTCCCTCAGTATATTTCCCCGGTTCTTTGCTGGCTGAGAGCAACAAAGATTTCTGTGCAGGCGTGAGCTTCTTGAAGCGTGCGATTTCTTCGATTTCCGCGGGCGGCATGTTCAAGCAAATCCACCATTCGATCATGTTCAGCATGGTCTGCGCGGCGGTGGGGAAGTCGGCAAGGTTTTGCGTCGCCAGCCAGAACCACGCGCCGAGCTTGCGCCACATCTTCGTGCCCTTGACCACGAAGGGTGCCAGCAGCGGGTTCTTGGTGATGATATGGCCCTCGTCGGTGACCATGATGATCGGTCGGCCCAGGTACTGGTCTCGTTCGGCAAGGTTATTCACGGTGTTCATCAGGCTGATGTAGCTGATGGACATCTGTGCCTCGTAGCCTTCGCGAGCGTAGGTGGCCAGATCGACAATGGTCACATCGCTTTCGGGCCAAGGTGTGCCTTCGCGATCGAACAATTCACCCTCGAAACCCTGGCAAAACAGGTCGATGGACTCGCCCATTTCCTGGGCACGCTCACGACGCTTCTCCGGCAAGTGCGTGTCGGCGGCGACGCGCAGCAACGCGTCGCGCACATCGCTGGTCAATACCTGGCGACCCGACGCGATACAGGTCTGTGCCGCATCGAGAATGCACTCGCGGATCAGACTGCGATCGGCTCGACTCAGGCGCGCCTCTTCCTTGGCCTCGCCGCCGGTGATCATCAGGCGGGCGGTGATTTCCAGTTCGCCGAGAACATCGCGCTGGTCTTCGCGACTGGTTACCACCTCATCGTCTAGCTCATCGATAGACAGACTCGCTACCTGATCCGGCTGCTCGACCAGGCGCCAAGCGTCGGCGAACGGTGCGAGGCTGACCGAGGCGCCAGGTTTCAATTGGACCTTGTTGACCGACAGGCCCTGCGTCGCGAAGTAGTCACCCTGCAAGCCGAATGAGTTGCCGGCCTCGATGATAAACAGGCGAGGGCGGTATACGGCCATGACCTGCATCAGCAGGGTGACCAGGGTGGCCGACTTGCCCGCGCCGGTGGGGCCGAACAACAACAAATGGCCGTTCATGGCCCGGTCCAGACGTGACAGCGGATCAAAGCTCAACGCAGAGCCGCCACGATTGAACAGGGTGATGCCCGGGTGGCCGGTACCCGTGTTGCGGCCCCACACCGGAATCAGATTCGCCAGGTGCTGGGCAAACATCAGTCGGGTGTACCAGTTGCGCGTGTCGCGGGCCGGGTTGTAAGCCATCGGCAACCAACGCAGGTAGCTGTTGCAGGCGGCGACTTCATCGCCTTCGCGTACCGGTTGTAACCCCGCGCCCAACAGCGCGTTGGCAAGGCTGACCGAGCGCTGGTGCAGTTGCTGTTCATCGTGACCGCGCACATAGAACGCCAGGGTGCCGCGGTACAGCTTATGCTGGCGACCGATGATCGCGCGGGCCTCTTCAACATCCTGACGGGTCTGGGTCGAGGCCAGATTTTCACCAATGGCTTTGCGGGCCAGTCGGTTCAACTGCTCCTCGAGCACATCTTGGGGTTTGACCACCAAGGTCAGGCTCATCACCGTGCCTTCAGGCAACTGGTCGAACAGCGCATTGACCGCGTCGCCCTTACGGGTTTCTCCGGTGAGTTGACCAATCGACGGTGCTCGTCGCAGTTTGTCCACCACCATGACCCGATGGGGTTGCCTATCGAAGTACCAGAGTCCCCGTTGCACATCCGAACACGGTTCGTTGAAGAATAACCGTTCGGCGAAGTCGTGATCGAAGGGCAATTCCAGCGACTCGCTATTACCAGGCTCCGGATAGGCAACACGTTGGTAAAAGTCTTCGGGCGCTTCATCGGTGAGCCTGGGCGCTGGATTGAACCAGGGCAACAACCAGGCATACAAACCGCGGCCATCAACTGATGCCGATTGCACGCCGCACGCCTGCAACGAAGCCGCAATACGTTCGCAAGCCTGCTGCAGGGCTTGCACCGGGGTGAGTCCAGTCTCCTCGGCGCCAGACTCAAGCCAGCGATAGACCACCAGGCGCACCCGTCGGTTGTTGCCGCGCCAGGGCAGGCGCGTCACAACCTTATCCTCGAACAGCCCGCCGGGCTTGGCGATGGCCTTTAGATGACAGCGGCTGAGCTCCAAATATGCCTCGGTGAAGATCGTGCCTCGCGCGCTGTCCTGAATATAATCCGTGAGCCGTGTCAGGTAGGGAGTAAAGTCGTTGTCGTCCTGGCAGAAAAACTGCGCCACCCACGGCGCTTGATCCAGCTCGTCAAAACTATCCTGCAGGGCATCTTCAAGAGCATCGCGCGCTGCCATCAGCCAGTCGGGTTCACGCCCTTCGGTGCCGATGGGCAGTAACTCAAACACCGCGCCCACTGAGCGATTGTCATCAAGCAGAAAACACTGCTCGGTCTCGAGGTATTCGACCCAAGGCAGGTGATCAGTGAAGCTGGGATTGTGCGCATAGAGTGCAGCTTCATCGGCCAGGGTGGCGTGAGGGCGCGCTGGGTGGCGCCAGGCTTTCCACGTCGAAGTGCTGTTGCCCGCATCGCCGGTACGCACTACAAGTCTTCCTGACGTTCACCCGGCAATGCGTACTGCACTCGCTGGTAGAACGGAAAGACAGTCGAGTAACCCGGTACCGGTGCCTGCTCGGTACCAGTCAAATGCGGATACACGTACAGCACCAGATCGGGATTGGGCAGGCGAGGGAACAGGTTACGGATCTCGTTCGCCGCTGTGCGCGTATACGGTTCTTGGAGAGCAACGGAGAAATCTGCTTGAGCCAACGGACGGCGTAATTGCTGCCGAGCATCCAACAGTTGCTGCTGAGTGCCTTGCGACCCGGCGCCGTTCCAGATATCCAGCATGCTTTGCTCTCCATGGGGCAGCAGCGTGTCCTTGTCAGTGGAACATCCTGTCAGGACCGAGGAAAACACGCTAATCCAGGTCAGGCAGAGAAACGTGGTTTTTTTCATTGCGAACGCTCCGGCCCTTGGGCTCGTAGTCGATGGTGATCTCATGGTCGAGGTGCAGCGCGACTTGGGCGGCCGGTGGCACGTACACGGCAGCAAAGGTCTCGCCATAGAGTTTGTTGATCCACTCACGGATGTCGCTGACCCCACCACTGAGAATTGAATTCAGCGCGCTATTGCCACTGCTGCTAGTGACCCCGAGCGTACTGCCGCCCGAACTGATCACGCTGCTGTTGTTCTGCTCATCCCCAAGCAAGGCGGCGACACCGGCGCCGGCGGCAGTGATCAAGCTCTGGCTGCCGAGGTACTGTTGAGCGTTTGAGCGGCGCTCACCGGCAATGCAAGGAATGCCATACGGATCGGACAGGTAACCGAGTCCGCCACGTATCTTGTCGGTGTTCGAACTCTGGACGGTGGAGGCGTTGCGGCTGGCTACTGCCTTCGGCTGAGGCACCGTGCGGATAGTGCCGTCGGTAAACACAAAGGTAATTGATTCGACCTGTCCGCGTACGCACGACAGGGTCCAGTCGCCGGAGGCTGTACCGCTCATCACGGCCCCTGCGACATCCGGCAGGTCGATGCCGTTGGCCGTTAGGTTCTCGGGGCCGACCAGCACCTTGAAGGGGTAGGGATCATTCACGGTGCCGTCCACAGGGACTCGGCCGATCAGCGCGGTCATGGCGACCGAGCCCATCAATGTCGCATTTTCGGGAATGGTGTAGACCGGCTTCGTACCTTCTGTACGATCACCGGATCGCGTCAGGTCACGCTCACCCTTGGTGACCTCGCGTAACTGCTTTTGGCTGCGGTCGATGGCATTGTCCTTCAAGCCCTCGAGCGAGTTGAAGGCATTAGGCAGACTCGGTGCGGAAGAGGTCTTGGTTTTACCTCGGGCTTCGGTGGAGAGAGTATCCGAGGGTTCAATCCACTGCAGCGCATCGTTGGCAGAATGCCGCCCTTCGAACTGGTCCCCATCGCCCGGCTCAAGCCCCAATCCGATGGGCATATCCTTGCCTTTGCCAGCCAGCCCCGACAACTGCTCTTGCAATTGCGTCAGCAGACCGCGAGCCTGACGACTGTCTTGTTCCGCTTTGAGGCGTGCTTCATTGGCTTGTCGGCGGCCTTCGTCTACCTGCTGGTTCACACTGCCAAGCGCCGTCTGAATACGCGAATCAACACTGTTTTCCCGCTCGCGCAGGCGGTTGTTCTCCGTCTGCAGCGAATCGTTGTGTTTCTTCAAACCGACCATATCGCTGCGCATGGCCTTCACTTGGCCTACCAAGGTGGCGACCGTGTCGCGTGGGGTATCGCCCGCAATGCCGAGCGACTTGGCTTGCTCGGCAGATAATTGAATATCGCCCTGATCAACTGTGCGCTCTGGAGAAGGGGAGCTGCCTCCCGGCACCCAGCTTTTCATGATGATCAGCACCACGCCCAGCAGTGCAGCCGGTACCAGCCATTTGAGCAAGGCGTTAGCTTTCATCTTTAGCTCCGCGCGCAACGGGCGGAAGCATCACGGCGTGTTCGAGGCCGGCACCGCGGGTGACAAGGTAGGCGATCGTGGTGTCTTCAGCGCTGCCGCCATGCCCGAGGAAAGCATGCTGGAAGGCCGCGGCGAACAGCTTGGCCTGAAGTCGACGTGGGTCGAGTTGCACCGTCTCTGAACCACGATTGCGCAATTTCACCGCCGTCACCCAGTAATCACCGAGTCGCCAGACGGCGATGGGTGTGCTGGACACGTTTTCGGTCGGCAGCAGGGTTGGCAGTTCGGTGCGCAGCTTGAGCGGGACGCGGCGTACGCCGGGAAGGGACTCCACAGTGCGTAGCGGTGCGTACAGGCTTTGCGCGGCGTAGCGCGTCAACGCTACGGGGATCGGCGTGCGTTCCGGAATAGGCACCATGCTAGATTCCGTATAGGTAGCCTGCACCGGAGCATTCTTGAGAATACGCACGGGCTCCAGCGGTTGATCACCAGGCGTGGCCGCGATATCCAGCAGGATGATCTCGCCCGTCGTGACCGATTGCAGTTGCAGACGGGTCGGTGCAATGGCTTCTGACGCACGCAGGTACAGCGTTCCGCCGGTAGATTGCACGCGCAGCTTGCCGGTCAGAGTTGAGGGTACGCCGACTCGAACATTCTCATCGATAAAGACCACCCGTTCCTGATTGATCACCAGCGGGACCGCGAGAGGGAGGCGTTCCCAGCGCATCAACTCGACGGCCTGCGCTGCAACTCCCCATAGCATCAGTGCAATGGTGAGCCCCAGGGTAGAAATCCGCGTCATGGCTCACCTCCAGGCAAAGCGATTTTTTGCGGCGTGCCCTGATAACAGTCCAGTGCCAGCCCCCACTTGTTGCGTTCGGGGTCCAGATCAAAACGCACCACGCGCAATGGATAACGCACTACCACCCGTTTTACCGGTTCGGCGGCGTAATACTCATCGGCATTGAGGTCGAGGGTGACCAGCCAGCTGTCGCGGTCGAGTTGCTTGACCCTGAGTTCCGGATCCTCGCTGTAACCTCGCTCCAGGATTTCGTAGACGCCACGCACCCGCTGGCGCAGTTCGCCAGCGGCCTTGCGGTACTCGTAGTCGCCGTCGAGGAAGGCCTTGCAGGCGGGTGTCAGGTAGGACTGCAAGCCATAGATGGCGCGGCGATAATCCTGCTCGCCATCCGAGGGCCAGCGGTTGAGTTGGCCAAAGATGTAGAGGGCAAAGGCATAGACATTTTCTGAGGGAATATCCCACCACTTGCGAGTGCTGCCCGAGCGCAGGTCCGGTGGTACATGCACGGTCAGATCGGTCGGCGCCGAGCGCCAGCCATACCAGAGTCCGGCACAGACAAGAGCGAGGATCACTACCGCCAGGCGCAGGCTGAAGATGTGGGCCTGCTGAGCATCCACCTTGTTCCGAAAACGACTCATGACTGCCACCGGGACAGGGCAGGGCGCAGTCGACGCGAACGGCGAACCGTCCAGGCGCTGGAGTGAAGGATCAAAGTCCCTCGACCCAGGCGCCAGCGGCTAGCCAGTACCCATTCGAGCTTGCGGTACAACCAGGTCTCGGGGCGAGCCCGTTTGGCCCGACGCAGTAGTGTGCCACCGGCAAATAACACTACCGCCATACCTGCGATCATGCTGGTCGGCGCCACGGCAATGGAGGCGGTGGCGATCGCCAGAGGAACGCCTAGCAGCAGGCCAATGACAGCGCCGGTGCCGAGCGCTACCCACATCTCATCATTGGTTAAACCGCGCAATACGGTAGGATCGCGATTGAGTCGCTCTGGCAGAAAGACCAAGGTACCGTCAGCCAGACGTTCGATAGTGTCGTTCATTCCGACCTCACAGAATTGCGGCAGCCTTGGTCAAGAACCAGATGATGATCACCACCAACAGGGCGCCAATACCGACCACTGCACCCAAGTCCTTCCAGGTCTTACGCTGGTTTTGCACGTCGGCGTACACGGTCAACGAGTGCCAGGCCACCCCCAAGAAAGCCAGCAGTGCGATCAGCAGACCGAGCAGGATGCCGCCGTCGTAGGCGTAGTTTTTGATCGTCTCGATCAACCCGGAGCCTTCGCCTCGCGAGGGAGCTTCCATGGTCGGTAGTTCGGCAAAAGCCAAACTTGGACCGAGAACCAGCAGCAGACCGATCAAGCGTTGGCTCGCACGATCACGCAGATTGTTTTTCAGGGGGACAAGGCACTTGAGCATGGCGGCGATCTCCTGGTTTAGGAAAGGGTGAAGAACATCAGAACCAACAGCGCGAGCAACACGCGTGCAGTGCTGCCACCGAAGGCGCCGAAGCGCACACTGCCTGTCGCCCATCCCCGGTAAGCCGTCCACATCACCCAGGCACACCACAGCAAAGCCAGAACGAGGACCATGGAAAGCCACAGCGTCGAACTGCTCTGCGCGGAGAAACCGGAGGCGTTTTGGAACGCTGAAATCTGGGCGTCAGTCATGCTCATGGCGAAGAATCCCCAGACGGAGTATCGAGGCGATAATCGCCAACCAATTCACTGGGATCACGGGGCTGGGCGCGAGAGGGAGACAGATAGTCCTGCACGCCTTGACGAATGCGTCGGATGTCTCGATGCAGGCGGGGATAATCGAAGCGATAGTGATCGTCGGATTCGGGCGTGTTGACTGTCTTGGCTCGTGTCGCAAGGTGTTCGATAATGTTGAGTTGCTGCTGGACTAGACTGAGCTGATCCTGCTCATAACCCGAGGCAGCATAGCTGCTGCCATCAACGATAGTCAGCGAGAGCAGTAAGCAGCGAAGGATGGTAGTTGGCATGATACTGGCCCATAGGGATCTGGGTGCAGAATCAAGTCTGGGGGCAAATTATTCAGTGAGAAAGCCGAGGTCTGATGAATCGCTTTATCTGGGATGGGCTGAGGAGGGCAAAGAAGGAGATGACAGCGTGTCTCGCAACGGCCGAGAAGGATCGCCTCCCGAAACGCCGCGATTTGGTGTCCGCGATTGTGCAAGAACGATTCGGTCTTGCGAACTTGAGCAATTCCGATGCCGACTTCTTGAGAAGCTCAATCGGCTTATCTATATGTATGCCGCTGGGGCGACTCTCTTTGAGCAAACATTGGGTTTTCCTTGTCGCGAACAAGAGAAAAGCCCGAGGTTAATCAAAGGTCGCGACGTCTGTTTGACTGTGGCTGCCGGTGGCGATGTCTGTGGCTGCCAGCGCGGTTTCAAGCGTGGGTGTGCGCCTGGAGCATTGCCTATGGAAAGTACAATGTTGGCTCTGGAAGATGCATTTTCCAGCGCGATTGCTCGCCGCATACTGGCCCTGCATCCGGCGCCGTTTCTCGAATCGGGGAGGCGACCGGACATCCAATAATAAGCAGGGCCATCCATGAAAAAGCCTAACCCGCTCCTCGAAGACCTCAAGTCGATTCTGCCGACCATCGCGGCCAATGCCTTCCAAGCCGAACAGGACCGCAAGGTCCCTGACGAAAACATCGCGCGGCTCAAAAGCATCGGCATGCACCGTGCTTTTCAGCCGAAGAAGTTCGGCGGCATGGAAATATCACTGCCACAATTTGCCGACTGCATTGCCTTGCTCGCAGGCTCCTGTGCCAGTACCGCTTGGGCCATGAGCCTGCTATGCACTCACAGCCATCAACTGGCGCTGTTCTCGGCCAAATTGCAGCAGGAAGTCTGGGGTGATGACCCGGATGCCACGGCCAGCAGCAGCATCGCGCCGTTTGGCCGCACCGAAGAGACCAACGGCGGCGTGCTGTTCAGTGGTGAAATGGGCTGGAGCAGTGGCTGCGATCACGCGGAGTGGGCGATTGTCGGTTTCCGCCGCAAAAACGCCGAGGGCACTCAGGATTATTGCTTCGCGGTCCTGCCGCGCAGCGACTATCAGATCCGTGACGACTGGTTCGCCGCCGGCATGAAGGGCAGCGGAACTAAAACATTGATCATCGACAATGTGCTGGTTCCTGAACACCGCATTCAGAAAGCAAAAGACATGATGGAAGGCAAGTCTGCCGGCTTCGGTCTGTACCCGGACAGCAAGATTTTCTACTCGCCATATCGTCCTTATTTCGCCAGCGGTTTCTCGACGGTGAGCCTGGGGGTGGCCGAACGGATGCTTGAAGTGTTCCGCGAAAAAACCAAAACCCGTGTGCGGGCCTATACCGGCGCGGCAGTCGGTGCCGCGACCCCGGCATTGATGCGACTTGCCGAGTCGACCCATCAGGTGGCGGCCGCCCGAGCCTTTCTGGAAAAGACCTGGCAGGAACACGCCGAACACAGTGAGCAACAGCGCTACCCAAGCCGCGAAACCCTGGCGTTCTGGCGCACCAACCAGGCATACGCGACCAAGATGTGCATCCAGGCTGTGGACCGTTTATTCGAGGCTGCCGGTGGCAACGCCTGGTTCGAGCACAACGAGATGCAGCGTCTGTTCCGCGATTCGCATATGACCGGCGCTCACGCCTATACCGACTACGACGTCTGCGCGCAGATTCTTGGGCGCGAGTTAATGGGGCTGGAACCCGATCCGAGCATGATCTGAGCCGAACGCTCAAAAGTACCCATAACAATAATCAGGGCTGCTCCTGGCAGCAGTCCGGGAGTCTTGCATGTCTGAGAACAGCGCTTGCGCCGCCATTGAAACGACGTTCGACCCACGGGCCTTTCGTCGGGCCCTGGGCAATTTCGCCACCGGGGTGACCGTGGTCACTGCCGCCACCGCTTCAGGCCGCAAGGTCGGAGTCACGGCCAACAGCTTCAACTCGGTATCCCTTGATCCGCCGTTGGTGCTGTGGAGCATCGACAAACGCTCCAACAGCCACGAGGTGTTCGAGCAGGCTAGCCATTTTGCGGTTAACGTACTGGCGGCGGACCAGATCGACCTTTCAAACAATTTCGCCCGGCCCAAGGACGATCGCTTCGCCGAGATCGAGTTCGAACAGGGCGAGGGCGGCGCACCGGTATTCGCCGATTGCTCGGCACGTTTTCACTGCGAAAAATACGAGCAGGTGGATGGTGGAGATCACTGGATCATGATCGGTAAGGTCGTGGCTTTCGACGATTTCGGACGCTCGCCGCTGCTCTATCATCAGGGCGCCTATTCCATGGTCCTTCCCCATACCCGCATGACCAAACGTGACGTAAGCCAACCGCCGAGCAGCCATTTCCAGGGACGCCTGAGCCACAACCTGTATTACCTGATGACTCAGGCAGTACGGGCCTATCAGGCCAGCTATCAGCCTCGGCAATTGTCCACCGGCCTGCGCACCAGCGAGGCGCGGATGCTGATGGTGCTCGAGAATGACGCCGGCCTGAGCGTGAACGAGTTGCTGCGGGAGGTGGCGATGCCGGTCCGGGAAATCGACGAAGCCGTGGCCAATCTCAAGCGCAAAGGCTTGGTTTACGATGTTGACAGCCGGGTGCGTCTGACGGCTGCGGGGATCGAACAGACCGAAGAGCTATGGGCAATTGCCCGGGAGCAGCAGGACAAGGTATTCGCCGATTTTAGCGACGAACAGATCGGCACCTTTAAGACGGTGTTAAAACAACTTATCAGCCATTGCTGATCAGCCATCGATTCTTTACGGCGCCCCAGGGCGCCGTTTTTTGTTTCTGGCCAGCAATTAGCACCTGCAAGGTGGACGCGCCGACGACATCCCCAAAGTCAAAGGCGCAATTCGCCAGTTGGGTATCCCCAGGGTGGCGGAACGCCTGATCCAGCAGGCACTGCTACAACAACTCGTCGTTACCTCGAATAGGGGATGATATCGGGCGAGATCACCTGCCGACGGCCTGCTCTCGTCGCTGCTGCCGAACATCCTGGTCAACGAACTCTACCGCGAACTGAAAAGGCAGGGCCATCGTTTCGCGCGCTATGCCGATAACGCGAACATTTACATGCGTAGCCAACGGGCAAGTGACAGAGAAATAGTGGAAATTCATTAAAGGCCTCGGCGCCGACGATGTCTTGATTCTCGATGCCGGTATTTTGATTCAGCGCGCCAGAGCCTTCGCCAGCCACACAAGTTATAGCGTGTGGCGTGTGGGATAGTGGTAGAGTTTCATTAAATTATTAACTAAATCAATCGCGATTCTGACTCCCATGCGCAAACCTCGACAATCCCTGACGTTGTCACTGTTGCAAGCCCGTGAAGCAGCTATGAGTTTTTTTCGCCCTTCGCTCAACCAGCACGGTCTGACTGAACAGCAATGGCGGGTTATCCGCATCCTTAGTCAACACGACGAGCTGGAGATTTACCAATTGGCGGAGCTGGCCTGCATTCTCAGACCGAGCATGACCGGCGTGCTGGTGCGTATGGAGGCGGCGGGCCTGGTGCACCGGCGCAAAGCCGAGCAGGATCAGCGGCGGGTGCTCGTGACCTTGGCCGAAAAGGGCAAGGCCAGCTTTAAGTCCATGAGCCAGTGCATGGAAGAGAACTATCAGCGATTGCAGGCGCAGTTAGGCGCCGAGAAATTGCAGACGTTGCTCGGGCTGCTTGATGAGTTGAAGACCATTAAGTGCCTGTAGGCGCCAAATCATCTCGGCGCCTGCAAGAAAGGTCAGTACACACCGCCGGAGCTGGTGGGGGGCGGTACATCCTTGAAGGTCGCGGCGAGGGTTTTCAGACCGCGCATTAACACGCTTGTGTCGACCCCGACTGCAACGAACGCGGCGCCCAACTCAATGTAACGCCGGGCCAGTTTTTCGTCGGCACTGAGAATACCTGCAGCTTTGCCGGCCTGCTGAATACGCACGATGGCGTCCTCGATAGCGGCCTGCACCTCCGGATGTTCGGGATTACCCCGATGGCCCATGGACGCACTTAAATCCGCCGGGCCGATAAATACGCCATCGACACCCTCGACCGCCGTAATGGCCTCCAGGTTGGCCAGGCCTTCGCGATTCTCGATCTGCACCAGCAGACACATTTGCTCATCAGCTTTGTCGAGGTAACCGTGAATACTGTTCCAGCGCGATGCGCGTGCCAGTGCACTGCCTACACCGCGTATGCCTTGAGGTGGATAGTGAATTGCGTGCACTAGCTCCCGTGCTTGCTGCGCAGTTTCGACCATTGGAATCAACAGGGTTTGGGCGCCGATATCCAAAACCTGTTTGATCAATGCAGTATCACCGACCACTGGACGGATGATCGCCTGGCCGGCGTAGGGTGCGATGGCTTGCAGTTGGCTGAGCATGCCGCGTATGTCATTGGGCGCGTGCTCTCCGTCGATCAGCAACCAGTCGAAACCGGCATTCGCTGCCAGCTCGGCACAGTAGGCATCGGCGAGGCCGAGCCAGAGGCCGATCTGCGTTTCGCCGTTTTTCAGGCGTTGCTTGAAACGGTTGATGGGCATGTCCATGAAAAAGTCCTCCAGGGATCAAACGAAGCGGCAGGAAATGGAGCCCAGCATGTCGTAGTCGACATGGAAGGTGTCGCCAGGGTTGGCCGCCACGGGACGCGTAAAGGAGCCTCCTAGGATGATTTGTCCCGGTTGCAGGATAACGTCGTAGGGCGCCAGTTTGTTCGCCAGCCAGGCCACGCCTTTGGCCGGGTGATTGAGCACAGCGGCCGAAACCCCTGACTCTTCGATCACCCCGTTGCGGTACAGCACGGCGGGCACTTTGCGCAAATCGATCTCGTTTGGGCGCACGGCACGACCGCCCATAACCACTCCAGCATTGGCTGCGTTGTCGGAAATGGTGTCGAACACCTTGCGCGTCGCTTTGGTCTGCGGGTCGATTTGCTGAATACGGGCATCGATGATTTCCAGTGCCGGAATCACCCATTCAGTGGCATCGAGCACGTCGAAAATCGTGCAGTTCGGGCCCTTGAGCGGCTTGCCGAGAATAAACGCGAGCTCCACTTCGACCCTTGGAACAATGAAGCGCTCGAAGGAGATGTCGGTGCCTTCGTCGAAGAACATGTCGTCGAGTAGGGCGCCGTAATCCGGTTCGCTAATGTTCGAAGACACCTGCATGGCCCGGGAGGTCAGGCCGATCTTGTGCCCTACCAGCTTGCGCCCATCCTTGATTTTCTGTGCGACCCAGGCGCGCTGGATGGCATACGCGTCTTCGAGGGTGATCGCCGGGTGGTCGAGGGAAAATTGCCGGACCTGCTCCCTGGAACGTTCGGCCCGGTCCAGTTGTGCGGCGGCTTGCAGGATTTGCAGTTGATCGAGCATGACGAAGATCTCTTACTGTGGATTGACGATGGCCGCTTGGGTACGCAGGACCAGAAAACCGCCGAGGGCGATAAACAGTGCCAGGACATATAGGGCCAGGCTGGCACTCTGAGTGGTGTCGCGCATCCAGCCGATCAGGTAGGGCGCGAGGAACGAAGCGATGCTGCCGAACGAGCTGATCATGGCGATGCCGGCGGCCTGGGTGCCGTTGGAGAGAAAGGCCGGTGGCAATTGCCAGAACATCGGCAACGCGGCACTGGCGCCCATGCCGGCCACGGTCAGACCGCACATCACCAACAATGGATTGCCCGGTGCCAGGCCCGCGACGGCGATCCCGGCGGCCGCCATCAGTAGGGGCACACACAGGTGCCAGCGGCGCTCACGGTGGCGGTCCGAAGAGCGTCCGCAACCGATCATGAAGAAGCAGCCGGCCAGATACGGCACCGCACTGAGCAACCCGACCTGACTGTCGCGGCCGATGCCGGCGCCGTGAATCAGGGTCGGCATCCAGAACGCCAAGGTGTTGACCGCCAGCATGACCGCGAAGTAAATCGCCACCAGCAGCCAGACCTGCGGATCACGCATGATGCCGCCGAAAGAGGTGATGGATTTTCGCTGTTCTTCACTGCTCAGTTGCGTGCGCAATTGTTGTTTCTGAAGCGGGTTGAGCCACTTCACCGTTTCGAAGCTGTCCGGCAGGCACTTGAGCACGACCAGACCCAGCAGGATCACGGGTGCCCCTTCGATCAGGAACATCCACTGCCAGCCGCGCAGCCCGCCGAAATCATGGAAGCTCTCCAGAATGGCGCCGGACAACGGGCCGCCGATAACACCGGCCATGGGCACGGCAATCGCGAACAGGGCCGTGACTTGCGCCCGGCGCCGGGCCGGGTACCAGCGATTGAGAAACACCAGTATCCCCGGGAAGAAACCGGCTTCGGCCACCCCGAGCAGAAAGCGCAGGACATAGAAGCCGCTGGAGCTTTCGATCCACAACATGCTGGTGGACAGCAGGCCCCAGACCACCATCAGGCTGGCGATCCAGCGCCGTGGCCCGACCCGGTCGAGGGCCATGTTGCTCGGTACACCAAACAGCGCGTAGGCGATAAAAAACAACCCGGCACCGAGGCCGTAGACGGTGTCGCTGAAGTGCAGGTCAGTACTCATTTGCATCTTGGCGAAGCCGATGTTGATCCGGTCCAAGTGAGCGAACAGGTAACAAATCAGCAACAAGGGCATCAGTCGCCAGGTGACGAGGCTATGGGTTCGATCGTGTTCTTTGAGGGTGGTGCTGTCGACGGTATTGGCTGTGCTCATGATGTTGTACTTTTTGTTTGAGTGGCCGTTGATGGAAGGAGGGCGTGAATCAGCCCGCCTGGTTCTTTAAGAAGGCATGCACGTTGTTCTGCTTGAAATTCAGTTCGAGGTTCAACTCGATCATCTCGAACGACAGCGCCAGCAAACGCTGGGACTGCAGCTCGGCGAAATGCTCGGTGATGACGTTGAACAACGTTTCGGCGACGCTCTTGCGGGTTGGCAGATCCCGCCCATGGCCGACTTTGAGGGTCATGTGGACGAAGGCGTAATCGTGTTTGCCGTCGGCCATACGCCAGGTATCCAGACGTACCCCGCGACTGCGAATGCCGCCCAAGGGAAACACGCCGCTGTCTCCCAATACGGTGTGAACCTTTTCGAACAGCGCGGGGAGGTTGGCCTGCTGTTCGATGTTATCGCTGTACTCGGCGATGAAATGTGGCATGTGGGTCTCCCGGGCCGCGAGCAACCCGTGGGCTACTCGCGAGCGCGTGTCAGAGGGGGAAAATGGCGTTGATCTGGCCCGTGCCGGAACTGCCGAATGGCTGGGTGATGATCTCGGCCGGCTGGTTGTAGTCCGGCCCGCCCAGCAGTCCCAGGAGCATTGCGGTGTCGTGCATCTTGCCTTCGCCGAAGCAGTGCTCGGCGTAGTCCGGCAGCATCGCGCAGAACTCTTTGAAGCGGCCTTGCTTCCACATTTCCACCACGTGCAGGTCCATCTGCTTGTCGAATTCACGGGTCCAGTTGTGGATGTTGGCTTCGGCTTCGCGGTCGTCCGAGAAACGGTGGGAGAGGGAGCCCGAGGCCAGCACCAGGACTTTGCGGTCGCTCTTCTCGATGGCCCGGCGCACGGCGGCGCCAAACGCGAAGCTGTCTTCCAGGCGATGCCAGGCGCACCAGGCGGCTATGGAGATCACGTCGAACTTCTGCTCGTCCGGCACGCCCATATGCATGTAGCGCATCGGCACCAGGGTGCCGTATTCCAGCTCCAGGCTCGGGATGTTGTGGGCCATGGTGCGCACGCCGGCCAGGTTGGCCTCGGCGGCGATCAGCTCGCCCAGCTCCGGGCAGCCCGGGTACTCGTACTCCATGTTCTTGATGAAGTGCGGCAGCTCGTTGCTGGTGTAGGTGCCCTTGAAATGCTCGCCACAGTTGACGTGATAGCCGCTGTTGACCAGCCAGTGCACGTCGAACACCACGGCGGTGTCGGCCCCCAGCTCACGGGCGCGCCGCCCGATTTCCTTGTGCCCGGCAATCGCCGCTTCGCGGCAACCGTGGTGCTTGCCGGGCAATTCCGACAGGTACATCGAGGGAACGTGGCAGATCTTTGCTGCCAGAACCACTTCGCCCATGATCATTCTCCTGAGTATTTATTCTTTTGTAGGAGCGAGCTTGCTCGCGAAAAACATCAACGATAACGCAGCACTTCTGTTAGCCCGCGGCGCCTGTGGGTTCTTCGCGAGCAAGCTCGCTCCTACAGGGAGCGTTGTTATATCCGGTTACACACCCCAGCGCGGGATGTGGTGACTGCCCATGGAAATGCACACGTTCTTGATCTCGGCGAACACTTCGAAGCTGTATTGGCCGCCTTCACGGCCGGTGCCGGAACCTTTTACTCCACCGAATGGCTGGCGCAAGTCCCGCACGTTCTGGCTGTTGATGAACACCATGCCGGCTTCGATGCCGTAAGCCAGACGATGCGCCTTGCCGATGTCCTGGGTCCAGACGTACGACGCCAGGCCGTACTCGGTATCGTTGGCCAGTTGCAGCGCCTCGGCTTCGTCCTTGAACGGGATCAGGCACACCACCGGGCCAAAGATCTCTTCCTGGGCGATGCGCATTTTATTGTTCACATCGGCGAATACCGTCGGCTGGATAAACTGCCCGCGACTCAAGTGCGCCGACAGGTTGCCCGGGCGTTCCAGGCCGCCGGCCAGCAGGGTGGCACCTTCCTCGAGGCCAATCTTGATGTAGCCGGTGACCTTGTCATAGTGGGCCTGGGTGATCATCGAGCCGACCTGGGTTTTCGGGTCCTGCGGGTCGCCGACGATCAGGCGCTTGGCGCGGGCGGCGAACTCGGCGACGAACTGCGGGTAGACGCTTTCCTGAATGAAGATCCGGCTGCCGGCGGTGCAGCGTTCACCGTTGAGCGAGAAGATGGTGAACAGTGCCGCGTCGAGGGCGCGTTCCAAGTCGGCGTCTTCAAAAATCAGCACCGGCGACTTGCCGCCCAGTTCCATGGAGTACTTTTTCAACCCGGCGGTCTGCATGATTTTCTTGCCGGTGGCAGTACCGCCGGTAAAGGAAATCGCCCGCACGTCGGGGTGGCGCACCAGCGCATCACCGGCGGTGGCGCCGTAACCCTGGATCACGTTCAGCACGCCTTTGGGAATCCCGGCTTCGACCGCCAGGCGTCCCAGTTCATTGGCCGTCAGCGGCGACAGCTCGGACATTTTCAGCACCGCGGTATTGCCCAGCGCCAGGCACGGCGCAGTCTTCCAGGTGGCGGTCATGAACGGCACGTTCCACGGCGACACCAATGCGCACACACCCACCGGCTGGTACAGGGTGTAGTTGAGCATCTGGTCGTCCACCGGGTAACTGTGGCCATCCATGCGGGTGCAGACTTCGGCGAAGAAGTCGAAGTTGTGGGACGCGCGTGGAATCAACACGTTCTTGGTCTGGTGGATCGGCAGGCCGGTGTCGAGGGTTTCCAGCTCAGCCAGGTGCGGCACGTTCTGTTCGATCAGCTCACCGAGCTTGCGCATCAAGCGGGCACGTTCCTTGGCCGGTGTTCCCGCCCACTTCGGAAAGGCTTCCTTGGCTGCCGCTACCGCCTGCGCCACTTCCTCGGCGCCGCCGCTGGCAACTTCACCAATGGCTTCGCCGGTGGCCGGGTTGTAGTTGATGAAGGTGTCTTTGCTTTCGACCTCACGGCCGTTGATCCAGTGTTTGATCATGTTGCTCAAGCCTCTTTCCGGACGGAGAAGAAGTCCGCCTCGCTGACAATTCGATTAACCAGGCGACCAACGCCTTCCACTTCCACGATCACTTCATCTCCCGGCACCACATTGGCCAGGCCTTCCGGCGTGCCGGTGGCGATCATGTCGCCGGGTTGCAAGGTCATGAAGCTGGACAGGTACTCGATCAAATACGGGATGTCGAAAATCATGTCCGAGGTCGAGCCTTCTTGGCGCAGTTCACCGTTGATCCAGGTGCGCAGCTTCAGGTTGCTCGGGTCTGGCACGTCGGCGACGTCGACTATCCATGGGCCGACAGGTGTGGTGGCGTCACGGTTTTTTACCCGCAGGTTGGGGCGGTAGTAGTTTTCCAGGTAGTCGCGGATGGCGTAGTCGTTGCACACCGTGTAGCCGGCCAGATACTCCAGGGCGTTCTCGCGTTTGACGTTGCGCGCCGGTTTGCCGATGACCGCCACCAGTTCACACTCGTAGTGCATGTAGGCGACGTTGTCCGGGCGCCAGGTCACCTGTTTGTGGCCGGTGTAGGTGCCGGGGGACTTGATGAACGCCAGCGGTTCGGTCGGTGGCTTGAAGGCCAGTTCGGCGGCGTGGTCGGCGTAGTTCAGGCCCAGGGCAAACATGCTCCCGTTGGCCGGTGGCAGCCATTCGACCTGGTCTTCGGCCAGCAGGCGACCGTCGGCCAGGCGCACGGCGTTCTCAGCGTCGACCTGTACCGAATGGACTTCATCTTCAAAGCGAATACGGGCGTGTTTCATGACAGCTCCTCTGCCTTGATGTGGTTGACCAGGCGGCCCAGGCCGCTGATCTCGACTTCAACCGTGTCGCCGGGTTGCACATCCACACGGCCTTCGGGAGTGCCGGTGATCAGCACGTCGCCCTCGTGCAGAGTCATGAACTCGCTGATCTCGGCGATCAACTGCGGGAGGCTGCGCACGAAGTTGGCGGTGGAGTTTTGCTGGCGCAGTTCACCGTTGACGAACAGCTTCACGCTCAGTTGGTGCGGGTTGGTAATCTGGTCACGGGCCACCAGTTCCGGGCCCAATGCGCAGAAACCGTCCCGGCACTTGGCTTTCACCGCCGGGCGGTAATAGCTGTCTTCCGGCAAGCTGAACTCATTGACGATGGTGTAGCCCGCCACATGCTCCAGGGCGTTTTCGACGCTGACACGGCTGGCGGTCTTGCCAATCACTACCCCGAGGGCCGGACCCGGTTGCAGGCGTTCACCTTTAGGGTGCAGCACTACGCCGTCGTGGCCGTTGCGGGTGTTGGGCGTCTTGATGAACAGCACCGGCTTCACCGGTGGTTTCTGGTAAGGCACTTGTTCGAATTCGGCGAGACGTTGGTTCAGCAACCCCTGGTAGTTCAGCGCAACGCCGAACAGGGTGCCGTTCGCAACATCATGCAGGGCACGGCTCATGCTTTTCTCCTGGCAGTGGCGGGGCAGATTCGGGCCTGCTCCGTGGGATATTCGTTAACCTGTTAACGTTATAATTAAGATGTTAACTATCGTCAAGCGTGGCAATATTTCTAGACACTCAAAACAACAAAGAGAATGCAGTGATGAGCGATCGTCAGCCGATCCCCAACATCAACATCGGGCAGGTCTACGACCAGCGTTACAGCGACGCCGAGGTGCACTACGACCGGCTCGGCAACCTGGCCGGTTTTTTTGGCCGCAACATGCCGGTGCATCGTCATGACCGGTTTTTTCAGGTGCACTACGTCAAGACTGGCGCGGTGCGGGCCTATCTGGACGACCAGCAGTACCTCGAATCCGGGCCGATGTTTTTCCTCACGCCGCCGACGGTGGCGCATTCCTTCGTCACCGAAGCCGACGCCGACGGCCATGTGCTGACTGTGCGCCAGCAACTGGTGTGGGCCTTGATCGATGCCGACCCAAGCCTGGCCCCCGGCGCACAATTGCCGGCGGCCTGTGTAGCGTTGGCGCGGCTGGCGCCGGAGTTTCATCCCGAGGTACGCCGCCTGGAATTCCTGTTCGACGAGCTGTGCAGCGAGATCAACGCCCAGGCCAGCGGGCGCGGTTCGGCGCTGGACAGCCTGACGCGGCTGATCATGATCAGCCTGCTGCGGCTCTGCGCCAATTCCCTGGAGGCTCGTCCGGCACGTCACGAAGACCTGCGAATCTTCCACCGCTTCAACGAACTGATCGAAGACCACTACCTGCAACACTGGCCGCTGTCGCGTTATGCCGACGGTATCGGCGTCACTGAAGCGCGGCTCAACGAGGTGTGCCGACGAATTGCCGACCTGCCATCGAAACGCCTGATCCTCGAACGGCTGATGCAGGAAGCCCGGCGCCTGCTGCTGTTCACCGGCAGCTCGGCGAATGAAATCTGCTACCAGTTGGGGTTCAAGGACCCGGCGTATTTCAGCCGGTTCTTCCAGCGCTACGCGCAAATGACGCCGGGGGAGTACCGCCAGCGTCAATCGGGGTTGCGTTGAGGCGCCCGGCGTTACCACAGGGCCACGGTGTAGCCGATGATCACCCGGCTTTCGTCGATGTCGCTGGTCAGGCCGTTGCTCGAGCGTAGCGTCGCGTTACGCAGCCGTACGTTGACGTTCTTCAGCGGGCCGCTTTGCACGGTGTAGACCACGTCGGTGTCGCGCTCCCACTCCCGGCCGTTGCGCACCGTGGCGGTTTGCGCGTGGCTGCCGTCGACGTAGCGGGTCATGAACGTCAGGCCCGGCAGGCCGAGGGCGGCGAAGTTGTAGTCGTAGCGCGCCTGCCAGGCATCGGTGTTGGCCTTGGTGAAGATATTGATGGTCACCAGGTTGACCGAGTACGGGTCTTGCCCCGGGAAGGCAAAGTCGCCATCGCCGGAAAGATTCTGGTAGCCCAGGCCGAATTTGTGCGCGCCCACCGACAGGCTGAACATGCCGTTGAAGAAGCGGTTGTCGATCCGCCCGCCGTCCACGCGTGTCGGGCTGCGCAGCAGGGCGCTGCCTTGCTCGCGAGTGTCGAAGTAGCGCAGGTCGGTGCGCAGGTTCACGCCTTCGCCCAGCGGCAGGTCATGCACCAGACCGATAAAGTTCTGGCGGTAGATGTCTTGCATCTGCGCGTAGTAATAGGTCGCGACCAGGTGCGGATTGATCGCGTAGGTGCCGCCGGCCAGGTCCAGGTGGCTGCTGTTGACGCCGCCGTAGCTCATGGACTCGTTGTTGGAGGAGTCCCGCAGGTTTTGTTTTTCCAGGCGGCCGACGTTCAATGTCAGGCCGTCGATGTCCTGGGAAGTCACCAGTTCACCGTTGTAGGTCGATGGCAGCAAGCGGGTGTCGTTGTAGGCGGCCACCGGCAATATCGGTTGCAGGGTGCCGAGCTTGAGCACGGTCTTCGACAGGCGCAATTTGGCGGTCAGGCCGAGTTCGCTGTAGCTGTCGGCCGGTTCGCCGCTGGCGCCGGATGGCAACAGCCCGGTGCCGCGGCGGTCGCGGCTGGAGTCGAGCTTCAGGCCCATTTCACCCAAGGCGTCCACGCCAAAACCCACCACGCCTTCGGTGTAGCCCGACTCCAGGCGCAGCACAAAACCTTGCGCCCATTCGTCCGCCTTGTTCTGCGGCGCGTTGGCCTGGCGAAAGTCGCGGTTCATGTAGAAATTGCGCAGGTCCAGGCTGGCTTTGCTGTCCTGGATAAAGTCGGCGTGGACGACCAGAGGGGTAAACGCGGCGCACAGGCCAGCGCTTGCCGCCGTGCGAAAGAGGCACGAATGCATGAGGGAGGTTCCTTTTGTTGTTTTTGTTGGTATCACCCCTTGGTAGATCAAGGGTGGCATATTGTTAACATGTTATCTATAGGATGTGTAGCGTATTTTCCTGCACACATTGAGTGTTTACGAACGTGGGTGTTGGCGCTTGATTAAATTGTTTATAGATTAACGACTTGTCGCTCGGAGCCGTATTGCATGCATACGGTGCCGACTCTAAGCTTCGACGCTTCAACCTCTTTTGTGCGTGAACCATGCCGACCCCCAGACCGTCCCTTACGCTCACCTTGCTGCAAGCCCGCGAAGCGGCCATGGCATTTTTCCGGCCGCTACTCAACGAACATGATCTGACTGAACAGCAGTGGCGGGTGATTCGTATCCTGCGCCAGCAGGGCGAACTGGAAAGCCATCAGTTGGCGCACCTGGCGTGCATCCTCAAACCAAGCATGACCGGCGTCCTAACTCGACTGGAGCGCGACGGTATCGTTCGGCGAAGAAAGTCTTCCGAAGATCAGCGGAGGGTGTTCGTCGCCCTGACCGAGCAGGGGCAGCAATGTTTTGTCGATATGAGTGCGGGAATGGAAAGCAACTACCTGAAGATTCAGGAGCAGTTCGGTGAGGAGCAGCTTCAACAGTTGCTGGATCTGCTCAGTAAGCTGAAGAACATCAAGCCCTGACCGCCACAATTTTTTGACCGGCTGGCCGACTGCACTGCGCGCTGATGATTTCGTGGCTGGCGGCGCGGTTTACACAGAAGTTGATGCACCAGACTGATGGTTACTTCTGCGGCTGGCACTCAATAGAACTCGTGAGATAACAAATTACGTATCTATTCACATGGGTTTCCGATCCGCTTCTCGAAAGCTTCGACAAACACATTTCCCTCACCGAACCTGATGCACGCTCAATGGCTACGAGCGGACGAGGCACCGGAGCTATCGGCTATAACTTACAAACGGCGGTCTACCACAAGCACCATCTGATCATGGCTCACGAGATTACCAACGTTGGAAGTGTTCGCCCTGACCGCAGTATTCCTTTTACCTGATGTACAACGCACAGACTATCACCTGTTTGATCACGGCGCATGCCGGCGCCTACCTGTTCAGGTCGTTCGTACTTGCAGCCGTTGTCGCCTTGCCTAGCAAGCTGATGCCTGCGAGCAAATCGGCAGCAGTATTGGCTTGATCAATACCGGTGACATCGCGGCCGGCTTCATTGCCCCAACGGACATTGGCCTGCTAGTAGGCTGGTCAGGGTACAACGCGGTGTTCATATTTCTGATCGGCGCGGCCGTGTTCTCACTCTCCGTTGCCTGCACCCTCCGCACACCAAAAGCAGTGCGCCGAGCGGCAACTCCTCGGTCGCCGATGCTTCCTCCGACAGTTTGGGGCTGGCTCACAACCTATCAAAAGCGGGCAACGCTGCGGTTGACTGGTCTCGTAAAGCGGCAACTACTTGCGGATCACGTTGGTGTTGATGCCGTGGCGGATGGCAACACTGGAAAGCGTTGCGCCCGGATGCGGGTACTCCTGAATAACCTGGGCCTTAAAGGGTTTTGGGTAGGAGTTTCGTTGGCGCAGGGACATCTTGACGTTAAGGGTAATCGCGTCCGTAAAAATACGCAGCACCATCGCTTTTAACGCTGGAGTTCGGAAGGTGACTGGGCCGGATGCTTACAATCTGTCTAAGTGTTTGACGTTTTCGTCATGGCCTTGCCTTGGCATGCCTACTAGTGCAGCTATCCATGAAGCCAGATCGAGTGTCGGATTTTACAACCATGTTCCTTGTATATGCGCTTTAGACCGACTCGCTAAACAAGGAAAAAGCTTAACTAACAGCCTAGAGATATTTTTTGAACGTTGTTGCTGTGATAGCTACTGATGCTCCGAGTAATACCGAGCAAGGTAATAGAATAATTATAGGACTGAGTGAAAAGGGCATGGATAGGTAAATCCCGCAGGGCACGATCAACAGTGGTATCACTGCTCGTTTAGCACGGTGATAGACAAAACTGCTTTCTCGCCCGGCTCCAAACTTACGCAGGTCGCGGCGCATCAAGCCATCGACAAAACCGGTGAGCGTGGCCAACAAAAATAGTGGTGTGGCCAGGACCAGAATGGTCAGGCGCACCACGAAGGTAAAGGTCACATACACTACAGCCAGTATGAAATCCTCGATGCTCACGTATATCTGATTGGTCCAACTCCAGAAGTCGTTGCCCTGGCTCGAAACCCGAGCCTGCCGGGCAAAATCCGCAAAGCCAGTCTTGGCCAGCAGCCACTGATTTAGAAAATCCAGTACTTGAACGATCGTTTGCCCGGGTTGTTGGAGGATGAGTGAAGCTTTGAAGTGCTCGCTCAGCCAGCCCAGCTCGTTCGTCAACATGGCTTGGCTGTGCCGCCAACCCTGATCGCTCCAGAACAGCAGCAAACCGACGAACTCGATGAGGATCGAGAACAGCAGCGAGGCGATCAGCAATCCGACGATGCGTAGGACCAGACTGATCGTCGAGACGATCAATCCTGGATGCTGGATCGGCTGTGGCGGCGTGTTTGGTGCGGAAGTCGTCATCGTTCACTCCAATGCGTTGTATAGCTGATGTCGTCACGATGTCTTCTGGATCGTTTTCTGCTGAACCAAAACCTGTAGCGGGGGGGCTACCCCCATATGCGCTAACCAAACCTCCCACTCCATAGCTCATCTTGCTGGTATCCCCGTTTTCGCGGGGATTCACGCAGTTTCCGACTTATCGTTCCCCACTCTTCAAGGCAAGTAAATAACGACAAGCGCGGATTGATGACACAACAAAGTAACCAATGGACAAAAGTCATTTCACGCCAGCGGCAACGCTGGCGTATCGCTTGCTCTTTGTGATCCTTGACCCTCGAGAGGGGAAAAATGCTCGCCTGTTGCGATTAACCGCTCGATCAAGCAAGCCACCAATAATTTCCCTTGCAGCCAAGCTTTTGCGCCTTCCGGATTTTTCTTTCTAAGGTGCGATAACCCTAATAAAGATTTCATCCGCTTGAACGCCAACTCCACCTGCCAACGGTGCCGGTAGAGGGCCAAAATTCCTTGGGCATCCAGGCAGTTCAGGGTTGTGACCACCACCACATAACCTGCCGCTTCCACCGTCTTAGACTGCACTTGCTTCTGTTTTTTCTGTCCGGTTCTCTTCAGCTTGCGCTCACCTTCCAGCCTTTGTTCTTCTGTCTTACGGTACGCACATATGGATAGCGACAGGCATCGCCTTGGCACGTGAAATCGGACAACCGCTAAGCGACTTGGAGAAGGAGCAGGCGCCGTTGATGATGCACTGACCCGGACATCACCCCCAAATCTCATATGAACGCCAATGGCGCCTCATGGACGACGCGTCCCTTTGCTGATCGGCACGGTGCCTTTGCAGTCCGGGTAGTGGGAGCATGACCAGAACGGCCCTGATTTTCCCTTACGTCTGAGCATTGAGGCATTGCAATTGGGGCAAGCCGGCCCGGCTTCGACCGGTACCGACAGGGTAAGCGCTCCGCAGTTTGCGATCAGCTGCGTAATCCAGTGCGCCTGTTTGGCCACGAATGCATCCAAGGTCAGACGTCCCGCTTCGATTTCATCCAGAGCCTGCTCCCAGATCGTGGTCATACCCGGATCCGCGACTGCAGCGGGCACCGCCTCGATCAGGGTATGGGCCGCTGCGGAAGCCATCAAGGCTCGTTTTTTCTTCAACAAATAACCGCGATCAATCAAGCCCTTGATGATGCTGGCTCGTGTGGCTTCGGTGCCGATACCGGTGGTGTCCCGAAGTTTCTGTTTCAGACGCGGGTCGTTGACCAGCTTGGCCACATTTTTCATCGCCCTGATCAGATCACCCTCGGTGAGCGGTTTGGGAGCGGCGGTGCGTATGGATTTGAGCTCGACGTCGTCCACTGCGCACTGGCTACCCTGTTGCAGGGCGGGCAACACCTGGGTCTTTTGACCGGGTTCATCGTCTTCGGGGTTGTCGGAGAGTAAGCCTTTCCAGCCTTGGACGAGGATCTGTTTGCCAACAGCAGTCAAACATTCGGCTCCGCACTCCAGTTCGACCTCGGTTCGATCAAACTCGTGATGCGGCAGGAATTGCGCGAGATAGTGGCTGCGAATCAGTTCGTAGACTTGGCGCTCTTGTTCTGACATCCGCTCAAGGTTCGCCGGCTCGGTAGTGGGGATGATGGCGTGGTGCGCAGTCACCTTGGCATCGTTCCATGCTCGTGAGCGCAATGATCGATCGAGGCTTCCGAGCGCTGGGCGTAACGCGGAATCCATTTTGAGCAGGGCATCGAATACCGCGGCGACCTCGTTGAACATGCTCTCTGGCAGATAGCGGCAATCGCTGCGCGGATAGCTGGTGGCTTTGTGGGTTTCATATAAGGCTTGGGCGATGTTCAGGGTTTCCTGAGCGCCGAGTCCCAACTTGCGTGAACAGATTTCTTGCAGTGTGCTCAGGTCGAAGGGCAGGGGTGGCGCTTCGCGGAAATGCTTAGTCTGCAGCCAGACTACGGTGGCGGTCTTGCTGCTAGAAATCGCTTGGGCGGCCTGACTAGCAAGCGCCTGCTGCAGGCAGCGACCGGCTTCGTCACGTCCTGAGCTTGGCGGTATCCACGACGCGGTGAAGGGTTGCCCCATTGAAGACAGGTGCACATCCACCACCCAGTACGGTACAGAGACGAAGCTGGCAATCGCGCGGTCTCGTTCAACCACCAAGCGCAAAGTGGGCGTTTGGACGCGTCCAACCGACAGTACGCCGTCATAGCCCGCCCGCCGTCCTAGGAGGGTAAACAAACGACTGAGGTTCATACCAAACAGCCAATCGGCGCGGCTGCGGGCGAGGGCTGATTGATAGAGCGGGAAGGTCTCCTGACTAGACTTCAGCGACAACAGCGCTTTGCGAATTGACGCCTCGTTGAGTGCGGATAACCAGAGGCGCTCAACAGAGCCACGATAGTTGCAGAGCTCCAGTAACTCGCGGGCAATCATTTCACCTTCGCGATCGGCGTCGGTGGCGATGACGACGGTGGCAGCTTCGCTGAGCAGGTGTTTGATGATTTTGAACTGCGCGACAGTCTTGGGTTTGACCTCAACCCTCCACTGCGCGGGAATGATCGGTAGATGATCCAACGACCAGGTTTTGTATTGATCGCCATAGGCTTCAGGTGGGGCCGTTTCCAGCAGGTGACCGATACACCAGGTGACGGTTGCCTCGCGTCCGATCAAGCAACCATCGCCACGTCGGCTGGCTCCGAGAACCTTGGCGATGTCACGACCTTGGGAGGGTTTCTCGCAGAGAAAGAGTCGCATAGAACTGCTCCGGGTTGAGTTCGGAGCAGCGTTGTTGGAAACAGCGGTGGCGAGATATGAGAAACCTGAATGGCAGGTTCCTCATATTTGTTCATGAGGGCGGTCTTGATTGGGGGCGAAGCTGCTACCTTGCAGTCGCTTGGACGACAGTGCTTCACTAACAGCGAGTATTGAAAGGCCAAGACCTTCGCGCAACTCGCATCGGAGAACCGCCAGGACAGCATCAATCAGGTCGGCCAGAAGATGACCTAGCGCAACATGAATATCGAGCCGACGCTGACCGAGCAGCCGGGCCTGCCGGTTCGCATCATCGCCCACCCCGACTTGGTGCTGCGGCCATACCAGCCATTGTCCTTCAACAAGGGAACTTCACGATGACGACGCGCAAGCTGCGGCTCGGGCCGCTGCCGAAAACCGCTTCCACGAAGCTGAACTTTGCCTGCCCGGCCAGACTGAAAGCCGACCTCGATCTTTACGCCGCGCTGCAGGCGCAGGCGCAGGCGTATGGCGAGACCGTCGATGCCGTGACGCTGATCCCGCACATGCTGGAGGCGTTCATGGCTGTGGATCGGGGATTCAGGGAGGGAGGCATGGCTAAGACTGTGCCGCCCACGCCAAGCTGATGAAGCAGGTTTCCGCTCTGATGACAAAACAAGCTCTTCGCCCACCGGCAATTGCCCCGATGCAGCACGCTCTGGCTTTTTTACCGCGACGCTCTTGTGTGGCTCACGGCCACAACACCGCAACCCTGCAAGGGCTCAAAGTGACGCTAAAGCGCGTCCCATAAAGCCTTCCAGCCAACGGGGCGGGTTCACTAACCGCTTGACACTGGCCCTAATGAATCGAGTGGTCCTAATGCCTCAGGCAGATGCAAGCCGCGCCGGCGCGCCCGCGCGCAGTCCTTCCATAACGAAGTCCATGAGCCAACCCAGTCGGTGTTTCCACTCATCGTTGAAGTTGATCTGCCAAATACCTGCGATGGCTAGAAAAAAGTCATCGGTGGTGATGCCGGCGCGGATCGTGCCTGCCTTCTCATTTGCATCAAGTAAGGACTTGGCTGCAGCGACCACCGGAGCGTAACTCTCCTTTCCTGCACAGTCCCCCACACTGGACACCTCGCGTATTGCATTAGCCAAGCCAGCCTTGTTCATGGCGTACTCGGCAAGACGAGCCATCCACTCACGCAACGCTTGGTCGGGTGGGCGACTCTGGAGCAGATGTTCGGCGTATTTTGCCACCTGCAACATTTCATAGCGGTAGACCTCCATCACCAGTGCCTCTCGCGTCGGGAAGTGACGATAGAAGGTTCCTTGTCCTACGCCAGCCTTCCTAGCGATCAAGCTTAGGGGAACGTCCGCAGAATGAGGCAGCTCCGCTAACGCGACCGCTAAGATGCGCTCGCGGTTAAGTAATGCGTCGACACGCGTACGACGCTCAATCTTTTGTGACTCTGCCATTTGTCCTCATCCTCGACGGGTCTCTTGTTAAGCGGACAACTGTCCGTTAATATTGCGGCTTACGGACAGTTGCCCGTTTCAATTCTACCCGTTCCACCCATCTGGAGAAGCATATGAAGCTGACTGGCAATACCATCCTTATCACTGGTTCCACTTCGGGCATAGGACTCGGTCTAGCGCTGCGGTTTCATAAGGCGGGTAACAAGGTTGTCGTCGCGGGGCGACGCAAGGCGTTGCTGGAGCAGATCACTGTCGATCATCCGGGCATCGAGGCTATTGAGCTTGATGTGGCCGATGCTACGTCCATCGCCCGGGCGAGTGAGCTAGTAGCCGCGCGTTACCCCGACCTCAATGTCGTGATAAACAACGCGGGCATCATGCCGCGCGAAGATGCGATGAATCCCGAGTCACTTAGGGTTGCAGAAGAGACCGTCGCGATCAACCTCTTAGGCACCATTCGGATGACCTATGCTTTCTTGCCGCAACTTGCGAAACAGAAAGATAGTGTCCTCATCAATGTCAGTTCCGCATTGGCATTTGTTCCATTCCCCATTGCGATGACATACAGCGCCACCAAGGCGGCTGTTCATTCGTTTACCGAGGGCTTGCGTGTGCAGCTCGCAAATACCTCAGTGCGTGTCGTTGAATTGGCTCCGCCTGGTGTGCAAACGACGTTGTTCGGTCAGGAAAAGGACGAGCATGCTATGCCTCTGGAAGACTTCCTCGACGAGACGCTAGCTCTTTTGCATGGCGAACCCACACCTGGGGAAATCATCGTGGAGCGGGCCAAATATTTCCGTACTGCCGAGGCTGCTGGTAACTATGAAGCAGCCTTGGCAATGCTGTCCGCATGGCAGGACCCGAGCTGAAGCATTGAGTTATGAATCAGGTCATTGCACAGCAATAAAGTTGGTCACTCCCGCCGGTGGCTGGTCCGGATGAGGTGTCGGGCGCTCGAAGTCTCGGCAAACGGCTAACGGATCAGTACATCCAAACGGCAAGTTGCCGAGAACGGGAGCAGTCGGGAATCAACATGACTAAGCAAATGATGATTGGGATGGTTTTCAACGGCGGTTACGGCTCGCAACCCGGAGCATGGCGGATGCCGGGTGTGGACCCCAAGAATTACACGAGTTTCGACAGTCAGGTGCGGTACGCTCAAGCCGCTGAACGGGGTAAGTTTCAATTCCTGTTCGCCCCGGATTTTCCAGCGTGGCAGAACGACCTCGAGACCGAGGCTCCGTTGAATATCAATGAGCCGTTGTTGACCTTTGCCGCAGTCGCGCGCGAGACCCAGCGGATCGGGTTGGTCGCCACCGGCTCCACGACGTTCAACGAACCCTTCAATTTGGCTCGTCAATTCAAAGCGCTCGACCTGATGAGCCACGGCCGAGTTGGATGGAACGCCGTGCCCTCCAGCGATCCTGGTGTCGCCGCCCTCTACGGACGAGCCCTGCCACCTCGTAACGAGAAGTATGAGCGACTGCATGAATTCATCCAGCTTGTGCAGGCATTATGGGGCACATGGGGGTTGGACGCGTGGCTGCATGACAAGGAATCCGGCCGATTCGCTGATCCCACCAAGCTCCGGCCAATCAATCTGAAAGGGTGCCATGTGGCCGCCAGCGGTCTGCTTCAGATCCCACCTTCGGAACAGGGCCAGCCGGTGATTTTTCAAGCCGGCGGCGGCGCCCAGGGGCTGGAGGTTGCTGGTCGCTATGCCAGTGGCGTGATCGGTGCCGTCTTCACAATCGAGGACGCACGCACTCAGCGAAGCGCCCTTCGGAACGCAGCCGAACGTGCAGGGCGGAACCCTGACGAAATCAAGTTCTTCGCTGGTTTGATGACGACAATCGCGCGTGATCGACGCGCAGGCTTGGACCGACGAATTGCGCTGAGCGGGCAGACGTTTCCGCAGCGCGTCGTATATCTCGGTCAGATGCTGGGGCTGCGGCTCGATTCAGGCCAGCTGGACGCACCGCTTACACCGGAGCAATTGGCCGCCGCTCGTCCATCGCCAGGCGACCCTCGTTCGGCGAACGCGCTCAAGATCGCACGTGAAGGTTGGAGCCTGCGCGACGTGCTCGCCCATGGCGTGATCGACTATCACCCAGCGATCGTCGGCCCGGCCGTTGAGGCCGCCGATCATATGCAGGAATGGTTCGACGCCGGCGCCGCTGATGGCTTCTGGCTGTCGCCTGACGTGTTTGAGGACGGAATCGATGCCTTCGTCGACGGCGTGGTCCCGATTCTTCAGGAGCGCGGGCTTTTTCATCGGGATTATGACGGCACGACGCTGCGCGATCATCTCGGCGCGCCGGCTCAATACGGGCTAGACCCGCGGGTCAGTGGCTGAAGGATCTTTTCTGAGGCTAGGAGGCGCATGGCTATGATCAAGCTTACTCAAACCGTCGATGCAACCTCAGTGACCGGTAAGAACCAAGAACTGCGGGGCACGATTGTCCCCGCTTCCTCTGCCAGTTTGTACAGCAAGATGAACCAAGTGAAATGGAGTAGAAATCATGAAAGTAGGCATTCTGGGCACCGGCAATATCGGGAAGACACTTGTCCGTGAATTGACCAAAGCGGGTCATGAGATCAAGGTTGCGAACTCTCGTGGCCCCGAGACAATAGACAAGCAGCTACTGGCGAACGGTGCCCGCGCGGTAGCCGCTCAAGAGGCGGTGAGGGACGTGGACGTGATCATCCTATCGATCCCTTTTGCGAGTCACTCGACAGTCAAATCCCTTCTCGCGGGGGGCCCGGAAGAAACGGTCTTGATCGATACCGCCAACTATTATCCAGTGCGTGATGGCGCGATCGAGGCGATTGACGCGGGTCAGGTGGAAAGCCTGTGGGTAGTGGAACAATTAGGCCGGCCGATCGCCAAGGCGTGGAACGCGATAGGAGCACAAGCATTCGCGGAGTTTGGGATGGCGCCGGGAAGTCCCGATCGTATCGCGATACCCGTTGCTGCTGATCGCACAATCGATCGAGAAGTGGCGATGCGCCTGGTCGAAGAGACTGGCTTCGACGCATTCGATGCTGGATCGCTCGCGGATTCGTGGCGCCAGCAGCCTGCTGCGCCGGCTTACTGCACGAACCTTAAAAAGAAGGAGATGGCAGCGGCTCTCGCAACGGCCGAGAAGGATCGCCTCCCGAAACGTCGCGATTTGGTGTCCGCGATTGTGCAAGAACGCTTCGGTCTTGCGAACTTGAGCAATTCCGATGCCGACTTCCTTGAGAAGCTCAACCGGCTCATCTATATGTAAGCCGCTGGGTCGGCTGTCTTTGAGCAAACTGGTCTTGTTCGCTTAACCTCGAGCGAACGAGTCCGCTTGCTCTGTTAGGACCTGGAGCTGGATCGTCGTGATGACCACCTCGACGTCTTTGACACCCCCTTATCCGCAGGCATCGGCGCCACCTGGAGTGTGCCGACGGACACGGACGCGCGCGCCCTTCGCTTCTTCCTCGATTTCCCTGCGGCGATTCAGGCCGCCTATGCAGTCGACAACACGCGCCTGTTTTTCAACGGTTCATCGATGGGTACGGCGATGACCAACCGTATCGCCGTGAATACCCCGGTAAGCGTCCGGCCAACACACCTTGCGTTAAACGGACGCCCATCGATGCGGAAGCAGTTCGGCAAATTTACTGGCTCTGTCTGCGTTAAGTGTTGCGTACGAAGTATCGCGGATTTCGTGGGAGCGGATTTATCCGCGAAGAAGTCTGCACGATCATGACCTTTTCGCGGATGAATCCGCTCCCACAACATCTGAGCCTGATTCGAAAATGATGGCGCTGCAACTGACTGAATCCACTCGATAAATCACTAGCTGCAACACCTAACGCAGACAGAGCCAATTTACTCGCCCGCAGCGTCGGCAGACGTCTGAGGGCATCCTTCAGATTAGCTTGGCTCAATCTGTGAAAATTCAGTCAATCCCAGGTAGCTTGGAAGTCGAACGCCTGCAGGTAGGTTTGCGACGACCAGACGCCCGTCAAAGCCCGCCTGCTGACAGCGTTGGCGCTAACTCAGACAAGCGATCCAGTAGAAGTACATGAAATAATGTACAAATACTGACCTGATCTGCCACCCAGACGCTGATCAGGGTCACTTACAAAGCCACTTCGCTGAGCGCCAGTTAAGGGGGGCACTACCTCAAGGAGCTCGCTCTCAGCAGCTCGTGATCAACGGATACGATCTCTGGCCCATCGGGCGCTACAACTTAAGTGTCTTCCAAAGTCAGCCGGCATGACTCATGCAGATATGGACATCGAGCCATCCGGTCGGCTTCACGAAACGCTTGACGTCGGCCATTTTTATGCATGGTCAGTCATGCCGATGGTGGCTGTCCTCTGCGCTTTTTGGACTTCGTCGTAGGCGAGCTGGCCTGGTCTGTAGCCTGCCCGACGTGAGCCGCAGATGAAGCTGACTCACTGGCGCGCTCCCGCATCACCACGTTTTGCACGCGATGGGGCAGGATACCGACACGACGCGACTCGATCTTGAAGGTCACCCGGGCATTGTCTTCGCTGTCCTCCCACTCATCGCGCACGGTGCGGCCTTCGACCAACACGCGCATACCTTTCTGGTACAGCGTGCTCCAGTGTTCAGCCTCGCGGTGCCAGAGCTCGACCGGCGCCCAATAGCCGCCTCGATCCTCATAGCTGCCATCGCGTGGCACGGGGTTGTCGAAGTACACATTCAGCCGCAGCAAGCGCCGTGGCTCGTCATTGCCTGACGGGAACTCCTGGAACTCTGGCGCACTGCCGATGTTGCCTTCGCCGACGAAAAAAGTACTCATCGTGATATCTCCGCTGCTGGTGTGAACTGGCGCAGCAGCCGTTCGGCGCTGGCCATTTTGATCGCGCAGGTTGAAGCTTGACGGTAGAGCGAATGCACCACGCTCATCTGCAAGTTCAGTGCAATGCGCTCGCATTCGAAACGGTGTAACCCCTCGCGTACGGCTTGCGGCAAGGCCTTGTTGGAGGCTTGGCGTTCCCAGACCGCAACGCCCATACGGGCGAAATCACGGGTGCGCCATCGCAAAAAGGTGCTGCCCGCACTGGTGTTCTGCAGCACGAATCGAATATCCAGCAGCGAGTAAGGCGGTTGTCCGGCCTGCTGCGCCACAGCCTCCATCAGACGACGTAACTGCGCCTCGGTTTCCCTCGCCACCTGCGCCAGGTATTCCAGTTCCCCCTTACCCTTAAAAGGTTTTAAAAGGCCTTTTAGGTAGACAGCGTGTTCGAGCTGTCGATAGGCATCCGGTGTTAGTGTTTCGAGGGGCATTGGTTGAGTCGGGATTAGGGGCTTCATACTTCGTCCTCCGGCTCATCGACTGTCGCAGATGGCTCTACTGCTTCCTCTTCCAACGCGTCAGCGCCATCCACTGCCACAGCACCACGACGAATGATTGGTGGCGCGAACTGGGAGCGGCGATGTCCCTCAAGGATGTCCATAGGGGGTAATCCAAACTTCTCCATGGCCGCCAGAGCGCGAGCGTTGTTCGCCGCCATGTCATCACGGGTGACGCCAGCATGCCGATAGCGCTGCGCCTGCCCGAACAGGCTGCGCAGCAGGTGGGCGCCGTCGTCGATCCAGGCTTCCATGTCTCGGCGACCGATCAAGGCGGTGTGATGGGCCAACAGGGTATGTCGCACCAAGGTGTCGTAGTCAGTCAGCAGGTAAACGGCGAGGAAGCCCAGTTGGCTGCCGATGTACAACGGCAAGGTGACGGGATGGATGTTGAGGTTGTCGCCCATGTTGATCTGCGTCGGCAGCTCTTGTCTGATCCGGTCCAACTGCTGGGTCAGTTCCAGCATCCCAGCCTTGGCCTGCATCAATTTTTCTTCGAGCTGCACGATCGCCCAGTCGGCATAAGGATCGTCCTGCGCTGCGGCTTGTTTGATCAGGTTAGTGACGCTGATGTAGCCCGCCATACCCATGATCGAGTGGACGCCTTCGCGTGCGGTTCGACCTTGCCAGATTCGGGCGGCGTGGTGGGTGTGCAGGGTCAGGGTGATGCTGCTGCGCAATGAGCCCAGGTTGAGCTGATAGTGATCGGCCACGGTGTCGTCCTCGCATAGGCTTGGACGGGAACGTTGCGACAGATGAAGGTCTAGGACAGCCGAAAAGATGAGTGCGGTGTGTTCGGTTTGGTCCGAGATATTAATCTTCGAGACGCTCGGCATTGATGCCAGTGGCATCAAATCTACTGACGTCCAGGGCGTTTTCCACGCAGCTGGCGCAGTTCATTCAGGCATGATGTGGCGTTCGACCTGTGGCTGAGGTTCTTTAGCTGTGGGTGAGTATTGGCTAGACATGTTGGTCGCTCCTGGCGTCGGTTGGCGCATCTGGGAAGTGACCTGAATTCAATATCAGAAAATGAGATTAGTCATTGCAATGCAATTTACGCTATTGCAATGCAATTCTTACCGCCTGGCTTGGGCAAGGCTACGTCGAGCAGCCGCAAATTTTTCATCCAGTGAACGCTTACCTAGCCCAGGAACCTCTCCGTAGTGTGCGGTTATGGAATCGACGATTGAGGTTTGGCTGTTGAATATCGAATGGCTCGAAGCGCCGAGTATGTTCGCAGTTGAATTGAACGACGATATTATAGCCAACTCGCAACGCAGCGGTGTCCACGGCTATCCGCTGGGTCAACATCATTCTGCGGACAGCCTGCAGCCTCATCGATTTTTGACACTGAATGGGGCGGGTGCCTGTCAGTTTGCGAAAGTTGTGGTGCAGCGTTGAACAGGCCATGCCTGATTGTTGAGTGAAATCGGTCACGTGCAGCGGTTTGTCGTAGTGATGCTTCAACCATTCAATGGCTTAATTCACGGTGTCCCTGCATCCCGCATTTTTTTGTTGTCAATAATTGCTTCGTTAGACTACCGAATTACTGCTAACTTCAATCGCCATCTAACTTAAAATCCGTCTTAGATCCTAATCCGTAAAAGGCTAATAAAGCAGCTGCTATCTGCACTATAGCTGCAACCAAAAGGATGGTTTTGAACCCAGCCACGGGATAGATGAGGCTCGCGGCGATTGTGCCGACGGTCAGGCCTAAGTAAGTTGTTGCGCTGTTCAGTCCGAGTATCGCTCCACGTTGCTTATCGCTGGATTGCGATAACAGCAGCACGATCGTGTTTAGAGTCAGATGGTTAGCAAACCCCCAGCAGAAGACCACTGGTAGAAATCCTACAAATGAGGCCATGGTGAGAATCATGGATACGAAAATGCTCGCATTAACAATCAGTAGCCACGGTAACACCCTATGTTGCCCTATCTGGTCGACCCTGCGATTAGCAATTGATGCGCTTGCAAAACCGAGCCCGAACATTAAAACAACAATCCCGGCTTGTGCCGTTGAAGTCTGCAGCACCTCGCGCGTCTCTTGCACCACAAACGCATAGGTGCCGTAGAACGAGCTGGTGAAGGCTAGTCCGAGAGTCAAAAGAGGACGTACGCCAGTTTCCTTCAATGCACGGAGTGGGCTTGGCCAGCCAGCTTCTTGTCGATTTCTACTGGGATAAAGTGGGGATTGAGGTAAACAGAAGAAAATGAATGTTGTTGACACGGCTAAACATAAGTACGCAACTCGCCACCCGGCGTACTCTGTAATAAATGCTGACAGCGGAACGCCAGCAACAAGTGAAAGTGACCAGCCAATGAGCACTTTCCCCAAAGCTCGGGAGGCAAATTCCGGTGCAATATATTTAGTTGCAAGTGCGTAGGCAGATGGAAGAACGAGACCTGCTCCTGCCCCTGCGAGTGCTTGGAACGCGACCAACATTGTGACAGAGACAGCTAACGCACTCCCGAGCATCGCGAGGAGGAGACCTATCAACCCGGTTTTCAAAGTCCAAGACGCACCGCAGCGATCGATTAGCGGAGCCAGGAAAAGCGCTGAAATAGCCGTCCCTGCACCGTAGGATGACATCGCAATCGCTGCTGAACTTAGGGGCGCAGCCAGTGAAGACGCTACATCAGAAAGAATTGGGCTCAGAAGCAGGCCATTCGACCCCACGATGGCGACCGAACACATCAGTAACGTAACGTTTATCGGCGGACTAGCTGCTGAATGAGATATATCTGTCATTATGACAAACCTCTGAATACCGTACAAAACGTGTTCAAATATACCTAACAGAATTTGGCAAAAAACGAGATATGGCTGAAATGAGTGAAAATTCGAACCCGATTAAGAAAGGTACAGCCAAAAGCACCTCGCTGGACCGGATTGACCGAAAGTTATTAGGCTATTTGGCCATAGATGCGACGCTCAGCTATGCAGTGCTAGGCGAGTTGGTTCATCTGTCAGGGCCCGCTGTGCATGAGCGCGTGAAACGCCTCAGGCAGCTCGGTGTTATCAAAGCGACTGTTGCTTCGCTCGACGGCGCCAAGCTTGGCAGGCCTCTTCTCGCATTCATCAATGTCGACACGAAAAGCTGGGCAAAGACGCGACAACTTATACAATTGGTCGACTTGCCTGATATTGAAGAAATTCACACGGTGACAGGCGAGAGTGCTGTCCTGCTCAAAGTCAGAACTCGAGATACTCAGACACTGGAGGCCTTACTCGGCATAATTCATGGAATAGAAGGCATTGAGGCGACGCGTAGCAGTATTGCTCTCTCTACCTACCTTGAAAGAGGCCCGTCACCGATAGCAGAATAAGTATCTATCTGTTCTTAAAAAATGTGTAGACCAGTCTGCGGCTTACGCCCTCGTTGGAGTGCCGAGCGCCTGCCGTATCTCGCGCACGTCGAGTGCAGGCGATGCGCCGAAATACGGTGAATATTCTCGTGTGAACTGTGATGCGTTTTTAGAACGGACAACGAACGCTGCGTCAGACGCGCGATGCTTGCCGACAAACAATAGCTGGCGAGCTTCCCGCAAACTAGCCTGTTTCTGATACTGGATGAGAGTGTGAGACCTGTCATCGACATAAAATGGGCTGTGCAGGCTCGCCCGACTCATGCTGCTCGCATCACAACGCGTCAATTCGAAGTCGGCCATTGTCATTATCCCTGATGACAACGGAGTGTCAGAATGTTTAGCTGTGGAAGTGGATCGGGGAATGGGAGGCATAGTGCAGGTGTGTCTGCCGTTAAGTGGCTGCAATCCAAGAGCGCAAGTAGACCGCAGAGAATCATGAGAGATTTCGGTATCTTCAGATCGACTTTTTTCCATTCGGCCTGCAGCGAATCGCCCAGCCTTCACTCCGTGCCCAGGCTGATCTACAGCGCTAGTTGAGTTTCTTTTTATGCCCGGTGGTGAGGGCGTTGTAATCGGCGGTCATTTGCTGGAAGAGGTTGCGCAATGCCAACAGCTCAACCAAAAGGTGGTGTCGGCAAGACCACGCTAGCCACTCATATTGTCGGTGAACTGGCGATTTGAGGGCAATTAGTCATCCTGCTGGATGCCGATCCGATGGGTTTTTCATTGGACTCGACGCAACGGCGCAATCAGCAAGGGGTAGCCCGGCTGTTCAGCGCTGTTGGTTTGGCAATGGAAACCCTACACCGGGAAGCAACAGAGCTCGCCAGGCAGGCCGGTCACGTCGTGATTGAACGCAGTCCCCATTCTTAAGGTTTTGCCTGACACAGTGAAACGCTACCTGCTGGCGCGCAGAATATCTTCGGGGAGGGGAAACTGGCCGCTGCGATTCTTGACAGCCGGAATTTCGGAAACTTTATCGCGCCAAGCCTTTAAGGCGCCCATTTCATCTGAAATAGGAAGGCCGACGATTTCAGCGAACATAAGCCCGGCGAACAAGGTGATATCAGGCATCGAGAACTTGTCGCCAGCAAGGAACGGCAATTGGGAGAGCACATCGTTGAAATAGGCCATATTTTTTACTGCATAAGCGCCGCGTCGCTCACCCCACTCTCCGGCGTTACTCCAGTCCGGCATGCGCCATGGCCTCAATGCTAAGCCCAGCCCGGGCGTTCCGTAATGGAAGTAATCGTCCACAGCATCAATTATCATCATCTCCGCCCGACGCTGCATCATATGGATCAGCCCCTTTTCGCGAGGGGTTCTACCCGTCAGGATAGGATTACCATCCAGGTTGTCGAGATATTCGGTTATCGCGGTTGATTCCGAGATTATCGTCCCATCTTCAAGCGCGAGCACGGGGATCTTGCCAATCGGATTCATGGCCAAAAAAGCGTTTTGCTTCTGCTCCGCAGAAATTAAATCGACGCTGACAAACTCAACCTGATCTTCCAGCTCTTTCGCGGCCAAGACAATGCGAACTCGCGCCGGATGAGGCGCTCCCTCGCGATCGTAAATTTTCATCATGAGACGTTCTCCTTCTTGAATTGGAGCAAGCGTGAATAAAGCCATCTAGTTATTGAGCCAATTGCCGGCGCACCGAGACGATCTCGCAGGCTGGTCCCCCCGTAATCTCGATGGAGCAGTCCGCGCACATACAGCATGGCAATCACTCCATCAACAAATGTGGCAATCCCGTCCTCATAGACATCGGGTGGCCCCCATGAACCTTTAGCAGCGCCCATTCCTGCAGAGCGATCTGCGGTTTCGACAGGTAGGACTGCGATCACTGGGTGGTAGTCAGTCACTCCATGGGTAAGCACATTGAGCAGACTCCAACCCTTGCGTGCGACCTTCAACGCATGGGCCGATACCTGCATGCGCAAGGGCGCCTTTGACGGCGGCGGTAGCCAGACTCGCCAAGGGCGTATTTTTCAAGGTCCCGCCGAAACTGCCGATGGCAATCCGGGCAGAACTTCTGCTTGGGCCATAGGACGCTCCATTTGGGATGTAAAGTTCCAACCTAATGTCAGAACTCGCGTTTACTGAGGTTTTCAGATCATGTGGTGCTCCGGCTGGTGAGCGATCAGTAGCCGCAGATTTTCGATAGGACCTTTTATGTCGAGTGTCAGACCGCGGCATAGCGAGCACTGCCCGCTCGATTTTCGCTGCGGTGCAGGAGGGAGAGGACCTTCGGGTTGATCATCGCCCGCAGAACACCAGGTTGCCGGTTGCAAATCTTGCACTCAGACGTGAAAGGTCACTGAGTCATCAATCCTAACGCGATCCATCTTCATGCGATTGCCGGGGGCGTTGTCGTCGGGATGTCCAAACGAGATCCCAAACAACATCTTCAGTTCTTCAGGAATGCCCAGAACTTCCCGGATCGTACTGGCAAAGAAGCCGAGGGAGGTTTGCGGGATACCTCCGAGGCCTCGCGAAGCGAGAGACAGGAGAAAGGTTTGAGCGTACATGCCGATATCTCCAGCGACACGTACGTTGTCACCGAAAGACGGCATGAACAGCAATGCGACATGTGGCGCGTTGAAGAACGAGTAGTTGTATGCCGCTGCTCGATGTCGCCCTTCCTGATCGTCGCGTGAGACGTCCATCGCTTCGTAGTAGGCTTTGCCCTGAAGGTCTTTGCGGTCGCGGTAGACACCATAATATTCATTCATGTCGAATGAAAAATCCGGGGTGTAAGCGCCTTCTGCGTTTTTTTCATGGAGTGCTCGCGACAGTTCGGACAGTTTTGCGCCTGAGACGATGTGGACGTTCCATGGCTGTGTATTGCAATTGGAGGGGGCTCGCTGGGCTTCCTCAAGTACGCAACGGATTGTTGCGTTTGGAATCGGCGTGGGAAGGAAGCCACGATACGAGCGGCGCGCGCGGACCGTTTCACTGAACGACAGCATGCCTTGTTTTGCGTTGTTTGAGTTGAGTATCAATGGGTTAATGGTCATGTCTAGTACCTTGTCTGAGTTGGATTACTAGCCTCGCGTTCTCACAGCCCGATTTTAGGTGACGTGATTTCGTGAGTATGTTTACAGCCGACGGTTTAGAAATATTCAAACGGTCACGGCAGCAAGACGACTAACGCTGCCAACGCCCGGTGCTCAGCGCGGCGAAATTGAAAAGACAATCGATTCAATCGCGGGCAGGGCGCGCGAAGGCATCAAGTATGTCGCGCAGTTCGGCGAGACCCGCGTCCGTGAGTTGGCAGGCCGACTTGATCTTGTCAGTGATGCTCCAGACGTCGTCCCGAAGAGCTTTCCCGGCATCGGTGAGGTCTACGAGGACGCGACGCTCATCGGCGCTGTCGCGCACGCGCGTTATCCGGCCTGCAGCTTCAAGGCGCTTGAGAAGAGGGGTGATCGTCCCGGTATCCATACCCAGTTTGGTGCCCAATTCGCCAACAGGTCGTGGCGCTCCGACCAACAGCTCCAGCATCACCAAATATTGCGGGAAGGTCAGACCCAGCGGATCCAGAAAAGGTTTGTGCAAGCGCGTCATTCGATTCGCTGCACCGTATAGGGCAAAGGACAGCTGGCTTCCCACCTCGCGGCGGCGTTTGGTATTCGTCTCGGACATCGATATTCTCTCGTTGACTATTGTCTAGTTCGCAAGATAAAGGTACGAGCATAGCAGCTGGCGTCAAGCGAAATCTGTGAAGAACGCCATGCCGGTCAAGCACTGTGTAATGAATTGCTGATGTTGCAGGCTTCTTGTCAGCGCAAGGATGCGAAGGTCACTGCAGGTCTATAACAGGCGTACGGATTGCTCTGACACTCTTTTGCGGCCAAGTACCTGGCGTGAATCAAGCTCTCGTTGATGTACGAGGCCATGATGAAAGTTAACAAGAAACCTACAGACAAAATTATTGTTGTTTTCATGTCTTACACCTGCAGCAGATCGATAGGGTTCAGAGGGTCAAGATTTTTAGGCGCTCTATCGGATACGGACTAGAGCGCTGGCGTCGGGTATGGGGGGTTGTTTGGAATTATAGAATAATATATGTATGCATACGATTTGCTATTTTGTTTTCTTGTTCAAGTGGGACCCGACGAACGGTGTTTATTTTCTAAGGGCTGATGTGTGATTCCTCCTCAGGCCCTTATCGTATGCTAGAGTACTTAAAAGTCAAGGTGAGGTGCCTCTTGGGAACGTGTGAAGGTCGCGTGGTAATCGTCACTGGTGCTGCCAAAGGCTTGGGGCGCGCCTATGCATTGATGTTGGCGCGTGAAGGCGCAAAGGTAGTGGTGAACAATCGAGCGGCGGCTGGCTTGCAGGAAGTGGAGGCTGTGATCGATATGATCGGTGCAGAAGGGGGGCAGGCAGTTGCCGATGGCTCCGATATTTCCACTTGGTCGGGCGCGCAGCAATTGGTGGAGCGGGCGGTCCGGCATTTTGGCGGTCTTGATGCCTTGATCAACAACGCGGGCGTCCTCCGTGATCGGATGATCATCAACATGAGCGAGGCGCAATGGGATGATGTCATGACAGTGCATCTTAAGGGCACCTTTGCCTTGACCCGGCACGCCGCGAAATATTGGCGAGAGCAGGTGAAGTCAGGAAAACTGGTAAGCGCAAGCGTGATCAATGTTACTTCGCATTCCGGGTTGTATGGGAATATCGGGCAGGCCAATTACTCGGCCGCCAAAGCGGGAGTTGCCGCGTTCTCGCTTGTGGCTGCAAGAGAGCTGGAGTCATATGGAGTCAGGGTCAATGCTATCGCGCCTATCGGCCTCACCCGTATGAACGCTGATTTGTTGGGCAATGACCCCGACAGTGCTCAGCGTTACGCGCCTCAGTGGCCAGCTGCAGTGGTGACCTGGTTGGTCAGTGAACAGTCCAGGGGTGTGAGTGGTCGCGTGTTCGAAGTTTCGGGTGACGGAGTCTCGGTTGCTGAAGGCTGGCAGCATGGTTCTGTGGTATCAGCAAGTCAGGACCCGGGCGAGGTGGGGGAGGCAATTCGGCGCTGCCTGGTGACCGCACGAGCCAATGCCGGCATTGTTCCGGGTAGCTGGCTAAATCCTTAATGCTGGGGGCGCATATGTATTCGCGCCCCCTGCTTTCATTTTTTATCGGTAGGCGGGCGGCTTGCGTTGCAAGGCGCTTTGAATGCCTTTGCCAAAATCCTCGTCTGCAGCACAACGTGCGACGCATGTGGCTTCGTTGGCCAGTTGGTCGGCAAGGCCTTGGTGAGCTGCCTGGTTCAGCAGGGCCTTGGTCGCGGCCATGGCAGTAGATGGGCCTTTGGCCAAGCGTTGGGCGAACTTCTCGACCTCGGTCTCAAGTTGCGCGTCAGCCACTACCTGGGTGACGATTCCATGCTCCAGTGCCTCCTCGACGCTCAAGCGTTCCCCCAGCAGGGCCAGGCGCTTGGCTTGCTTGATACCCATGGCAGCAACTAACAGGCTGCTCAGACCACAGTCCAATGACAGGCCAACCAGTACATGGGCAGCGATGAAATAGCTGGTGTCCGAGGCGATAACAAAATCTGCGGCTAGGCACAGGGCAAGGCCTGCTCCAGCGACAGCTCCTCGCGGCGCGGCGATGATTGGTTTGGAAACATCAAGCAAGGTCGAAGGAAGGCGGTTGCCGAGCAGTAGTTTGCGCTCGAAGGTGTCGTAGCGTTCTTCTGCGGGCAATGTGAGCAGTTCGTTGAAGCCTTTTACATCGCCACCGGCCGAAAAGTCGCTGCCTTCTGCCTGGATCAGAATGCATTTGACTTGTGGGTCCTGATCAGCCTTGCGTAACTGATTGATCAGTAGGGCAGTAAGTTCCGGGCTGAGCGCGTTCTTCGCTTGCGGGCGGTTGAGAGTCAGTACAGCGATGCGGTCAAGCATATGATACTTGAGACAATCTAACATGATTTGGGCTCGGATTGATTTGTCATTGGGGCACTGGAAGGCCAGCCGATCAGCTCGCGCGGATTGGCATCACTGCCCCCCTAACCAGTAATCTTGGCCCGTCCGTTGTTCAGCACCACTACGTCACGCTCGAGGGATCTGGAGCGAAAGCTGACCGTGGAGCCGTCGCGCCAGATTTCAGTGCTAATGGTTTCACCCGGGTAGACGGGTGAGGAAAAACGTAATTGCATAGATCGAAGCCGCTCCGGTTGATCGTCGCAGCACGCATGGAGGATAGCTCGAGTTGCTACACCAAACGTGCACAGCCCGTGCAAGATTGGGCTTTCGAAACCTGCCTTGCGAGCCAACTCGGGATCGGCATGGATCGGATTGTAATCGCCAGATAGACGATAGATCAGTGCAGCCTGAGGTAGCGTAAAAAGTACGCACTCGAAATCTGGTGCTCGGTCAGGCAGGGGGTGAACAGCCTTGGCATCGTGAGTCGTGCCACCGCTGCCGCCGTCCCCGCGTAGCACATAAGTGGATGTCACGGTGCTGATCACTTCCTCCTGACCTTTCTCGCGCAGCTGCTTTTCCAGGTACAGCAGCGCGCCTTTGCCAGGTCCCTTGTCGATAATGTCGTTGACTTTGTAGGACCCGACATAAGTTTTTCCGGCCTCCAGCGGGCGATAAATTTCAAATGACTGCTCGCCATGGAGGATCTTCATCCAGTCGATTTCCAGGTCCGGTTCTTTGACCCAGGCACCGGGGTGCGAGATGACGTTGGTCATCGCGGGAAACACTTTCAGATTTTCCTCATAGGCAAATTGCAGGTCGCTCTTATCTTGTGGGTCTGATCCCACGCCAATACCCAAAGCGTAAAGCATGCAATCGCGAGGGCTGATGCTGTGTTCGATCAGCGGAAACTGTCGCGCCAGGACTTTTTCGAGATTCATCAGGTTCTACCTTTCAGCAGGGGGGGATCAGACCGGATCCCAGGAGAAAATGTCCTTGGAGCGATCTAGCGCGAAGAATGAAGGACGCAACATCGGGATCGCGCGTTCGACGCAACTTTCTACCGTCCAGCCTTGACCGTCGTGAGCGGAACGGATCGGACGCGGCTGGGAGAACAGGTAGATCTCGTTATTGCGGACGCCGAAGATTTGCCCAGAAACATCCTTAGCGCTCTCGGTGAGCAGAGCGCAAGTGAAAGGGGCGATCTTGGCTGCCTCCATGCGCTGATTGACTTTGAGACGCTCGGCGCCTTCCGGCGTGTCGGACGGAATGGTGCCGACCATTCGGGTAAACGCGAAGGGAGCAATACAGTTAGAGCGTACGTTGAATCGTTGCATGTCCAGGGCGATGGATTTGGAAAGGCCAACGATGCCCATTTTGGCCGAGCAGTAGTTGGCTTGACCGAAGTTGCCGATTAGTCCCGAGGTCGAGGTCATGTGCACGAAGGCTCCGCTTTCTTGTTCCTTGAAATGCGGGGCTGCGGCGCGAGACATATTGAAACTGCCTTTGAGATGTACCTTGATCACAGCGTCGAAGTCTTCTTCGGACATCTTGTGAAAAATGCCGTCGCGCAGATTGCCTGCGTTGTTCACTACGCCATCGATCCGCCCATAGAGATCAAGTGCCTGTTCGATGATGCTCTGAGCGGAGTTCCATTCAGCGACGCTATTGGTATTGGCGGCTGCCGTGCCACCGAAAGCAAGGATCTCATCCACGGTCAATTGAGCTGGGCCTTGGCTGACTCCGCTGCCGTCGATAGACACTCCTAGATCGTTGACGATGACCTTGGCGCCCTGTCGAGCCGCCTCCAAGGCAATACCTTTGCCTACACCGTTGCCGGCGCCAGTGACAATAATGACTTTACCTTCCAGAAGACCTGTCATGTGTTTGCTCCGCTATTTTGTTGTTTGAAGAGTCGCAGATGTGCGATGAGGCGTTCGTTGGGTCGTGCAGTGCTTATAACGTAGACTAGCATACTAATTTTTTATGCGCCTTTGCAAGCGCCTGAGTTTTGCTTTGCCGAGTAAGGTTTTTGTCACCCTAAATGCCCTCGCGCATGTGGTGTCGGCAATGGGGAGGGCGGAGAAATAAGCATAAATGATGCCCGTTCATGGGATGTTTGTTGTTGCATATCGTATGCATGCGTAGTATTGTTTTTTTTGACTTCCTGTAGCGAAGCTGACAGACCTCCGGGTGTCCATGGTGCAGGCTTTATAGGCGTGGAGATAGTGCAGATGGCGGGCTTGTATTTCGAGCAATTGGAGGTAGGTAAGGTTTTTCGGCACGACATCCGTCGGACCGTGACTGAGACCGATAACCTGCTGTTCACCACGATGACTCACAATCCGGCTGCGATCCATCTGGACGTGGAGTACACCAAGGGGACCGAATTTGGTAAGCCACTGATGAACAGTGTTTTCACTCTCGGCCTGATGGTTGGTATATCTGTGGGGGACACCACGCTGGGGACGACGGTCGCCAATTTGGGTTGGGATGAGGTGCGGTTCCCTCGGCCTTTATTTGTCGGTGATACCGTTCATGTGCAAAGCGTTGTACTTGAAAAGCGTGAGAGTAAGTCGCGCCCTGATAATGGTGTGGTGATCTTCCAGCACAGTGCGTTCAATCAGCGTGACGAGTTGGTCGCCGTGTGCAAGCGCAGCGCGTTGATGTGCAGGCTGCCGAGCACCGCGCAGAGCTGAGTGCGAGCAGGTCTTTATCTATGAGGTGATCACTTGAAGGTAGTCGAAGCCGTCATGCCTACACCATTGGATAGCGAAACCAAAGGTATCATCGAAAGTACATTGTTGCGCTTCGTAGAAGAGTGCTACGACCCTGCAGAGCGTCACAAGAGATTGGCGCAGAGCATTGATTACCGGCATTACTGGTCGACATTGGCAGAACTGGGTGTGCTAGGAATGCCTTTCAGCGCAGAGTTGGGAGGCATGGGGGGATCTACGCTGGATACCGCAGATGCCGTCGCGGTATTGGCAAAAGGGTTGATTCTGGAGCCCTTTGTGGATTCGGCGGTGATTGCGGGCTCTATCCTGGCTTCACGTCCGGATTCGCAGGAACAGATCGATGAATTGATCAGTGGTGAGTCTATCAGCATTTTGCTGGGCGGACGCCAGGGGGACGTGGATTCCCTGGTGGTGCACTCAGACCAATCGGGATTGCATTTGAGTGGTTTTGTACGTGTGCAGCCCTATGCTGATCAGGCCGATTACTGGCTTGTCGTGGCTCGTGAAGCCAAAAGTGGCAGGCGAGTAATTCTGCGGATAGAAAGCGCCCAGTTGGCTCGTTGTGCAAAGTCCTATCGGCTTATCGATGGGCGTGTGGCTAGCGATATTTCGTTTAGTGATGAGGTTTTGCCCGTCGAGTCCTTGTGGCTGGAAGGGGGCCAGGCTGAGTCGGCCTTGGAGTGGGCCACTCAGTTGGCGGTTTGTTGCCTATGTGCCGAGGCCGTTGGCGTAATGGCCAATTTGCTTCTTATTACCGGTGATTACCTGCGCACACGTGTGCAGTTTGGTGTGCCTCTGAGCAGCTTTCAGGCATTACAACATCGCTATGTCGATATGCAGATGGTTTATCTGGAGTCTCAGGCAATTTCCCGTAAGTTAGCGTTGTGTCAGGAAAACGATGCTGCCGAAACATCCGCATGGCTGAGGTTTGCTGCAACGTCGGTCATCGAGCGTTCCGCTGACAAGGTCGGTCACGAAGCTATTCAGATGCACGGTGGCATGGGAGTTACGGACGAGTTGGTGGTCAGCCATTACAACAACCGTCTCGTGGTGCTTGTACGCATGCTGCACGCATGGGTTGATCAAGACGTCGCGCTATGGGGCTGAGTCCGGAGCTGTTGGATTCGGGCCCTAACGAGCAGGAGAGGGGCGTGGAAAAATATTCTGAATTGGCGTTCGACGAGCAAGCGTTTCGGCTTGAAGTTCGAGACTTTGTGAAGGCAAACCTTGCGCCGCAAACCCGTCACAAGGTGCAGAAAGGTCTTTATCTGGACAAGGCCGATTACGTTGACTGGCAGAAGGCTCTGCACCGGCGAGGATGGTTCGGCGCCTCTTGGCCTGCTGAGTTTGGTGGCCGAGACTGGACCGTCGAGAAAGAGCATGTATTTCTGCAAGAGTGTGCGCTCAATGCGGCGCCGATGATCATTCCCTATGGTGTGAACATGGTCGGTCCAGTGCTCTTCACCTTCGGTACCCCGGAGCAAAAGGAAAAATATCTGCCAGGCATTCTCGACAGCGGAACCTGGTGGTGCCAAGGGTACTCGGAGCCGAACGCGGGTTCAGATCTTGCCTCCTTGAACACAAGCGCGATGCGTGACGGCGACCATTACGTCGTCAACGGAACGAAGATGTGGACCACCGAAGCGCATTGGGCAGACATGATGCATTGCTTGGTCCGCACCGACAGGAGCGGGAAAAAACAGCAAGGCATTACGTTCCTGTTGATCGATATGAAATCTCCGGGAATAACAGTCGAGCCGATCATCACGCTCGATGGTGTGCATCACACTAATCAGGTCTTTTTTGACAATGTTAGGGTCCCACTCGAAAACGTGGTCGGAGAGGAGGGCGACGGCTGGAGGTTGGCGAAATTCCTCCTGTCCCGCGAGCGAGGGTTTATCGCGGACACTGGCAACAAAATGCGGCTGATGCAACAGATCAAGGCGAGCGTAAAACGCTACTCACCGCTTTTATCCCCGTCTCAGCGCTTTAGACAGTATGCGCGCCTCGCCGAGCTCGATGCCTGGTTGACAGCCTTGGTTGCCTTGGAGCGCGACTATATCCAGGCGTGGATGAGTGACAGCGACGATGGGGTCGGGGCGTCGGTGCTTAAGGTGCGTGGAACCGAGCTTTTGCAGCAGATGACGGAGTTCTGGCGCGACACTCTAGGGCCATACGGCGCGTGCTACGACCCTCGCCTGCGCAAGCAGGGGGATGGATTAAGTGCCGAGGAACCTTGGGTGCAGGCGGCGGGTGTCAACTATGGCTATCTGTACAGCCTATGCTGGTCGATATTTGGCGGCTCAAATGAAGTGCAACGCAACATTATCGCCGCCACTCTATTGCGCGGCTGAGTCGGGAGACAGCATATGAACCAGCGTCGTTTGTTCAGCAGCGAACATGAGCAGTTTCGCGAAACGGTCAGGCGCTTCATTGAGAGTGAGATTGCACCCTTTCATCAGCAATGGGAGCACGATGGAGGTGTGCCACGTGAGCTGTGGCTCAAGGCGGGTGAAGCAGGTCTTTTGGGATGCTCGGTGCCAGAAGTATACGGTGGCGTGGGAGCGGACGATCTCTTTAACTTTGTACTGGTGGAGGAGTTGGCCCGCGCCGGGGTTACGGGACCAGGTTTTGCGATCCATAACGAAATGGTGATGCCCTATATCCTGGCTTTTGGCACCGAAGAGCAAAAGCAGCAATGGCTGCCAAAAATGATCCGAGGTGAAGTGATCGGCGCGCTGGGCCTGACTGAACCCCATGCCGGCAGCGACTTGAAGAATATCCGTACACGGGCTGTGCGCGATGGCGATGAGTATGTCATCAACGGTCAAAAGACCTTCATTTCCAATGGCCAGCTGTGCGATGTCATTATCCTTGCGACAAAGACAGATCCTGCCGATAAGAAATACGGTGGCATTTCACTTTTCATCATCGAGTCGAGCAGGGCGGGTTTTGTGCGTGGACGTCGCCTTGAGAAGATCGGATTGAAAGCGCAGGACACTTCCGAACTGTTCTTCGAAGATGTGCGAGTTCCTGCCAGCAATTTGCTGGGGCGGGAGCATGGCGGCTTTGAGCACATGATGAAAAACCTCGCACAGGAACGGCTCACTCAGGCCATTCGCTCGGCAGTAGTGGTGGAAACAGTTTTGGACTACACCATCGACTACGTTGCGGATCGCAAGATGTTCGGCCAAAGCCTGGCGGACTTTCAGAACACCCAATTCAAGCTTGCTGAGCTGAAAACCGAGGCGGTTATCGCAAGGGTCTTCATCGATCACTGCATAGAAAAATTCATTGTTCATGACCTGTCTGGCGTGGACGCGGCGATGGCCAAAATGTCGTTGTCCAACCTCCACTGCAAGGTGGTCGACGAGTGTCTGCAATTCTTCGGTGGTTGGGGCTACATGTTGGAATACCCGATAGCTCGTGCCTATGTCGATGCCCGTATCGTGCGCATTGCCGGCGGATCCATTGAAGTCATGAAGCAGATTATTGGGCGAAGCCTGTTCAAGCCTAAAAAAGCCTGAGGTATGAACATGTCCGAGACGTCGACTTCACGTTGCGCTTTATTGCGATCCCTCTTGTTTGTGCCGGGTGACAGTGAGCGAAAGCTAGAAAAGGCCTCGAGCTGCAATGCCGATGCATTAATCCTTGACCTGGAGGACTCTGTCGCTTCAACGCGCACCTCTTTTGCGCGAGGGCTGGTGCTGGAGTATTTGAGAGCGCGCCCTCAGCGCGGGCGGCAGCAACTTTGGGTTCGGATCAATCCATTGGATACATCAGCCTCGCTGCATGACCTGATTGTTGCGGACGGCGCCCCGGACGGCCTGATGTTGCCCAAGGTTAACTTGCCTTCGGCCGTGCAAACGCTCAGCAACTATCTTGATGTCCTGGAGGTTCGCGCCGGCCTTGAACCGGGCAGTATTCGTATCGTTCCCGTGGCGACTGAAACCCCTCAGGCTTTATTTACCTTGGGCGGCTATGCCGGTTGCTCCCCACGCTTAAGTGGTATGACGTGGGGGGCGGAGGATCTCGCTTCAGCCTTGGGCGCGAGTAGCAATCGGCGCGTGGATGGTGAGTACGATACGGTCTACCAATTGGCCAGGGCATTCTGTCTGGCTGGGGCAGCTGCCGCCAGCGTGCCGGCCATCGATACGATCTACGCCAACTATTCCGACAGCGAAGGGCTTGCTGATGAAGCCAGGGCAGCTCGCCGTGCTGGCTTTACCGGAAAACTTGCCATTCATCCTGGTCAGGTAGCCATCATCAATGAAGCGTTTTCTCCCAGCGCTGATGAAGTGCAATGGTCGAAGAAAGTGTTACAGGCCTTCGAAGATAATCCCGGGCTGGGTACCGTCGGGATCGAGGGCAGGATGTTGGATATGCCTCATCTCAAACAAGCGCTGAGGCTATTGGACTTGGCGTCGCGGTGCGCCGCAATGAGTCCTTCTTAGGCGTTGTGGCATGGTCGAACGGGCATCGGATTTTACGTGTTGACCGCCAGAGGTTGTTGTAATTATGGTAATGCAAAATACCGTATGTATGCGTACCTAATAAGAGCGAAAGCCTGGAGATTGTGATGACCGGCCCCGATGAAATAGTACGCGGAATGCCCTCCGCGGTCAGTCCACTGGTATGTGATTTGTTGCGTGATGACACGCGGGACCTGCCGCTGGGTCTCAAGGCGACCGGGCATTACGAGCCTCTTGGAACTAGTGTCCCGTTTCGACGTTACATCGATCCTGCTTATGCGGCGCTTGAGCGTGAGCATATCTGGCTAAAGAGATGGCAGTTTGCCTGTCGCGAGGAAGACCTGCCGGAGATCGGGGATCGTCTGCCTTACACTGTGGGAGTGCTGTCATACATCATCGTGCGTAGCGGTCCGGCCGAAATCAAGGCGTTCTACAACAGCTGCTTGCATCGGGGTACGAAGCTGTGCGAAGGGCACAGTTCTGGTGACAGTTTTCGCTGCCCATTTCATGCGTGGGAATGGAAGCTAGATGGCGGCTTGAAGAACATTCCCAGTCGCTGGGACTTTGGTCAGGTCGACTCGCAAGCGTATCGGCTTCCCGAGGTTCGGGTATCGACTTGGGGCGGTTTTATTTTCATCAACCCTGATCCAAACGCTGCACCGCTTGAAAGTTTTTTGGGAGTGTTGCCGGGGCACTTCAAGGATTGCCCTACGGAACAACGTTTCACGGCATTCCACATTCACAAGAAAGTCAAAGCGAACTGGAAAATCGTACTGGAAGCGTTTCTGGAGGCGTATCACGTCATTGAAACACATACCGATTCGATGGGATTTACCGGTGATGCGTCGACCCAGTATGACATTTGGAACGATGGTGAGAGTCATATCAGTCGGTTGATCACGCCCCTCGCCGTCCCCAGCCCTCATCTGGGAGAGGAGGCGACGGCGGGTGATGCAGCCAACAGCGCTTTCATGGCTTTCGGCATGGGGATGCCAGGGGTTCCCGTTCCCACTTTCGACCCGGAGTCGCAACTGTCCGGGCGTGCCCAGGTCGCCGAGTGGCGCCGAAGGGCGATGGGACAGGCGCTGGGCGGCGATCTGTCATCCTGGCCAGACACTGCAATGGTCGACAGTATCCAGTACTTTATGTTTCCCAACTTCTGTCCGTGGTATGGCGAAGGACTACCCTTGATCTACCAATTCCTGCCATATGGTAATAATCCTGACGAGTCGTTGTTTTGTGTGCGCCTGACATTGCCTTTACCCCCTGGCGCGCCACGTCCACCGGTAGCGCCTATCCATCATCTGGATTTCGATGACGGGTTTTTCAAGGTTCCCGAGATTGGTGTGCTGGCAAGGATTTTTGATCAAGACATGAGCAATTTGCCACGTGTTCAGAAGGGCCTCAAGGCTGCTTCTCCTGCCCACGCCAAGGCGACGTTGGGCCGGTATCAGGAAAGCCGTATCCAGCATTTCCATGAGGTATTGACCCGGGTTGTCGGTGAGTGACGGATGAGCGATTCAGTGATCGTCAACCACTTCATCGATGTCTTGGCGCTTGCTGACTTGCCCGAGAATGGCCAGCGGGTCGTGAATAATGGATATCGACGAATCCTCTTGTGCCGTGAGGGCGAGCATCTGTTCGCACTTGAGGATCTTTGTCCTCACGCCTACCAATCATTGGCCGGCGGAGTGGTGCGCGATGGTGTCATTCGCTGCCCCAGGCATGGCGCCTGCTTCAATCTGTCAAATGGACTTCCTACGAATACGGTCAGCAAGCAACCCGTCAAGGTGTTCGGCGTGCGCATCAGGCAAGGGCGGATTGAGGTTAATCTTGGCTAGCCGTTCATGATTATTGATACACGAGGTCCGGATTCTCAACACGATTGAAGGCTGATTTATTCGACGGAGGGGTAGGCTCCAAGTGAAAACGTATGCTAGCATAATGTAAATGATGTGTTCTATATTGCAGGCACAGGATCTGGCAATCCTGAATGGTTGAACAACAAAAAAAACAAAGGCGCAATCATGAAAGCGAATAGTCTCAAGAGAAGTTCCGCGGGATTTTCCAGATTGGCGGTTTCTGTCACGGCGTTGTCGATTGTCGGTTCCGCGTCGGCGGTATCTTTCGATGTGGGAGACCCTGACTTTAAGGTTCGTTGGGACAATTCCGTTCGATATAACCTGGGGTTCCGGGCTCAGGGAAAAGAAAAGGCGCTGTCGCTGAGCAATAACCAGCAGGTCTCTGACAACAAGTTCGATCGTGGTGATGTGGTCACCAATCGCTTCGATCTGCTCTCTGAGCTGGATGTCGTCTACAAAGAGGAATATGGCGCGCGAGTCTCGGCGTCGGCCTGGTATGACCAGGCCTATGACGACGACAAGGCAGAGGGGCTTTCGCAATACACGGCTGCCGGCTATCCGAACGTTTATTCCGGAAACAAATACACCGGCAAGGTGGATCGCTATTACAACGGGCCTTCCGGTGAGATTCTGGATGCTTTCGTGTTTGGCCGTTTCGATATCGGCGATGCACCGGTGCGAGTAAAACTGGGGCGACACAATCTCTATTGGGGCGAGTCACTGTTCTCGTTCATCCATGGCGTTTCATACGCCCAAGGTCCGGTGGACATTCGCAAGGCAACGGCGACCCCTGGGATCGAAGCGAAAGAGTTGTATCTGCCGCTCAACCAACTCTCCTTTCATACGCAGATGACCGATACCCTTTCGCTGGCCGGTTATTATCAATTTGAATGGGACCCTAGCCGCTTGCCAGAAGGCGGTACCTACTTTGGAACCGCTGACTTTGCTTTTGGCGGCAACACAACCATCCCGGCAGCACCTTTTTTCGGCATACCTTACCGGGGCGATGTAGACACACCAAAAAACAGCGGCTCCTGGGGCACCAACCTGAAATGGCAGTCCGAAGCGTTGCAAGGCAGCCTCGGTTTTTATTACCGGGAATTCAGCGATACCCTGCCGAACATTCTTAGTACATTTGACGGCGCGGGCACTCCCACCAGCTTTTATAACCGCTATGCGGAGAACGTCAGGCTCTATGGCATAAGCATCTCCCGGCAGATAGGCGGTGTGGCGGTGGCAGGGGAATTGTCCCGTCGCGAGAACACCGCCCTGAGCAGCGTGGGGGGCTCACCTGATTTTGCCCGTGGTGACACGTGGCACGGGCTGGTCAACGCGATCGCCTATTTTGGTAAAACACCGCTCTGGGATTCGGCAACGTTGATGGGGGAGATGACCTACAGCCGTCTCGACAAGGTCACCAAGAATGCAGAATTTTATAATGAAAAGGGCAATCCTCTGTGTGCATCGCAAAATGGTGGTCGTGGCGATGCCAAGGATGGTTGCTCGACAAAAGATGCGCTCGGTATTCAACTCGCGTTCACCCCTACTTGGTACCAACCAATCAATGGCATCGATCTGACCCTGCCGATGACTTACGGTCGAGGCATTTTCGGGACGTCACCGGTAACCAACGGCGGCAACGAGGGCGCAGGTGCCTTCAGTATCGGTATCGGTGCGGATTACCTGGCGCTGTATAAGGCGACGTTGGCCTATAACGGATTTTTTGGTCCGCTGACGACCCGCTTCAACCCCGTCGTCAACGACAACACCGTCGCGACTTCAAGTGGAGGCTCACCGCTGTTGCGCGACCGGGGCTGGGTGTCCCTTACGCTCAAGGCGAGTTTTTGAACTCTTAGTACTTCATGCGAAGGGGAGTGCACGCACCTTGGGCCTCCCCATTGCTACGAGGCTGTGATTGGCTAGTTGGCACATGGTTCCCTGGAGTTATTCCGATGATCCTGAATGGAAACACGCCTGAGATCGGCGCACTCTGCTCGCGTCGTCGCTTCCTTCGTTTGGCTGCACTGGGAGCTGCCGGAGCAGTGGCTTGTGCCGTTGCGCCGGCGGCGTTGGCGTTCAAGAGTCCGCTTGAGGTGCCTGCAACACACAGCAATCTGAACTTGAGTAGCCCTTTACTGGGCGTTGCCTTTACGGGAAAGCGGCTTGTCGTGGTGGGCCTAAGGGGCTGCATCCTTCTCTCCGACGATGAGGGGCAAAACTGGCTGCCCGCCCAAGTCCCTGTCAGCACTGACCTGGTTTCTGTCTGCTTCCCCGTGCCCGACAAGGGCTGGGCAGTCGGTCACGGTGGTGTGGTCCTGCACAGCGCAGATGGGGGCGCGACGTGGAGCAAACAGTTGGATGGCATTCAAGCGTCGCAACAGGCTATCGCCTATTACCAGGCCAGGTCGGGCACCTTGGTGAACGCCCAGGAGTGTCTTGAACGTGAGCGCTCCCTGGCGCAGGACGGCGAAACCCAGCCTTTCATGGACGTGTTTTTCGCGGATGAAAGTCATGGCTATGTAGTGGGCACCTTCAACCGCATTTTTCGCACTGAGGATGGTGGCAAGACCTGGCTGCCGATGATGGACCAGGTCGATAACCCCGGCGAACTGCATTTCTACGGCGTCAAGGGACGCGCAGAACAGCTGTATCTGACAGGCGAGCAGGGCAAGGTCTGGCGACTCGACGATTCCAGCGAGCGCTTTGCGCAGTTGGATACACCCTATAACGGGTCTTTCTTCGGACTGCTGCTGGCTGGAGAGAATACGGTGCTTGCCTACGGTATGCGCGGCAGTCTTTACCACAGTGCCGATCAGGGCAGGTCCTGGGAAAAGGTCAATTCATCCGCCCAGGGAGGTATCACGTCAGCCGTGGCATTGCCGGGTGGGCGAATATTGATTGCCGACCAGTTGGGCGGTATTGCACAGAGCTCTGATGAGGGGCGTCATTTCGACGCGCTGAAGATGGTTAAGAAAATGCCTTATTTCGGTGCTTCAGTGATTTCAGATCACAAAGTTGCGTTGGTCGGTGCACTTGGTGTGCATATTGAAGCGGTCTGAACAGCTGGAAACAGCTGCAGGACAAAACGGATCAGAAGTTATGAATTCGATGAGTGAGCACAATCCGTACAGGGTAATGGAAGTGATTACCCACCCTGGCGCATTCGATCAGCACTCCGGGAATATCCTTGAGCGTTTGGTCTTCAACAATCGAGTCTGGGTCATTTTTTTGTGCCTGGCGGTTACCCTCTTCTGTGGTGTGCAGCTAAAGGGACTGGTTGTGGGCACCAGCTACGAGAAGATGTTGCCCCACAGTCATCCCTACATTGCCAACTATCTGGATAACCGGGCTCAGTTGCGCGGGTTGGGGGACTCGGTTCGCGTAGTGATCGAAAACCCCCGTGGCGATATCTTCGACCCGGCGTATTTGCAGACACTGGCTAAGATCAACGATGAGATTTTCCTTATCCCGGGGGTTGATCGTGCCTGGATGAAATCGATTTGGTCTCCGGTGGTTCGCTGGACAGAGGCCACCGAGGACGGGTTTGCTGGCGGACCCGTCATGCCGAGCAATTTCGATGGCTCAGAAGGGGCGATCCGTAAGCTGCGCCTGAACATCGCGCGTGCGGGGCTGGCGGGAACCCTGATTGCCAACAATTATACGTCGAGTATGATCGTCGTCCCATTGCTGGCCACCGATGAGAATGGCAAGCCGGTCGACTATCACGCTATTTCTACTGCCTTGGAGAAGGTGCGTACCCAATATCAGGACGGCGACGGCAGCGTTCGAATCTACATCATCGGTTTCGCGAAGCTGGCCGGCGATCTGGTCGATGGACTGACCATGGTGATGTTCTTCTTTCTGGCGGCGGCGGCCATTGCGTCGCTGATCATCTACCTGTTCACCCGATGCTTGCGCAGTACCGCACTTGTGGTGCTGTGTTCCACCGTAGCAGTAGTGTGGCAACTTGGCTTCGTCGCAGCTGCAGGGCGAGTACTGGACCCGTTTTCGATTCTTGTACCGTTCCTTGTATTTGCGATTGGTGTCAGCCATGGCGCCCAGAAAATGAACGGCATCATGCAGGACATCGGGCGAGGCACCCATAAGTGGGTGGCTGCTCGCTATACCTTCCGCAGATTGTTCCTGGCCGGGCTGACGGCTCTGTTGGCCGACGTTGTCGGTTTCGCCGTATTGATGATTATCGACATCCCGGTGATCCGCGAGCTTGCCTGGTCGGCCAGCCTCGGGGTCGGCGTGTTGATCTTCACCAACCTGATTCTGTTGCCGGTATTGCTGTCCTACACCGGTGTCGGGCTCCAGGCCGCCAAGCGCAGCCTGAAGGAGGAGCAGGAGGAGGGGACTGGACGAGGCTTTGGCCGGGTTTGGGAGCTTCTGGATCATTTCACCGAGCATCGCTGGGCGATCGGCGCCATCGGTGTCGCGGTGATCCTGGCAGTGTTCGGTTTCATGGGTAGTCTGAAGCTCCAGGTTGGCGACCTTGATGCCGGTGCCCCTGAGTTACGACCCCATTCGCGGTACAACCAGGACAACGCCTTTATTACTTCGCAGTACGGAGTGTCCAGCGACATTCTGGCGGTCATGATAAAGACCCCGGCGGATCAATGTTCCAGCTACGAAAACCTGATCGAAGCTGATCGACTGTCGTGGCGGCTAGCGCAGGTCCCCGGTGTACAGCAGACCAGCTCGTTGGTAGACAGTGTACGGTCTTACACGTCGGGGGCATTCGAGGGCAATCCCAAATGGCTAACCATCAGCGACAACAAGGGTTTGATCGCGCCGCAGATCAATACCGCATTGTCATGGAACTCCGAGCTCCTGAATGGCGATTGCTCGCTCATTCCGGTCCTCGCTTATCTCTCCGACCACAAGGCCGCTACGCTGACGCGAGTGGTGGAATCGGTTAGCGAATTTGCTAAGGAGCATAGCGCGCCTGATCGTCAGTTTTTATTGGCGGCGGGGAACGCCGGGATCGAGGCCGCGACGAATATCGTGGTTCACGAGGCCAACCGGACCATGTTGTTTTTCGTCTATGCCGCGGTGATCGTGTTGTGCGCCGTGACCTTCCGTAGCTGGCGCGCGGTTGTCGTGGCCGTGCTGCCGCTGATGCTCACGTCGGTGCTCGCCGAAGCGTTGATGGTTCAACTGAACATCGGCATGAAGGTAGCGACATTGCCTGTCATTGCGTTGGGTGTAGGCATTGGCGTCGACTATTCGCTCTATCTGCTGAGTGTGCAATTGGCCCAGCAGCGTGCAGGACTTCCCTTGCGTGAAGCCTACAAGAAGGCCGTGCAGTTCACGGGCAAGGTGGTTGGCCTGGTAGGGGTGACACTAGCAGCTGGTGTCGTGACCTGGGCGTGGTCGCCTATCAAGTTCCAGGCAGACATGGGGATTTTGCTGACGTTCATGTTTATCTGGAACATGCTGGGCGCCCTGATCCTGATTCCCGCTCTGTCTCATTTTTTGTTGAACAAACGCCTGTGATCAAAGAGGGCTATTCCATCGTGCGTGCAAACAATCATCAGACAATTCAAGGAGACGGGAAATGACAACTCTAAAACAGCCCGATAGTAAAACGCTGGTGGATATCTATCGCAGGGCCACGCTCATCAAACAAAATGATGAACGCTTCCGCTCGGTGATCAAGTCGGGAAAACTGGTTATGCCTTATTACTCACCGCGAGGTCAGGAAATCATTCCTTCGGCCTTGTCGGTTCATCTGAGTAATGAGGACTCAATCTGCACCATCTATCGTGGCATTCATGACATGTTGGCCAAGGGCTTGCCGACCCGGCTGCTGTGGGCCGAGTTGGCCGGCAAGGTCACCGGCACCTGCAAGGGCAAGGGTGGTCCGATGCACGTGACCCATCCCGAAACCGGGGTGATGGTGACTACCGGAATTGTCGGTAGCAGCATGCCGATTGCCAATGGGCTGGCCCTGGCTGCCCAGATCCGTGGCGAGAAGCGCGTTTCGATAGCCTATTTTGGTGACGGCGCGAGCAATATCGGCGCCTTCCACGAAGCGCTCAACCTGGCTTCGGTGTGGAAGCTCCCGGTGGTTTTTGTCTGCCAAAACAATGGCTATGCCGAACATACCAAGTATGAAAACGGCACGTCCTGCGCGCACGTCTCTGATCGCGCCGCCGGCTATTCCATGCCGGGAATAACGGTCGACGGTAATGATCCGCTGGCCATGTGGGCAGTCGCGGGCGACGCTATCGAGCGTGCCCGCAACGGTGGCGGCCCGACCCTGATCGAGGCCAACACCTTCCGGTTTCACGGGCACACCTTCGGCGATGTCGATGGCTACATGGATCCAGGAGAAAAAGCGGCTGCCATGGCGCGCGATCCGGTTCCTGCTTTGCGAGCCTGGTTGCTGCAACATGGACATGCGAGCGAAGAGCAACTGCACGGCATCGAGCAGTCCATCGAGCTTGAAATCAACGAAGCGCTCGAATTCGCGCTCACCAGCCCTTGGCCCGAATTGAGCGAATTGCGCCGCGATGTCTATGCGCAGGAGATCCCAGCATGAGCACAACTGCAACCTTGAACATGATCCAGGCCATCAATCTTGCACTTGACGATGCGATGTCCGCTGATGAAAACGTGATCGTCTTTGGCGAAGATGTGGCGGATCGCGAAGAAGGTGGGGTCATCGGTGTGACCAAGGGGCTCTCAACCAAACATGGTGATTTGCGAGTACGTTCCACGCCTATTTCCGAACAGGCCATTATCGGTGCCGCCATCGGTGCTTCGTTGGCCGGCATGCGCCCGGTGGCGGAAATCATGTTGATGAACTTCACCACCGTGGCCATGGACATGATCGTCAATCACGCAGCCAAACTGCGCTTCATGTCCGGTGGGCAAACCAATGTGCCCCTGACCATTCGGACAATGACCGGTGCTGGGTTCAGCGTTGGGGGGCAGCACTCGGACTTCCTTGAAGCTTGGTTCGCTCACACGGCAGGGCTCAAGGTGGTAATTCCGTCCACGCCAGCGGACGCCTACGGCTTGATGCTCGCCTGTATCGAGGATCCAGACCCTTGCATGTTCATTGAGTGCATGCCGCTGTACTGGACGCCTGGTCCGGCCCCCGTGCGTGGCGAGAAGATACCTTTGGGTAAGGCCAAAGTAGTACGCGATGGCAGCGATGTCAGCGTGATCACCTATAGCAAGCAGGTCCACGACGTCGTTGCAGTTGCGACCCGGCTTGCCGAGGAAGGAATCAGCGTCGAGGTGATCGATCTGCGAACGATTTCACCGCTGGACAGCGATGCCATTCTCGCCTCGGTGAGCAAAACCGGTCGTGCTGTAGTGGTGCATGAGGCTACTCGTAACTTCGGCGTCGGCGCCGAGATATCTTCGCTGATCCATGAAGCCCTGTTCAGTGAGTTAAAAGCTCCGGTAGGTCGGGTTGGTTCTGCCTTTTGTGCGGTTCCTTTCTCCAAACCGCTGGAAACCGCCTTCGTACCGTCTGCCGAGCAGATCGAAAGTGCGATACGAGCGACATTGAACTGATAAAAAACTGTGAAAGGAGCGAGATTGTGACTACTCAGGTGCTGATGCCGAAGATTGGTTTTTCCATGAATGAAGGAACGTTGTCGGAATGGATGGTCGCCGACGGCGAATCGGTAGAGGAGGGGCAACTGTTGTATGCCCTGGAGAGCGACAAGTCCGTTCAGGAGATCGAAGCTCCCGCCTCTGGGGTGCTGAAAATTGTCGCAGTTGCCGGTGAGGTCTATCAGGTCGGTGACGTTTTGGCTGAAATCGTCTGAGACCGGAACAGGAAACTACCTTATGAGTCAGTCAACGACGTTGCCAGTTGATTTGCCTGCGCTACCGGAAACGGATTTTTCTGTCTTCGGGACGGTCGAGCAAATTGCGCTCTCGCGCATCCAGAAGCTCACCTCTACTTTCCTATCGCGTAACTGGGTAACGATTCCCCATGTCACGCATCATGACGAGGCCGATATAACCGAGCTGGAGATACTGCGCAAACAGCTGAATGAGGAAAAGGGCGTAAAGATCACCCCCTTGGCCTTTCAGATAAAAGCCTTAGTCGAAACGCTGAAGATGTTCCCGCTGTTCAATGCATCCCTCGATGCGCTTGGGCAGAACTTGATATTGAAGAAGTACTTCCACATTGGCGTAGCGATAGACACACCCAAAGGGCTGCTGGTGGCAGTGATTCGCGACTGCGACAAGAAGAGCGCCTTCGAGCTGGCGGAAGAACTGGCCGCTGTCTCGCTACGCGCAAAGAGCAAGGGGCTACCCCTGGCCGACATGCAAGGCGGGTGCATGACCATTAGCTCTCTGGGAGGCATCGGTGGAACGGCGTTTACGCCCATCATCAATGCCCCGGAAGTCGCCATTCTAGGTGTCACCAAAGCACAGTGGAAGCCATATCGCGGCGAGCAAGAGGCGGTTGATTGGCGAATGATGTTGCCATTGGACCTTAGCTACGATCACCGAGTGATCAATGGGGTGGACGGCGCGCAGTTCCTGGTTTGCTTGGCCAAACTGCTGCGTGAGCCGCAACGGTTGCTTGATTGTTGACGACGTATCGCAGCACCCTGGGCCTTTCGCTTGCCTGCCTCGTTCGCCGAGCTCACCGAGAGTCGGAAATAAGTTGAGCTCTTCAATATTGTATGCAAGCATACGTAGTGTCGACGACATCAACCGTCTATATCCCAGGTGCTGCTGATCACCACTCGGGGAATCTTGTCCCGCAAACAACAGCAATCAGATGTCCTTCGTAAGACGACTATAAAAATAACGAGGTGACCCAATATGAAAGTCAGCATCAAATCTATCGCGTTTGCTGCCTTTGCCCTCTCCGCAGGGCAGACGCACGCGGCGGTAAGTGCACAAGAAGCCCAACAACTCGGCAGTAGCTTGACCCCGTGGGGAGCCGAGAAGGCCGGTAATGCGCAGGGCACGATTCCTGCCTACACCGGCACCGCCAAAGCGCCGGCGAGTTATGACCCGAAAAAGCCAGGGATTCACCCTGATCCGTTCAGCGAGGACGAGCCGCTTTATACAATCAGTGCCGGAAATATGGCTACGTATTCCAAGCAGCTGTCTGCTGGTGTCCAGGAGATGCTGAGAAGATACCCAGGTTATAAACTGAATATTTATCCGACCCGTCGGAACGCGAATTACGCCCAATGGGTAAACGATAATTCGATAAAAAATGCGACTCAATGCAAGACCATCAATGATGGAAATGGTGTAGAAGGTTGCATTGGCGGTGTGCCTTTCCCTATTCCAAAAACCGGCAATGAAGTGATGTGGAACAGACTCCTCCAGTTTGACGCGCCTAGTGTGGAGGGGACCATAAATGTGTGGTTGGTCGATGGCGCCGGAAAACAAATCCACCAGGGTGAAGACCAGATTCGGGTTGAAATTCCTTACTATGACCGCACCAAGACAAAAATGGAGCCGGGCGAGATTTACTGGCGTTGGTACCATGTCGCTACGGCACCCGCTCGTGTGGCAGGTGAGGCGCTGATGATGCATGATTCTCTGGACATGGTTAATATTGGGCGCCGGGCATGGCAATACTTGCCTGGTCAACGTCGAACCAAACTGTCGCCGGACCTTGCCTACGACACACCAGCTCCTCAAAGCGGTGGAAGCTTCAATATGGACGATAACTTATTGTTTCTGGGGGCCATGGATCGCTTCGACTGGAAGTTGGTCGGCAAACAGGAGATGTTCATTCCTTATAATAACTACAAAGTAAAAGATCAGGTCCAGTGCCCTTACAGTAAGTTGTTGTCTCGTAATTATATCGAGCCCGAATGTACGCGTTGGGAATTGCACCGTGTCTGGGTGGTCGAGGCTACGATCAAGCCCGGCGTCCGTCATAACTACCATAAACGCGTCTTCTATCTTGATGAAGATGTTTTCTCCGGATTGGCGGATAACTACGACGCTGCGGGAAAGATTTATCGCACCGTTCAACAGTTCCCGACCTCGCGTTACGAAGCTGAAGGCAATGACAACAGCTTTACCGTTTATCATGATCTATCTACTGGCTCATATGCCTTTACTGTCGGGCCTTCAGCCAGTGGGACGACCTATGCGACGCCACCGAAAGACCCCCGCTTTTGGTCTCCTGAGTCGTTGGCAGGGCGTGGTATTCGATAAGGTGTGACGAACATGGTCGAAGCAGTCTGATTGATGCTTCGGCCTGACGTTCACTGCAATCAGAAATCCTGTAGGTGAGAAGGGTCTGAATGAAAAATATAATGATTACTGGTGCGGCGCGAGGAATTGGCTTCGCCCTGGTTAAGCGTGCTATTGCGCGCGGTGACCAAGTGTTTGCAATGGTGCGTAAACAGTCTGACGAAGCGAAGTTCAGTAGTCATAATCATCTTCATGTTATTGAAATGGATGTGGCCAGCAGCACTTCCGTCGAACAAGGGTTCGTTGAGGTAGACCGTTTATTGGCTGGAAAACAGCTTAACGCCGTCATTAACGCAGCGGCTATTTCCCAGCCTGGGGCTATCGAACTCACGCCAGTTTCGGATTTCGATCAAGCGCTTAATACCAATGCACTTGGCAGCTTACGAGTGATGAAGGCTTCCATTCCTCGGCTGCGTGGGCATGGTGGGCGTGCCATTATGATTACTTCACTATGGGGGCAGGCGTCTAGTGCGATGCTCACGGCATATTGCATGTCAAAGCATGCCGTGGAGTCGCTGGTCGACTGCGCACGACGCGAGACAGACGGGATGGGCATGCACGTGATCGTGATAGAGCCTGGTGTCATTCAAACTGACATGTATAAGGATCAGGGGCCGCATGTACAGGCGCTGATAGACGCTATGTCGCCCGAGCAGAAACTTAGGTATGAACCCCTTTATACACGCTATCTGAATTTGGTTGGCGGTGCAGCGGGGGCGGGGGTGGAAGGGGCAGGTATATCGGTGGAACAGTGCGCCATCGACATCGAGCAGGCGCTGTTTGATCCAGAGCCAAAGCCACGTTATCAATCGGGCGAAGATGCGCGGAAAATGATTGCTTTAGCCAGGCAATTATCGGACATCGAAATGGATGCCGTGCTGCGGGAGCGTTTAAATTTCCTTCCTCTGCAGTAGATAGGCGATCCTGATTGTCGAGCACCGCTCAACGTTCAGTGCGGTGCGCTTGCAAGAACTGTTGAATGGTTTGCCCTGTCCACGCCTTGAATGCCCTGGAAAATGCACTGGGCGTTGAAAATCCCAAGAAATAGGCTATTTCCTTCGGCGCCATCTTGCCGGCGATAAGAAGCTGGTGTGAAAGATCAAGCCTAAATTGATCTTTCATACCTTGAAAGCTTAAACCGTCACTCGCCAGTTTGCGTCGAAGACTGCGCTCCGATATACCCAGTTCCTCTGCCACTGTCGGCAACTCCGGAATTTGCCCCGGGTTCTTCAGGAACACTTCACGCAAGCACGAATGCAAATCTCCCGTGTTCTTATGAAGTGCCAAAATATCCTTGCAATGTTGGGTACAAATATCGTGAAGTCCCGGGTTGTTGCTCAAGATAGGGGTGTTGAGGCTTGGAGATTTGACGTTGAGCACAGTCTTGGAGGCGCCGAACTCAACAGGGCATTTGAAAAATGATTTGTACAGCGCGCTATAAGAGGGTTCGGGATAGGCGAACGAGACGCTGCGCACGGTAGGGTATATGCCGGTGAGCACTTTAACTAAAGCCATGCCCTCCACCAGAAATTCTTCAATCTCGAATCGACGAAGTGTCTCGGTTGATGCCGCAGAGGTGAAAATTAGTTCGTACCCTGCGTTAAGGTCCCGGGCCGACTCGATGCAGACCATTGTGCCAAACAAAGAGTTATGAAACTGACGCCTGATTTGCAATGCCCCACGGAGTGTGGAGCTGGATAACATTGCATATCCGAGAATTCCATAATCACTGATATTAGCTACGCTATCAAGGGAAAAGGCCATCCCAGGATCACCAGTCAATTCAAGGGAATTATGGATGACCGCGTAATAATCTTCTCGACTGATCAGCGCATCGTTACTTAATAGGTCTTGCTCAACGAGTGTTGTTTCACCGAGCACCTGTTGACTGCCAAACCCCAAACCTTTCAAGAGTCTCAAATAAATTTGGATCTTCGCTGCCTTGATCATCTGGCGTCTCTACTAATCATCAGGCTTTCCTGTCAGCTAAGCCGTTGAAGGCTTGAAATTGGCCGTTTTTGTAATGCCTTTGGCCGTTTATGTATATACATGCAGCGATGCGAAAAGTAAAGATTTGCGATGATCATAGAAAGGCCGCTAGCGAACCAGTTGGTTATTGAATAAGGCCTCTTTTGTCGCTCGGCGTAAGCTCAGCATTTTTACAGTGATTCGCAAAATCGGAAAAGCAAAATGCGAATTCCGGCGGTCTGAAGACGCCTGGAAATTGCTGAAACATTTGCACGAAACCGAGCTGTTACGTACACGCTTACAAAAATAACAATGGGAGACAGATTTTGAACTCAAGCTCATATGATGTAGTCGTCGTTGGTGCGGGCAGCAACAGTTTGGTCGCCGCCGCTTATCTCGCCAAGATCGGGAAAAACGTCATTGTTCTCGAAAAAAATGAGCAGTGTGGCGGCGGGGTTACCTCAATCAGTATTGCGCCTGGCTTTATTCACGATCCCCATGCCGGGGGCATGTCTCGAATACTGGCCACCCCTGTACTGAAGCATGACGAGCTCGGCCTCGTCTCCAAATACGGACTTGAGTTCCGCGGATTTGGAGCGGGTTTTGCGACGATCTTCGACACCGGCGACGGGATTGTTGCGTACACCGATATTGACCGTACCTGTGAAGGCATCGCGCGTTTTTCCCAGAAGGACGCCGACACCTATTCGCGTTTCGTGAGGGAGTGCATCGCATTGCAGCCCCTCTTGGGCAAGGGGGCTTCCGCTGTTCCCCTGCCGACAGGGCCTTTCATCACGATGCTTGATAGCAGCGCGCAAGGTCGACGCCTGGTCGACATGATGTTCAAAAGCGCATATGACATCCTCGAAGACTTGTTCGAATCCACTGAGGTTCGCGTTCACTTGATGAAGTGGGTGGCGGAGGCGATGGAAGGACCGGAAGTCAAAGGTACGGGCTTGACGCTGATCGGCTTGCTGGCCCTTGTACACAGCTATCAGATGCAAATTCCGGTTGGCGGCTCGCAAGCGCTCACCGACGCAATCCTCAAAAGTATTAAAGGATTTGGTGGTACGGTGCGCACGAGCGCCGAGGTCACACGCATCAATATCCAGAGTGGGCGTGCAACGGGCGTCACCTTGAGTGATGGAGAAGTCATTAACGCGAAGGACGCGGTGCTTGGATGTATTCACCCCTGGAATCTCGCCAAGATCATTCCCGAAATCGACCCTGACCTGGCTCGTGCAGCCCGCAGTACCAAACTAAGTAACCATGGCGCGATGAATCAGCAGATCGCCCTCTCGGAATGGCCGAAATTCAAGGCCGGTCAGGATGAGAAGTGGGCTGAGGCAGCGTGCATTGAGTACGTGCATAAAGACGAACGTGCAGTACGCAAGGTATTCGACGACTACCGCTACGGCGATATTCCCACTCATCTAAGTCCGCTGACGATGCAGAATTCGCGGAAGGATCCTTCACGGGCTCCGAGCTCGGAACATTGCGCGTTGTACCTCTATCACTTTGCCCCGCGTGTGCTGAGCAAGGGTGGGCTTAACGGTTGGGAGCAGCAGAAGCAGCCTTTTGCGGATGCGATCTGGGAAGAGTTTAAATCCTATACCACCAACATCGATGACTCTAAGGTCATTGCGCGACATATCGAGAGTCCTCTCGATATGCACAATCACTCTGCCAGCATGATGACCGGCGATATCTTTGGTATCGGCCATACCATAGGTCAAATGATGGGGCGCCGCCCGATTGCAGAGCTATCGCAATATAATGTACCCGGACTCGAGGCATTTTATCTGACAGGCCCCTTCATGCATCCAGGCGGAGCCGTTTCTTTTGGTGGCCGAATTACCGCCATGAAAATGATGATGGATTGGAAGATTGATCTAAAAACAGCGTTTGAGATCGTCTAAGCAATTTATGCAATTTTCGGATTATCAGAGCTGATAAGAATGTCGTTAAAACAATAAATTCATATGGCATGTAAGGAGAGCTAAAGATGAGTGTGCAAGAACAGATCGTTTACGAGGTCTTGGAAATGTGGACCCGTGGTCAAGAAGAGACCATTCAGACCTGGCGTGACCACTGCCTGCCAGATTTCATCTGGTGGAACAGCGGCCGTGGTGCAGTAATTGGATTGGAAGCGTCAATTAAAAAAATCGAGGGAATGCATGAACATTTGCATTTCTCATATTTGAAAGTGCCGGTAAAGAACTTCGTTTCGGTGGGTAACGTTGTCATCGTTGAGCGCATTGATGAACTTTACTTGGAGGATGGTTCTCTGCTGCAAGCCGTCCCGGTTGTTGGTGTTGTGGAGTTTGAGGGCGAGAAAATCAAGGAATGGCGCGATTATTGTGATGACTGGGTCCTGAAAAGGCAGCTTCAGCAAAAGCAATAATGCCCGGACGCTGTAACGATTGAGCCTTGGTTACAGCTACGGCGCCCGTGAGCTGTTCGGAGTGGAATGACGTTCCATCAACCACGCATTGATGTGGGCGTCGTTCCAGTTGCGAATCCATCGCGGCATACGCTCGGGTGACTCAATCGTTCAGTTCGTGAGTGCAATATTTTTTGTAATTTATGGACGGATTTATGATGGTTTATGATCCTCAGACAGTCCTCATCTCAATAGATAACAATCTATTGCTGGTAAATGGCTTGATGGCAATCTGTATGGTCGCTGTAGTTATTTATTATATCGATGCGTTCAAAATCGCGAAGCTTCACCAAGCCTATCCAATTCCTTTTGCAGCAGCCGGTTGGTATGCGGTCCATGATCTGTATTTTGCTGCCGAATGGGAGAAGTGGTTTGTCGGCTACTCCCATTGGTGGTTGGAGTTATGGGCAGTGTCCTGTTTTTTTTATGGCACTCTCGAATTGGTGATGTGTTACCAAGTCTACAAGTACGGCCGCAAAGAGTTAATGCCTGGTTTGACGCAAAGGCAGTTTGGGGGGGCGTTGCTATTGTCGCTGCTGGCCATTAGTGTTTTCTGGATAATGCTTAAACAAGTGGTGAATGACGATTTATGCCTGATTGCGTTTGCGGTCACAACGTTTTGGCCCCAGGTCTGGGGGACACTATTAATGATCAAGCGACAGTCCATGCGCGGCTGTTCCAATACTATGTTGTGGTGCATGCTTGCGAGCCCCATTGGAATGTTCAGCGCCTGGTATTTCTTGGATCCTTTTTTCCGCTCTCCGATATGGCTGTCGTTCGCGGCTGTTACCGTCTCTTGGGCCGTCTTCAATCTATGGCTGTCGACCAAGGTCCCCAAGTATGTATCTGAGTCCGAGCCAGAAACCTACGTATCTTATAGAAAGCCTCTTACCCTCTGAGCGCTATCACACACTGGAATTGTTGAGGTCCCTGTTATGACATCCAAGCAATGGAGTGATTTTGTTAATGAAGAGGCGATCAATCCAGATTTGCCTATCGTCGACACGCATCATCACATCTGGAACGAGTCGCCGCGGTCAATTTTTGACCCGTACACGACGCAGGAATTGATCGAGGATAAGGTCGGTTCCGGACATAACGTCGTGGCAACTGTCATGGTCGATTCTCATGCTCAGCATTCTTTGGATGGGCCTGAGGCTTTTCGCCCGGTTGGTGAGACAGTTTACTGTGAAAAAGTAGCTCAGGAGTCAGAGAAGGCCGGTGGGCGGATTGCTGGCGTATGCGCCGCAATCGTACCTTATGCGGACATGCGATTGGGAGCCGCCGTTGGCGAGGTGCTGGATGCCCATGCGGACGCCTCTCCACGCTTTCGTGGCATTCGCTACATGTTGGCCAGGGTGCCGGAACTGCCACCCATTTATGGTGCAACGGAAGAAGGCATTTCCAGAACGCCGGAATTTCGTGCCGGGTTTGCCGAGCTTGCGCGACGCGGCTTGAGTTTCGAACACTGGGTGTTCCAGCCTCAACACGATGAAGTACTCGATCTGGCCAGAGCCTTTCCCGACACGACCATTGTCCTCAACCATCTCGGTGGTCCGATGGGCCATGGCCGCTACAAGGGCAAGCGCGAGGAGGGTTTCCAGGATTGGAAGCGCTCGATGTCAGCGTTGGCTACCTGTCCCAATATCGTTGTAAAGCTGGGAGGGACCTATGTGTGCCAGACCAGTCCAGAGGAAATAGGCTGGCCCGCTCGACCTGCAACGTCGGAAGAAATGGCAGAGAAAAACGGTGATTACATCCTCACAGCAATCGATCTGTTTTCTCCGTCCCGCTGCATGTTTGAGAGCAATTTCCCGGTGGACATGCTGTACACGTCGTATGGCAATCTCTGGAACAGCTTCAAGCGTGTGGTTTCGGGCTTCAGTCGTGACGAACAATTGGAGCTGTTTTCAGAGACTGCTAAGCGTGTCTATAAATTGAAGCTGTGATCTTAAATCCAGTCGTCCCCCCTGCCTCGTTAGTGCGGTGGGGTAGTCCAGGGGGGAAGGCTGCGCCGTGTCAGCTCCCGGTCGAGTTCGTTGGGCAGGATATTTGACAGCAACGGCAAGAGCGGACCGCCTTGCTGCGTCCCTTCCTGCCGTCGGCTGATGATTTCCATGTGTCATCGTTCCCGCTTCGAGGCAACGGCGGATCAGCGTGAGGGCCCGTTTGTCTTCCATTTGACTCGCACCATGGGCCCATCAGGACGTCGTGATTGCCCCGATCAAAGAACTCCTCCAGATCAAGTTCCACGTACCGGGGCTGTCCCACCGCCACCTGGTCGCCGGGCTTTATCAATGGATTGATGGGCACTTCCTACCTGACGAGAACCGTAGCTGTAATCCGAGAACAGCGAGTCGAAGATCGGCGTGAACTGTTGCAGCAGTTGTTGGATCAGGCGATCCACGACGCTGGGAATCCCGGCTGTCTTGTCCACGTTTGGGTTTTTTGGGGGGGGGGGGGGCGACGGCGCATACACTTTGCGGGTGATACTGGACGGCCGGTGAACGGGCTTTGAGGGTCGGCCAATATTATTTTACGTAGCCCGCCAAGTCGTCGACCGTCATGCCATCGGCACCCGGCGCACCTTTGTTGTTAATCACGGTTGTGATTGGCGAGTGCGAGCACCCGCGTCATCAGCGTGTCCGGCTCCGCGTTCATCCGCGTCACAGACGCCGCCGATGTCTGTGCACTGCCAGCCCTTGCCCGCGGATACCGTCCGGAACTCAGGTGCACGGTTCGGAGAAGTTTAGGCATTTCGACATTCAACGAGACTCTGACGCCTACTGGCGGCAAACTTGTTCTGTCTTGGTGGCGGGATTAATTAGTCACTTACCACGGTCTCGCTGACTTCTACACCCTTATCCCGCCGCCTCTCGACGCCCGGTAGCACATCGGCAAGCGTGCAGATTTTCCAATTCGCGCGACCTCCTGCTTCGGCCTGTCAGAACTACGTCGTAGCGGTCCGTGCAAGAATCGAACTTCGGTCGTCATGGCCACTTTATCCCGTCACGCCGCTTCTATCCGATCCTGTTCTTCAGGCCTATATTTTGCGTCGGGCTTCCTTCAGATTCGCAGTCACTCGCGACACCCTCGCCTCCGGCTGACACTATCCCTTGCCGGGTATAGAGGACTTTCACCTCCAAGTCACCAGCGTGGCCACCATAATCAAGCTGGTTGCGCGCCATGCCTGGCGCACCATGAAAAAAGCCCTGAATTACCAGGGCTTTGCTTGTCGCTCAGGACTCTTCGCACGTTTTAGGTCGTTGCCGAGAGAATAACATTCGAATCGAAGTGGTAATGACTTTAAGTGAGAGAAACGGGAACAGCTTGCGCATCTCTGGCGCGGTCATCACGACTTCAATCGGCATGGCACCCATCATGGTGCCGTACACCAGCAGCCTGTCACCATCCGCCTTGACGCTGGTGACTTCCATCATTTCGGAGCCATCGGTTGAGTACAGCTTCATTAGGGTTATCTCCTGTGCCGGGGTAGGGGGGCGTCTTGTAATTTGTTCACGAACTCATTGGCGCAACGTTAAAGCAAATCACAGGAAATTGACTTCAAGTGTCTTGGTCTTCATGTGGACTTGCGACGCGCCAACCGGGTAGCGGTCGAAGACGGAGCGGTCATGATCCATGCCGTTGAACTGCTCCATGGTCATTGGTTCGGTGCAGCAATCGAGCATGCGCTGTTGAGCATCTTGGAACCAGCTGGTCTGGCGCATCTTGTTGAGATAGTCTTCCGATTTCCACGAGGCTATCGCGACCCACTGATTGGGATTTCGCCCCCATCCTTGAAATGCAAAGTTGCAACCCTCCTCATACCAATGATCTGCATTGCTGCACAAAAATTCCAGCGCTAGCAGAAACTCTTCCCGACGATTCGGATCAATCGTAAAGCGTGAGACAAAGCAGTTGTTTGTACGAATCCACGCTGACATGGTGCTCTCCTGTTTTTGAGTGTTTTCAGGTTTTTATTTTATGGTCCACTTTGAACTTTGTGCCGTTCTGATAAGAAGCGGTTGCATTGCGTGAATCAACGGAGGACCTGCAAATGGCCCACTGCTTCGTTAGCTTCATAGTATCCTAGCATACCAAATCTGTTTCTGCACGTAATCTCGCCACGAGCTATGTGCTTACCTGCAATGGCTTTTTGAGTAGATTGAACACATCTTCGCCACCTTTGGTCGCAGGGATGTGGACGGGCGGGATTGGGGGAGCCCCCAGTGTTGTCGAGAGACGTATGGGGGATGCCAGGTTCCGAGAGATGTTCTGCTGCCTAAGGCGCAAGGTATTCTGGGCCAGGGGGAGTGCTGCAAGACAGGACGTTAGCGTATAGTAATTGTCATTGTATGAAATGACCTTTCAAGTCAGCCGACCTTCAGGCTCCTTTGTCTGGATGGCTTTTGGAAGTTTTTTAACGGAGCGGTAAAGTATGCTAGAGAATGAATCGGCCCCACTTGAAACCAAGACGGCCAAGCGGTCGACAAAATCTGCCAAGAAAACCATCATGACCGATGATAATAATTGGGATCAGCGCGTCGGCTTCCTGATGCACGATGTGTCGCGCCTGCGGCGTATCGTATTCGACAACATGATGACGCCATTAGGGGTGACCCGTTCGCAATGGTGGGTGCTGGCGCACCTGTCACGCCATGACGGGATGATCCAGAGTGACCTTGCAGCCTTGTTGGATCTGGGGAAGGCAGCATTGGGTGGCCTGATCGATCGACTGGAAGCATCCGAGTTCATCGAACGACGTCCGGATATTTCGGACCGTCGTGTCAAGCGTGTGCACCTGACGCGCAAGGGCAACCATATGGTGAAGGAGATGCGCGAGCTGAGCCATCATTTGAGCGAGCAGATTTTAAGCGGATTTGACCAAGAGGAGCGCCTCCAGTTGGCTGATCTCTTGATGAGGGTCAAGGAAAACCTGCTGTTGATTAAGCGCGAAAGCGGTATCGAAGAGTAAAGGAGAGCGCTAAAGCACGCAGGGGCTGTGTATTACGGTGCTCTGAGCATATATTTGTGGCAATCCCTATACCGTAGGTTTCCGTCGGTTGCCTGCGCCCCTTCAGCTATTTCGTAATAGCTTTTTTTGCTGCGCGCGCGTTGTTCAATCAATCAAAGTAATTAGCTCTGTAGAGTCGGTGCCTGTTCGGTACCGGCGGCTGGCGGTTTCGCCGATGAAACTGAAATCCAGATTCGAGCTTATAAATGCGTCAATATTGTATGTCAGCATACCTTATGCTAACGTTTTATGGTCGCTTGCCATGGCTATGGCCGCATTCAATTGCGGCCTTCCGTGCGTTGCAATCCATAGCCGTAGTGTTGAGGAAAGAAAATGAATTTCGAGCCCACTGAAGATCAGCTCGCTATCCGTGCCGCAGTAGAAAGCGTCTGCTCGGCATTCGATGACGAATATTGGTTGCGCAAGGATCGAGAGGGCGGCTTCCCCGAAGATTTTTATGCAGCACTCGCCCGTGAAGGGTGGCTGGGTATTGCGATGCCTCAAGAGTACGGAGGGGCAGGACTAGGGATCAGCGAGGCGGCGCTGATGATGGAAGCGATTTCTGCTTCGGGAGCGGGACTTTCAGGTGCGTCGGCTGTGCATATGAATGTGTTCGGGCTTCACCCTGTGGTGGTCCATGGCAGCGCTGAACAAAAAGCACGCTGGTTACCGCCGATCATCAGTGGCAAGCATAAAGCCTGTTTCGGTGTGACAGAACCCAACACTGGTCTCAATACCCTGAAGTTGAAAACCACAGCGGTGCGTCAAGGTGATCGTTATGTGGTAAATGGGCAGAAGGTGTGGATTTCCACGGCCCAGGTCGCGGATAAAATCATGCTGTTGGCGCGTACAACGCCTATCGAAGAAGTCAAATCTCCCGGCCAGGGCCTTAGTCTGTTCTACACCGACCTGGACCGCAGCAAGATCGAAGTGCGTGAGATCGAAAAGCTTGGGCGCAAGGCCGTAGATTCGAACCAACTGTTCATCGATGGATTGGAGATTCCAGTCGAGAATCGCATCGGCGAGGAGGGACGTGGTTTTGAATACATTCTTCATAGCTTGAACCCGGAGCGGATTTTACTGGCAGCCGAGGCTACTGGGCTCGGGCGAGTAGCGCTGGGTCGAGCGGCACGCTATGCCGGTGAGCGCATCGTATTTGAACGGCCGATTGGGCAGAACCAAGGTGTCCAGCACCCTTTGGCCGAGCGTTGGATTGACCTGGAAGCGGGCAGGCTTCTCTATCAGCGCGCAGCCTGGCTGTATGACCAAGGCAAGAACTGCGGGGCGGAAGCCAACGCGGCGAAATATTTTTGCGCAGAGGCCGGTTTTCGAGCCTGCGAAACCGCGGTTCTGACCCACGGTGGGATGGGGTATGCAAAGGAGTACCACGTGGAACGCTACTTCCGCGAAGCGATGTTGCCGCGGATTGCTCCCATCTCGCCACAACTTATTCTGTGTTTTATTGCAGAAAAAGTTCTGGGCCTGCCGAAGTCCTACTGAGCATGCCCGCTCCTAATAAAATCGAGGACCGGTGCCAGGACGAGAAAACGCTTTGGCAGTTGTTCACCGAGCAAGGTGGTGCTAGGCCCCTCGGCGAGTGCATGAACCTGCTCGAATCCGGGGTCGAACGCCTCAACTTCGACCATTACCCCAGCCTCTGGCAATGGCCGTCAGACGAGCTGGAGGGCTTCTGGGCAAGTACCGGGGAATGCTTCGACACCATTTCGCCTGATTCCTTCATTGCGCTGTTGACCAGGCAATTGCTCTTGCTCGGCAGCCGCAGTGGTTAGGCCGATTGGAGTGGACAAGGTGGAATACTGAATTGCACAGTTGCGATTAAAAATAATAGGAGGAGGGAAGATGTCTTCGAAAGTATTGGCTCGGGTCGATGGGGCCCCATTGTTGCGACTCGAGGAAATGATATGGGTCGGTGATATCCCCGCCCTGGGGGCGTTGCGCTATCCAGAGCGCGATGCGCTTGTCTTCCCTGATGGAAATTTCCGAACGACTTACAGTGGCCTTGAACAACAGACCAATGCTTTTGTTCGGCTTCTGCGTGAACGGGGTGTTCTGCCGGGCGACCGGATCGCCTACCTGGGCCGAAACAACGATCTTTTTTTCCCGGTACTCTTTGGTGCCATTCGTGCGGGCGTTGTTCTGGTCCCTATCAACTGGCGGCTTGCAGTACCTGAAATTGCCTATCAACTGGAAGATTCACGATCGCGTTTGTTGGTGTGCGATACAGGTATGGTCGAGGACGCGCGAGCTGCGGTCGCGGGCCTCCAGGTGCCTCCAGCGTTTCTGCTGGTCGATGACCAGAGTCCTGCCGGGCTGCGTAGCCTGCTATGCAGGCCAGCGTCCGTCCAACCCTGCCCACGGAATCCCGAACAAATTGTCGTGCAAATGTATACCAGTGGAACCACTGGCAATCCCAAGGGTGTACTGATCTCCCACCAGGCGTTCTCCATTGCGCGCCACGCAGATCTTGTTTCGGCAGACTGGGAAGACTGGGTAGAGGGTGGCGTCAGTCTCTCTCCAATGCCGAATTTCCATATTGGCGGCATGTGCTGGGTCTTGATGGGGCTGGTGCGCATGGCGACGGTAGTGATCACCTGTGATCCATCCCCATTGAACGTGCTGAATTTAATGCGTACCTATGCCGTGGAGCGTTGTTTTCTGGTGGCGACTGCCATGCGCGCGGTCGTAGATGAATTGATCAACAGCGGCGGCTCCGTTCCTCCGATCAAGGGGCTCTATTATGGCGCGATGGTCATGAGCGAGCGTTTGTTACGCGATACCATGGGGCTGTTCGGTTGTTCCTTCGGGCAGTTCTTCGGTATGACCGAACTGACTGGCACGGCGACCTTCCTGGGCCCGCGGGACCATGATCTGCTGCACCCACAGCGGTTGAAATCTTTGGGTCGTCCGTTAGCAGGCATGAGCCTGGAAATCCGGGGGACGGATCGCCAGGTATTAGGCAGGGGCGAGCACGGCGAGATCTGGATCAAGACACCTACGTTGATGTCCGGCTATTGGCAGATGCCTGGCAAGACGCAGGAGGCGGTAGTAGAGGGTTGGTACGCCACCGGTGATGGAGGCTATCTTGACGACGAGGGTTTCCTGCACCTGACCGACCGGATCAAGGACATGATTGTCAGCGGCGGGGAGAACGTCTATCCAGCAGAAGTCGAAGAGGCCTTTCGACAGCATCCTGCTGTGCTGGATGCCGCGGTCGTTGGCTTGCCGGACGAGCGTTGGGGCGAGGCCGTCGTGGCAGTCATCGAGCTGCGACCGGACGTGCAGGTCGAAACCGATGAGTTGTCCACCTTTATTCGAGCCAGGATTGCCGGCTACAAATGCCCTAAAACGATTCGATTTGGGTCGTTGCCACGTACGGCTTCCGGTAAGGTGCAGCGCAACAAGCTTCGGGAGCGGATTGTGAGTGAGAATCCCTGGGATTGACCGTCTCTGTATCGCAGCAACTTGCTTCATGCTGTCGATAGACCGGTAACGGGCATCGACAGCACATCAGGCGGGATGCTTTCATAGTTGCGCAGGACGGCATTCATCGCGCATGACGCCAGTTCATGCGCGGTCGGTCGTTTCAAAGCCTTGCAGCGATTTGGCGCCAGGCGTGAGTGAGTTCCTCGCGAAACACTGGTGCGGACACCGAAATAATCGCTTCGGCCCTCTCATGTACGCTTTTCCCGCACAAGTTAGCCATGCCATATTCCGTGACCACATGATCGATATCCGTTCTGGGTAACGTGGTGATTGCCATGTTACTCAAGCTGGGCACGATACGTGAGCCTTTGCCGGCGTTGTAGGTGGCGTTCAATGCGACGATGCTACTTCCGCCACGTGACATGCGGGCTGCACGGGCAAAGTCCGGTGCGCCACCGGCACCGCTGATGGCCCTCCCGTTGGCGTGCTCCAGATTGCATTGCCCGAACAAGTCGACTTCAAGCGCTGAGTTGACCGCCACAAAACGATCCAGGTCCAGCAACGTGTGCGGATTGTGGGTCACTTCGCAGCCGGCAATGCGCAGTTGTTTAAACTCGGCGGCCCACTGATAGAGCCTTTGGCTTCCCACCAAAACGCAAGTGGTGTGCTGAAAGTCCGGATCCAACGCGCCGGCCTCCTGCAAGTCGATAAGGCCGTCCGAAAGCATGCCGGAATGAAAGCGTAAATTGCGTCGGTCACACAACAGCCGGGAGAGTGCCATGGGGACCTTGCCCAAGCCGACTTGCAATACGCTGCCGTCACGTACCAGCGGGGCAATATGAGTAGCGATAGCGTGGGTCGCCTGATCGCATTCGGTGATGTATTGCGGTAGCGCCGAATCCACATCGCACACATAGTCGAAGGCGTGATAAGGCAAGGTGGGCGCGCCCGGTATGTATGGCGTTTGCGCGTTGATTAGCGCCAGTACCTTACGACTTTTCCTAAGTACCACCGGCAGGAATTCCACTGCAGGGCCAAGCGAGCAATTGCCTTGTGCGTCAGGTGGAGATACCTGAACGACACAAAGATCAATCAATAATTTATCCAGAACATGACGAACGAACCCTGCATAGCTGACCGGAAGTGCGCGATAACGCCCCTGACGTTGTGCCTCGCACAGGGCAGGCTGCATGAACAGGCCGGTTATGCGGGTGCCGGGGGCGAATCTATCAATATCCAGGTGGTTGATCCCGGGTACGTAGCTGGTCAATATCTCCAGGTTACGGCTGTATTCCCGGTCGCGAAGCAAGCAGGAAACGAATTCGGTTGGGGCGCCACTTGATCCGGGAAGGAATATGGACTTGTTTCCATCAATGATGGATGCAAGCATGCGAATATCAGCCAGTTTCACCATATAGGCGAGTCTCGTTGCTGTCATTGCTATAAGAGGGGGGCGCTGGCTTTCCGCTGTCGGCGGTGGGCCAGCGCTCTGCGACAAGCGTGATCTCAGCTGTGCAGGCCGAGGATCGAGATGGCTGCGATACCCAGGTAAGGAACGCCGCCAAGATTGTGGGTCAGCCCCATGCTTGGACTCTTGAGCTGGCGATCGCCTGCTCGTTCAAGCAATTGGTTATAAACCTCGTACGCCATACGCAGACCTGACGCCGCGATCGGATGACCGAAACATTTCAGCCCGCCATCAATCTGGCAGGGGAGGCCGCCATTACTGTCGTAGAAGCCGTTCAGAACATCGTTGACAGCGCGACCTTCAGGCGAGATGAAAAGATCTTCCATCGTCACCAATTCCGTGATGGAGAAGCAGTCATGCACCTCCAGCAAATCGAGTTGCTCTCGCGGGTTGCTGATGCCCGCTTCTGCATAGGCGCGTTGGGCGGCGGCGCGGGTGGTGCGCACGGTGCTACCGTCCCAGCGATTGGTGGAGGTTTCCATTCCCGAACCGATCGCCAACTGGATGGCCTTGATGGTGACCATGTCCTTCTTGCCAAGTGCCCGGGCGATTTCCGGCGTGGTGACAATGGCCGCAGCCGCACCGTCGCTGACGCCACAGCAATCGAAAAGGCCCAATGGGTCGGCAATCATCGGGGCATTGAGAATCTGCTCCATGCTGATTCGTTTTCGAATATGCGCCTTGGGACTGAGCATGCCGTTCTCGTGGCTTTTCCAGGAGATATGTGCCAGTGCTCGTTTGAGGTCTTCTTTCGATGTTCCGTGCTTGGAGCGGTAGCCGGCTGCCAGTTGCGCAAATCCGGCCGGAGCTGAACCCAGTGGCAGCCAGAGGTCGTTGAAGGTCCCTTTGTAGGCCGGAGGCAGCCCGCCATAGCCAGCGTCCTTGAGTTTTTCGGCGCCAATTGCCAGGGCAAAGTCTGCTGCGCCGGAGGCCACCGCATAGATGGCGCCGCGCAATGCTTCGGTGCCTGTGGCACACATGTTTTCGACCCGCGTGACCGGGATGCCGTCGAGACGTAACGCAGTGGACGCGGGAATGGCGGAGTTGCCGACGTTGATGGCGTCGAGGCAGGAGCCGTACCATGCTGCGTCGATCTGATGGCGTTCGATACCGGCATCCTGCAATGCTTCTTCGAAGGCTTCGGCCAGCAGCTCTGGTGTCCCTGTGTCCCAGCGCTCGCCAAACTGCGAGCAACCCATGCCGATAATGGCGACCTTGTCTTTAATACCTGTAGCCATGTTCAAGCCTCCAGTGGCGTGGCTTTCCAGAAATAACGCGGGTAGCCGCGAGTCTTGTCCACATCCTTGATGCGGAATACCACTTTGAGCGGTGTTCCGACTTCAAGACCGCCTTCACCCACATCGACGGTCTCCATCAACATGCGGGCGCCATTGTCGAATTGGACAAAGCCGACATAGAGGGGAGGTGAGGGGTGATAGGACAGCCAGTCCGCGGTATAGGTGAGTACTTTGAGCGGATCGTCGACCAGCGAATGCGGTTCAAAACTTGAGCTCGGCGCCTTACATTCCGGGTTGGCACAGTAGGGCAGTTGAGGAAACTGCATGGTACCGCAGCAGCTACATTTGCCTGCCTGAAAGGTCGCCAGCTGATTACTGGAGCGATACTGTTCAGTAAAAGCGGTTTTGATCGCCTTTTCAGCTCGCATGCCCCATTCCAGCTCGATGCTGTCGTAATAGGAAAGCAGGCGTAGATAGCTGTCGTGCACTTGGCTATCGGCCAATGCGCCGCTGACACCACGACGGGGCGCGAAATGATTCAGCGCCTCGGTGGTTCGAAACAGCAGTGCATCGACACCCTGGCCGAAGCCAACCAGCAGAATGTTCTGGCCCGGGCCGGCTTTTTCCAATACCAGTGCAAGCATCAGCAAGCCATGAGCGGCGCCGCTGTATCCGCATTGTGCGTCGAGATTGTCAGCATCGCTTTCTGCCGGTATTCCCAGTTTCTTCGCCACGGTCGCCGCGACACCCTTGAGGGGGGACGGCAGGATGAAGTGGTCAATCTGGCCGGCACTTACGCCGGCTTCGGCGAGTACACCTCTGATTACTTCCGGTACCAGCTTGAGGTAGCCTTCGTCGCGTACCCAGCGCTCTTCCCAGGCGTAATCGTAGGCGTTACCCGCTGCGCGGAAGTGATCGACGAACAGAGTGCTTTGACTGGCAGAACCGATCAGCTCGGCGATGATGTTTTCGCTGCCGAGAGTGAAGGCGGCAGCGCCGGCACCGTAGCTGATTTCCTGTGTGCTGGCTGGCTTGCCGCGTGGCTTGTCAGTAGCAATGAACAAGCCATCGCCATTGCGCGCTTGCAGTGCAGCGAGCAAGCCGGAAGTCCCAGCGCGTTGCGAGCCGGTGATATCGAGGGTTCGTACATTTTTCGGCAGGCCAAGAGCATCGGCAACCAAGGTTGCATTCTGTAGGTCGGCAAAGGGCAGCGTTGTTGAGGCGAGACTCAGTGAGGTTAGCCCCGCTTGATGCTGCTTGTTGATGGGGAGCGAGTCACGGGCAGCCTCTACAGCCATGGTCAGGCTATCCTCGTCCCAGCTGCAAAAAGCCCGTTTGCCGTTCGCCAGGCTGCGCAATCCAGGGGCCATCCATTTATGAGCAGCTGCTATCGCCGCGCGCTGCATTCTCAGGCGTGGAATGTAGCCGCCAAATCCAGTGATGCCATAGGTACTAGCCATCTGCGCAATTCACCTCGTTATCAATCTCAGGGAGTGTGGGACATATATCCTTGGCAAATAATATGCACGCATATGGTATGCTGTCAAAGCAAAGTCATCTCGCACCGAGGGCGTCATGCAAAACATCTCTATAAAAATAAGATTGATCTTTCTGGTTTTGGTGTCATTGGTCGGACTGTCCCTGGTGGCGACCGTGGGCTTGTGGGGGGCTGCACGCCTTGGCGACTCCATTGATGATATCGAGCAAAGAAGCATGCCCGCAGTTACGTTAATGATGGGCCTGCGCATGGCACAGCTCAAATCGGTGCTGATTTCCAGGGAGGGGAGTTCCTGGAGCTCGGCTGCGTATGACGCAATGGCGAACAAGACGGATGCTGTCGCGGAGGTTAATGGCCTGTTTGCCTCGATCCTGGAGCGTCGTGATGTAGCGGATCGCTTGGCGGACAGGGCTTATGCGGACTATGACGCTCTGCCGAAGTCGCAGGTCGAACGTGCGCAATGGCAGAAGGTCCAGGCTCAGTTGACGTCGTTTCAAGAGATTTATGGCGAATTACGGCTTGTCATGACTGATCTTAGTACGGCCCATGACTGGAACGCGGTGCAGTCGGGAATCGCTCGCTATAAGGCGCTCGAGTACCCGCTGGGCGACTTCCTTGAACGGCTTGAAGTCGAAATCCAGGCGCAGCTTCAGATATTGCACGAGCACACGGATCAAGTGGCATTGGAAGCAGGGGCGGCGCAGTCCATGGCGCTTACCTTTATCACCGTGACGTCCTTGTTAGTGGGCGTGTTTATTGCGGTATTCACTTTCTTCATCATTCAAGGCATCACCGGTTCCTTGAGCCGATTACGCAACGTGATCACTACGCTCGCGCAAACGAACGATTTCAGGGTACGGGTGGGGGTGAAGGGGCGTGATGAACTGGCCCAGACTGCAACGGCATTCAACGGATTGCTGGAGGGGGTACATGGATCGTTACGTGCGGTTCTGGAGTGCGCAGCGCAAGTTTCCGCGGCTGCCCGGGAAACCTCCGATGCCGCCGATCAGGTCGCGACTGCCTCGACTCGCCAGAGTGAATCCGCGTCGGCAATGGCAACGGCCATCGAGCAGGTCAACGCCAGTATCGGCGGAGTATCGACCAGCGCTAAGGATGTGCTTGAGCGTTCGCGCCAGGCCGGTGATGCAGCAGGGCTAGGTGCAGACATCATTGTTTGCTCGGCGGGCGGGATGAATCAAATCGACCAGGTCGTAGTGTTGGCCTCTGAAGCCATTAGCCGTGTCCATGATCAGTCCGGGCAGATAACGACGATTACCCATGTCATTCGTGATGTTGCTGAACAGACCAATCTGTTGGCGCTCAATGCGGCTATCGAGGCTGCGCGAGCAGGGGAACAGGGGCGTGGTTTCGCTGTGGTTGCCGATGAAGTCCGACAATTGGCGGAGCGTACAGCCCGGTCGACTTTGGAGATTCGTCAGATGATCGGTTCCATGCAGGCCTCTGTGGCTGATGCTGCTTCCAGGATGGAGTTGATTGTGGGGAAGGTTCAGGACGGCAAGCGGCTGTCATCCGAGGCATCCGAGCATATTTTGCGAGTACAGAAGCATTCGAAGCAGGTTACGCAGGCCATTACCGTCATTTCTTCTGCTTTGCATGAGCAGAGTCTCGCTTCGGCGGGAATCGCCCGGGAGGTGGAGATAGTCGCACAGATGAGCGTGGAAAATAACGATGTGGCGGCAGAGACGAGCAGGATTTCGCAGGATCTTCAGGCGTCGTCTGTGGCTTTGCATGAGGCTGTAATTCGTTTCAAGGTTTGAGTAATCGCTGTGCCAACAGTCCCTACCTGAGAAGGACAATACCGTGCCAAAGACCGATGTCAGCCTACCGCCATTGAGCTATACGTTGTTTCGGGCTCTCTTAAGTGTGGCGTTGATCGCCAATGTTGCTGTCTGGATGCAGAATGTCGCCGCTGCCTGGCTCATGACATCGCTAAGCACCTCACCGTTAATGGTGGCTTTGATTCAGACAGCTATTAGTTTGCCTGCATTTTTCTTCGGTATCCCTGCTGGTGTCCTTGCTGATCGCGTTGATCGACGCAAGTTACTGTTGTCTATCTACGTCTGGATGATGCTCGCAAGCACTCTATTGGTCGTGGTTGTGGAACTCGATGTCGTAGGTCCGTGGAGTCTGCTGTGTCTGGTCTTTCTGTCAGGTATTGGCAGCGCACTGACACTGCCTGTCTTGCAGGCATCGATCTCTGATACGGTTCCAGGCGCTTCCTTGCTACCCGCCATAACGCTAAACAGCATCGCATACAACACTGCTCGGGCACTCGGTCCGGCGCTGGCCGGACTGATTATTGCCGGCGTTGGGGTTCATGCTGTGTTCGTTCTGAACCTTGTCCTATTGCTGATCGTGCTGCTCGTCTTGGTTTTTTGCTACACAACCGTGGCAAGGCCGCAACCGCCAAACGCTGCTATTTCTGCGGTCCGAGAGGGTCTTGTCTATGTGCGCAATGAGCGTTTGTTGCATGGCTATCTTTTGCGTGTCATCGCATTTACCGGTTGTGCCAGTTCACTTTGGGCAATGTTGCCATTGATCAGCAAGCTCGTTGTCGATGGGGAGGGTAGTTATGGCTACTTGCTGTCTAGCCTTGGTTTTGGCTCAGTAATCGGAGGTTTTTCATTGAGCTGGCTGAGGACACGATGCGCTGACCTCGATTCATTGCTGAGTCTCTCCACGATACTGTTTGCCGTCTCGATGCTCGTCGTTGCCTGGATACCTCCACTACCAGTCATGTACGTAATGCTGATTTTGGGCGGCATGGCTTGGATCAATTTCACTTCTCCAATCAATGCAGCCTTTCAAGGGGGGCTGCCTGCTTGGGTGATGGCTCGTGCAATCGCTGTTTTTTTGCTCTCTTTTCAGGTGGCTATGGCTGTAGGTGGGGTGATTTGGGGGCTGGTGGCGAGTGTTTTCGGTGTTACTCAAGCCTTGAGCGCGGCGGCAATAGGCATGATGCTGAGTCTGTTGCTGGCCCGGCGTTATCCGACACCAGGCGGTCAGTAGGAAAGCGTGTCATATCGCGCCGCTATGGCGACCACCGATACCTTTTTGTTCGCCGGTAGCTGCGACGCTGCCGTGGTGATTTTTCAACGGTCTGGAGTCTGGTCAGATTGTTAGGTATGCAAATGTGTTGACGGCATGGTTGTTATCTTTATCGTATGCATGAATAATATATGTAAGCATTCATGGTTCATGACGCTTGCCTTTAACGAACACTGATCTGCGGGGTCATAATGAAGGTTCTTGTAGCTGTCAAACGCGTTGTGGATTACAACGTGAAAGTTCGCGTCAAGGCGGACAGTTCCGGCGTCGATCTTGCCAATGTCAAGATGTCGATGAACCCGTTCTGCGAGATCGCCGTGGAAGAAGCAGTACGCCTGAAAGAGAAAGGCGTGGCGACTGAAATCGTCGTCGTCTCCGTCGGCTCGCCCACCGCTCAAGAGCAACTGCGCACCGCCCTGGCTCTGGGTGCCGATCGCGCGATCCTCGTCGAGTCTGCTGAAGACCTGACTTCCCTGGCCGTTGCCAAACTGTTGAAAGCTGTTGTCGACAAGGAACAGCCTCAGTTGGTGATCCTTGGCAAACAAGCCATCGACAGTGACAACAACCAGACCGGCCAGATGCTGGCTGCATTGAGCGGCTACGGCCAGGGCACGTTCGCTTCGAAAGTCGAAGTGTCCGGCGACAGCGTTGCCGTGACCCGCGAAATCGACGGCGGCGCGCAGACCGTTTCCCTGAAATTGCCGGCCATCGTCACCACCGACCTGCGTTTGAACGAGCCGCGCTACGCGTCCCTGCCAAACATCATGAAAGCCAAGAAGAAGCCGCTTGAAGTGCTGACGCCTGACGCTTTGGGCGTTTCCACCGTCTCCACCAACAAGACCCTGAAAGTCGAAGCGCCGGCTGCACGCAGCGCGGGCATCAAGGTCAAGTCGGTGGCTGAACTGGTCGAGAAACTAAAAAACGAAGCGAAGGTAATCTAAATGACGATCTTGGTTATTGCTGAACACGACAACAAAGTGCTGGCCCTGGCCACGCTGAATACCGTTGCTGCCGCTGCCCAAATCGGTGGCGACATCCACGTGCTGGTTGCAGGTCAGGGCGTTGGTGCCGTTGCCGAAGCCGCCGCGAAAATCGCTGGCGTGGCTAAAGTGCTAGTGGCCGACAACGTCGCCTACGGGCATCAACTTCCAGAGAATATTGCCCCGTTAGTGGTCTGCTTGGTGATTGAACAACACTCGATTTACAACCATGTCCTGGCTTCGGCCACTTCCAACGGCAAAAACATCCTGCCGCGCGTTGCCGCTGTCCTGGACGTTGACCAGATCTCCGAGATCATCTCAGTAGAAAACGCCGATACCTTCAGGCGTCCGATCTATGCCGGTAACGCCATCGCTACCGTTCAATCGAACGCTTCGGTCAAAGTGATTACCGTGCGTGCCACCGGTTTCGACCCGGTGGCATCAGAAGGTGGCTCGGCAATCATAGAGGCGGTCACCACCGTATATGATTCTGAAAGATCCTCCTTCTCTGATGAAAAACTGGCCAAATCCGATCGCCCGGAACTGACCGCCGCCAAGATCATCGTTTCCGGCGGGCGCGGTATGCAGAACGGCGACAACTTCAAACACCTGTATGCATTGGCCGACCAGCTGGGTGCGGGTGTCGGTGCGTCCCGCGCTGCGGTCGACGCAGGGTTCGTTCCTAACGACATGCAGGTCGGTCAGACCGGCAAGATCGTTGCGCCTCAGCTGTACATCGCCGTCGGTATCTCCGGCGCGATTCAGCACCTGGCCGGCATGAAAGATTCCAAGGTGATCGTTGCGATCAACAAGGATGAAGAAGCGCCGATTTTCCAGGTTGCCGATTACGGGCTGGTAGCGGATCTGTTCGAAGCCGTTCCTGAAATGACCACCGCGTTGGTCTAGCAGCTTCTCAAGATTGGATAAGACATATGAACAATGAAGTGAATATGCCAGTGGACCCTTTTTTTGCCGAAGGGGTTGCCATCGTGGCTGGCGGGAGCGGGGGCATAGGAGCGCACATTTGCCTGGCGCTGGCGCGCGCCGGCAGCAATGTATTGGTGACCTATCGTTCCAATGCGGATGAGGCGCAGAGAGTTATGAAAGGGGTTCGTGAGTTGGGCCGCGAGGCTGAGATCGTCCAGCTTGACTTGTGCGACTGTCAGGCGGTGGCCGCAATGGCGACTAGGGCGCACGAACGTTTCGGGCGCGTTCACTCAGTGGTGTATGCCGCAGGGCCTGGTTTACATATGCAATTCATTAGCCAATTGGATCCTGCTGAATGGGCTTCGGTAATCGCTACTGATGTGGGTGGCAGCTTCAACCTTGTGCACGCAACCCTGCCGGTAATGAAGAAGGCGGGGGGCGGCGCGTATGTCGCAGTGATCACGGCAGCGGTCGAGAGAGTACCGATTCGCGATATTTGCTCGGCGGCACCGAAGGCTGCCATCGAGATGTTGATGCGCGGCGTGGCAAAGGAAGAAGGGCGGTTCGGCGTTAGAGCCAACTGCGTAGGCCCGGGCTGGATCGATGCAGGGCTCGGTCGAGAAGTAATGCGCACGGAATTGACAGAAGAGCATATCGAGCAGATCCGCCGTTCGATTCCATTGCGGCGCATTGGCCAGCCAGAAGATATCGCTGAGGCCGTTGTTTTTCTGTTGTCCTCCAAGGCTTCGTTCATCTCGGGTCAGTCCTTGGCCGTTGACGGAGGAATGCAGCTATAGACTCGGTTGTAGGCTCACGGAAATCAAAAGATATGAGTGACAATGAGTCGTCGAAAGGCCATGTCGATGAAGTAGAACATGTGCCTGAGACCGGCCACAGATCGAAAATGACGGAAGACAACAACTGGGATCAACGCGTTGGTTTCCTGATGCATGACGTTTCCCGATTGCGTAGGATGGTATTCGATAGTTTCGTGAAGCCGTTGGGCGTCACCCGGTCTCGTTGGTGGGTGCTGGCCTGTTTATCGCGTCAAGATGGGATGAATCAGAGTGACTTAGCCAGCGTACTTGAACTGGGAAAGGCCGCCCTCGGGGGACTGCTTGATCGGCTTGAGTCATCGGGTTTGATTGAGCGGCGAGCCGATGGCAATGATCGTCGAGCCAAGCGAATTTATCTCACCCATCGAGGGCATCAGACGGTCAAGGAAATGCATCATCTCAGTCACCAAATGAGTGAACGGGTCCTCGAGGGGTTGAGTCACGATCAACGGCTGCTGTTGGCGAGGATGTTCGCGTTGCTCAAGAGCAATTTGCTGAGCATCAAACAAGAGCGTGGGATGGACAGCATCTGATGCGGCGATTGGACCTTGGTCATTCACGGTTGATGCACGCTCTCGTAAGTGGGCCGCCACTTGGAAAGCTTCATGTTCATGGTTGAAGCGTTTTCTGAGTGAGATGAAGCGAGCGTGTCCAGTACTTTTGCATCCCGCCCCTAGCGGTGTTCGGGCGCCAGGGGAACTAAGAGCCCTGTTCAAAGGTTACTCGGCTTTCTCTGTTTTGTTCCGGCGCTTCTGGGCTTGTTGATCCAGAAAGGTATGAACTAGAGCTTTGTGTTCTGCTCCTGTGAACAGGATGCTATTGCTGATTCTTTCCACATTGCGCCCCTGCGCACGCCCCAGGTCCGCAGTCAACTCGATGGACAGTTTGGCGAGCCCCATGAGTTCGTATGGCTGCTTCGCCAGCTTCTGGCAGAAAGCCCAAGTACGCGCCTGAAATTCATCATCCGGGTATACTGTATGCACGATGCCGATGTTCAGTGCCTGCTGGGCATCGATCTGTTCGCCGGCCATCACCAGCCAACGCGCCCAGTGGGGGCCGGCAATACGAGTCAGTCGGCTGATTCCCCCTGAGCCTGGAAGCGCCCCGATATTGATCTCGGGAAGTGCATAACTCGCACTTTGTGCGGCAAGTCGAAAATCGCAGGAGAGCGACATCTCCAGGCCTCCACCCAGGCAAGGGCCTTGGTGAGCGACCACTATCGGCTTTTCGATGGCCTCGAGTTCGTCAAACATGCGATGGAATTTGTTTCTGTACCACAGTCTTCCGTCCAAGGTGCTGCTGCCCGTTTCAGGTGTGATCTCAGGAGAGATATCGACCCCGGCGCTGAAGTATTTACCGTTGGCACGAATCAGCATCACACGCAGTGTCTGCTCACTGGCGAAACGGTCAATGGCTTCGCCGAGCTTGACAATCATTTCGTCGGTCAATGCGTTATATTTGGTGGGCCGATTGAGTACCAGCTCCAGAATTCCCTCACGTTCGTGCTCTTGAACAAGCTCTTCCACTGGACGTTCTCCTCTAGCTTCTATCGTGGGTGTGCGTTGCTTATGAGGGCGTTGCGCAAATCTTATGAGTCTGGGGCGACGGCGTCTACGCTTATCAATCGTAGGCTAGCATATGATGTGCAGCTTTAGATAGTTCCTGGCTTAGCGAACGCTTTTTGTAGGCAGAGCATGTAGTGCAGCCTGACCTGCACGCAATGCAATGTTCCAGCAACGATCCCGAGGCGTAAGCCATGCGTGAATTCGAAACTGTTGGTGCACTCGCTAACCCGCCACTCAAGCGCAGAGAATAGCCTCGGAATAACGCAGCCGAGCTTTTTGCCATCCGCGGCTTCGGTCAGGTCAGCATGCGTGAACTGGCGGCTCATATCGGAATCCACCAAGGGTCGCTCCCATCGTTGTTTGAGACTCACCACTCAGCACGACCGATCGTTTGAAAGTGGTTGCAGAGGTCATCCGTGGATCAGTCGCAGCGCAATCAAGTCGGTCCACCTCTGCGCGACCGAGCGGAGCAGTATGCGTACGGGCATCACGCCTATGTAGTTGTAGTTTTGGGCTGCGGTACCCTTAGACGTTGTGGTCTTGGATGGATAGGCATTGGGGGATCAGTTCACCGAAGTTCCCGGTCTGCCATTCGTTAAGGAAGACGATCAGTAGATGCAGTTGCGCGCGGGCCAGAAAGTCATTCTTGAGCCTGGGGTCGTGGCGGCTGAGAATGGTTTCAATCTCGGGTATTTGTGCTTCGATCAAGGCTGGGGCATCCAGCATCCAGGCGATGCCGAGGGTCGCGATGGCCAACTTCAGGTGCAACGCCAGAGTGTCCACATCTAGGGTGGGGCCGCCATTGCGCTGATACTCCTCAACGAATAGATGCAATAACTCTTGCTTGTGGGCGTTCAGAAACTCAGTTTCGGCGGCGCAGATCATGCCAAACAATGCTTGAGCAATATTCATCTGCCCGACACTGCCCCAGTCCAGCAGGCCGGCCTGCAGGGTGCCCTGGTCGCTCTTCCAGAACCATGCATTATCGACATTGGCGTTCCAGTGACACAAGGCGACATAGTCGCTACTTGAGTGGAGGAACGCCCTGATCGCGTCCTCGTGTTCTAGAAATAGCGGTACCTGCTGCGAGAAACGCATCAGGAATGCTTTGCATCGGAGCGTGTCAGGAAACAACTGTGGTACGCGATCGATGAAACTGCGTAGGTAGTCTAGTTTCGCTTCGAGCTCGGAGGGCGTGTAAGGAATCCGATTCATGGCACTGGCAGATTGAATGTCGAGGGTGTAGTTCAGATCGACATCTACGTCCAGCCTACCTGCCTTGTGGGCACTCGATATCTTGGCCAGCGCTTGAGTCAGTGCCTTGTAGTGGGCCAGAGGGTCGGGCAGTTCGTAGTCTTGGCATTTTTCGTATCCAGGTTCGATACCGTCTTGACCAAATCGAATTTTTTCAGTCACAAGCAAGCCACTGCTGCTCGCAGCGTGGTAATCGGCGAAATAGCATTTAGGTACGGCTACGGGAAAGCCTGGTTTCCGGGACAACAGCGCGAAGCGGATCTCAGGTTCCATCAAGGGGCTGAAAAGCTCGCGGAGGGGATCGCCAAAATCGCGGGGGAATTTCAGAAAGAGTTCGGTGTGTAACTCATCGCTGGGGTTTTCGTATTGGACCGACAGCAGCAATTTACGGCCCATACCTCCCGCGAAGAATTCCTGCGGCGTGTTGATCGCCGTCACCCGATTATCTTCGCTCAACGCACCACATGCGCGGAACGCCAAAGTCAGAAATTCAGGTCCTTGTTCGATAAGGCTCTCTATGCTAGTCGGGAACGGTAGCCCAAGCAGGTCGCCTGTCACCTGTATCGGGTAACTTATGGTGTCCATGTTTCAGGTCTCCTATCATGTAATTCGACTGGCTGTAAGTTTCCCGCGAAGAGGGCCAACCTTATTTCGCTTAGGAGGAGGTCGATCTACCGCTTCTCCAAACCGGTGGACGCTTTTCGCTGAACGCACGCCGCCCTTCGATGGCGTCCTCGCTATCGAGCATGGCGCGTGAACTGGAGTAGCTATCGGGGTTGATCGCCGTAGTAAAATCGGGTTGATCCTGACTGGCGTAAGCAACTTGCTTGCTACAACGGATCGCCAGGGGCGCGCACTCAGCAATCTGTCGGGCCCAGTTCAACGACGCTTCGCTCAACTGCTCGGCTGGAACTACCTGGTTGACGAAGCCAAGCTCCAGTCCTTCCTGGGCTGAGACTAGGCGACCTGTCAGGATGATCCCCATGGCTCGCTTTATCCCGATGGTCCTGGGTAGTCGCTGTACGCCGCCGCCCAGCGCCGCCCAACCCACCTTGGGTTCGGGCAATGCAAAATAGGCGGCTTCACTGGCAATTATCAGGTCACAGGCCAACGCCAGTTCGAATCCACCACCCATGGCTGCACCGTTGACGGCGGCGATCAATGGCAAAGGGTAGTCGTCGCGCCAGGTCAGCCCTGCAAAACCGGTAGACGGCAGATCGAGCACATTGTCGGTCAGGTTGTCTTTGAGGTCTTGGCCGGCACAAAAAGCCCGGCCGTTGCCTTTGACAATGACGACGCGGACATCTGTCTGGTCGCAAAGCCGGTCGAACAGCTCCGATAGCTCGTAATGCGCTTTCGGTGGTAGGGCGTTCATTTTTTCTGGTCGATTGAGCGTCACCGTCGCGATTGCGCCTTCTACCGAAAGCGAGACATACCCACTTTTCATGGAGGCGTTCCTGCTGCCTGAAACTTTCCGCCTTTGAGGTAACGGTCCAGTTCTGCGTGAAACACCTGAATCCTCAGTTCTTGCTCCCCGAGGCGCATACCCTCGGCAAAACCTTTGGATTGCAGACCTTGCTGGACAGCCTGAATATTGCTGATGTCCTGTTCAAGTATTTCGCCCAGTCGCGGGACCTCCGTCGAAGAGTGAATACGCTCGGGACGCGTTGCCCCCGTGATGTCATCGCCTTCTTCGACGCCCATATAAAAGGGGGCCGCAGCCCCTTCCTTGAGCTTGGGCATGATGACCAGTACGTGGTATTGGAATTGTCCCGGGTCTGTTGGATGCGGAAGGAAACGCATGATCAGGATTCCTTCCGGGTGGCTGTTGAACGTCATGTTCGGGAACACGAAGTAATTCCAGTCATCGGTGATTTGCGAGTCAGTAAAGCGCGAGTAATTCAGGCCGAAGTGGTTGTCTGGATTACGTTTGGCATCGCAGATGGCGTTCCGTACATCGGCAGCTGTTCCGCTGTAGCTGGTCGGATCAATTCCTGAATCCTTCAGCAGAAACTGCAACAGCGGATTAACGGTTGTCTGGTCTTTCAGGCGTACGCTCGGAATAGCTAGGGCGGTGGCATGCCGGGCATGACCGTTTTCGAAAACGTCGAATTGACCCAGGTAGTCCTCGGTCACCGGCATTGCCTGTGGGTGTGTTGCGTGCAAGTGGTAAGACTCTAGAAAGGCTTCGAGTCCGATCTTCCAATTGCAGTTCATGCTCAAGACCACGTCACGTACGACGTGCATGTCCTCCATCTGGTATGGTTCCATGAGCCGTGTGACATCGCCAAGAAAGTCAAGCAGGGTAGGGGCTTGCGGATTCATGCTGATAAAAACGAAACCCGCCCAGGTTTCACAGCGCACGCTGCTGAGGTTCACCTCTCCGCATAACGTCTGTTCGTCGAACATCTGCCGATCAGTGACCCGCACATTTTTGCCGGTCGAATCATAGGCCCAACTGTGGAACGGGCAGACGAACTTCAGTCCCTGCCCGCGATCGGCATCCACGAGCCGACGGCCGCGGTGTTGGCAGACGTTGTAAAGCGCACGAATCTGGTCGTCATGACCCCGCGTGATAATGAAAGACTCTTTCCCCAGGTCATAGCGGAACCAGCTTCCCAGCTTGGGAAGGTCAGAAACTCTGCCAGCGCAGGTCCAGGTTTGGGTCCATAGCCGTTGCCACTCCTGATCCACGACCTTCGGGTCGGTGTAGCCTTGCGTATCGAGACGACGATACTCGGCCAGTTCCGGATAAAGGCCATGCGGGTGGGGGTACTTTTCATCGGAACTGCCAGGACCTGCGCCGTTCCATACTTCCCAGGTCATGGGATCATAGGGGGTATTTGCGTCTCTGCTTTTCATCGGTCACCTGTTCTTGTAGGTATCAGTGTTCCGTGTACGGCGTCACGGTGTGAGCATGGGTTTTAGAAAACGATATGCAGCTGTTCCAGCGTGCGCACATGGTAAATCGCAGCAAATTCAGGGTTCGGCCATTGGTCAAGGCTCATCTGCGGCAAGGGCATGAGCAACAGCTGGAACGCGATGCGCAGCTCGGCACTAGCCAATTGATTGCTGATGCAGAAGTCGATGCTACGGCCGAACGCTAGATACTGGCGACCGTTCTTTCGATCCAAATCAAGGCAATCAACAAACGTTATTTTTACCGGCTAGTGCGTTGTTGTAGAGCCTTGGTATTCATCGATCAAAGAGCGGCTTACCGGCTCCTTCGTGGGTTTGGACGGCAGACGGCAATTCAGTTACATAAGGGAACCGTGTGAGATGGTTGCCGCCGTTGACCTGCAGGTTGAGCCCGGTGACATAGGCCGGACCGGACAGCCAGAGCACCGAATTGGCGAAATCCGCAGGATAGCCCAGACGGCCGAGCGGGATCTCTTTCTCGAACGCTTTGCGCACGTCTTCACTGGCAAACAATTCTCGAGACAGGTCGGAAACTATCGCGCCAGGCAAAATAGAATTTACCCGGATATTTTGTGGGCCATATTCCAGCGCGGCGTAGCGCACTAGGCAGTCGCTGGCCGATTTGGCGCAGGCATAGGCGAAATGAGGCGCCAAAGGATGAGTTGTGCTCATGGATGAAATCACCGTGATCGCCCCGTCGGTGCCCATCGCTTTGGCCATGTGTTTGATGAAGTACACATTGCCCAGGTAATTGACCTGTAAGGCGGATTGCAGTGCGCTATCGGTGCTATCGGCGATCATGCCCCTGACGGGCAGGCCTGCCGCATTGACGGCGATGTCCAGCCGTCCATAGGTGCGCAGGGCCGTTTCTGCGAGATTGCGTACCTGGTCTTCATTGCCGGCATCGCAGGCGACTGCAGTGCCCTTTATCTTGTCGGCCAGACGTTCCAAGGCATCGAAACTGCGAGCGCCCACGACCACGTTCGCGCCCTCTTGGGCAAAGGCTTCGGCGACTGCCCAGCCAGTGCCGCCTTCTGCAGAGGCGCCAAGGACGACAACCGTTTTTCCGGTGAAATAGCTCATAATAAATTTTTCTCTCATTATGGTATGCATGGATTATTTATGCATCAGTACTAATAGTTTGTCAAGCCGATGGGGTCGCCCTATAACGTCAGCCTTGTGAGTTCGGCAAACGTACAATCAGTCCTTCAAGTTCCGGCGTCATGATGACTTGACAGGTCAATCGGCTGTTTTCGTTTGGATTCATCACGACTTCGAGCAGTCCTTGCTCGTTCTCGGTGATAGCAGGCAAATGCCGAGCCCATGCCGGATCAAGATAGGCGTGGCAGGTAGCGCAGGTGCAGCTGCCGCCGCAATCTCCAAAAATGCCGGGAATCGAATTGTCGAGAGCGGCTTGCATCAGCGACTGCCCAACGGCTACCTCCAAAGTGTGATGGGTGCCGCCGACCTCTATGAAAATTACGCTAGGCATTAACTACTCCTGAGTTTGACTGACAATAGATTCAAATAAGGATTTGAGAGGAAATGCCACATCCGCCAGTTGTCCGGGTTCGGCCTTGATTCGTGCGGCAACCAAGCGCTTGGCTAGGAGGAAGTCCTGTGGACGATTGACCGCATCCACGGCAATTACGTGGGGGCCGTGCAGATAGAACACCGCAAAACTCTTATCAGCCAAAGAGCCGCGGATAACGGTTCGGTCGTGGCCTTCAGAAAGGCCGACCATTTGCAGTTTCAGCTCATATTGATCCGACCAGAACCAGGGAACAGGATTGTACGGTTTGACTTGACCAACAATGGTTGCTGCGGCGGTACGTGCCTGTTCCAAGGCGTTTTGTACTGATTCCAGGCGTAGTCGTTTGCCATAGAAGACATTGGGATGGCTGGTGCAGTCGCCGATCGCTAGGATGTCAGGATCTGAAGTGCGGGTGAGTTCGTCGGTGGTGATTGCACCATCGATATCCAGGCCGGCAGCGACCGCTAATTCCGTATTGGGAATCAGTCCAATACCGACCACCAACACATCGGCCGCAATCGGCCCCTTGTTTGTCAGTACCTGACGCACCCGATGGTCGCCCTCAAGCCCAAGCACCGTAGTGCTGGTATGCAGTTTGACGCCCCTGGCGGTGTGGGTATTTTCATAAAATCTCGATAGCTCGACGGCGGTGACCCTTGCCAGCACTCGCTCGGCGGCTTCCAGTACCGTCACATTCAACCCGTGTTGAATGGCAGCGGCGGCCGTTTCCAGGCCGATATAGCCGGCTCCAATGATGACTATCCTCGCGCCAGGCAGAAACGCCGCACGCAAGCCATCGATATCGTCGATGGTGCGTATGTAGTGCACATTCAGCCAGTCGCTACCAGCCAATTCCAATCGGCGCGGCCTGCCTCCGGTCGCTAGAATCAATTTGTCGTAACTGACTGATTCACCGTCGTCCAAGCGGACCCGTTTGAATTTGCGATCGAGTTCGACAACCTGCCGACCGGGATGGAAATCTATGCGCAGTTTCGCGTAAGCCTCTACCGGCTTGACGTACAGGTCTTCATGACGGCTTTTGCCCGCCAGATAGTCCTTGGACAACGGTGGGCGTCTGTAGGGTGGGTGAGATTCATTGCCAAGCAGTGTTATCGGGCCTTCATGACCGGCTTGGCGCAATGCAGCCGCGGCTTCGCTGCCGGCCTGACCAGCGCCGACGATGACCACGCGCAGCAGGAGGTGTTCAGAGGGGACATCCGTCATTATTGGTTCCTGGGTAGCTCGGAAGCTCTCTTTTTTATGAGGGTAAATAAAATAAGTCTTGAAGCATACGATATGCATTTGTACGATATCTCGGCAGCATTAATCAATTGCAATGATTGGCGAGAATCTATGAACTTCACTCCTGCCCCCCTAAATCAAGCGAACGACGTCTACGGGCGCCGGATCTGTGCTGAATTTAGCGATGACCACTGGGCTGAATGCGAGGAAAGCGCTCGCTTCGCGGAGGAGTTTTATGCAGCAATGGACGCGGCGGGGTGGCTCGGTATTACCATGCTTGAGGAGTTGGGCGGGGCCGGACTGGGAGTCATAGAAGTTGCGATCATGATTCATGCGACGTTCAGTGGTGGTGGCTATTCGGCAGCCTCGGCCTTGCACGTCAAGCTGTTCGACTTTCGGTCTGTCGGCTCCGCAGGTTCGCGGTCGTCCATAAAATACAATGAATGGATCGGAGAGCGGGTAGGGCGGGACGACGTCTGGTTGACCCCTATGCCAGGCGGCACAGACCTGGCCGGGCCGTTCATACTTGATTCTTCGGTTGAGGATTTCGAGTACTTGGGTAACCCGTCTTACATGCCGCCGTCTGTCGCGCTCAAGCCAGATATCGAACTTGATCTGGCGCTGAGAGAGCGAATCAACGCGCGGATTCGCAGCCCGCTCACCACTCGCCATGTTCCAACCGACATCTTTGCGGTAGAGGCGGTTCCACGCACTTTAACCGGCAAGAAGCTGGCATTGCTCATCAACAAGCTTTTGCTCGGTCATGCGCTGGCAGCCGTTGTTAATCCCGACTCAATGGCCCAACCCGAGAGTCTGGGGTGGTACGAGACTTTTGCGCAGCAGCGGGCGCCAGCGCTCAGCAGTCAACTTTAACATCTGATGTTCCGGCGCTTGGCCTGGAGCAGGAGCGGTATATGAGTCGTGAAGTGGTGGTATTAAGTGCGGTGCGCACGGCAATAGGTACCTTTGGCGGAAGCCTGAGAGACGTTTCCTTGAGGACTTTGGCGACGACCGTTGTGCGTGAAGCGCTGCTGCGCTCTGAGGTCAATCCAGAGTTAATAGGTCATGTGGTCATGGGTAACGTCATACCCACAGGACCTGAAGATGCGTACTTGAGTCGGATTGCCGGCGTCGACGCCGATATTCCATTCCATGTGCCAGCGTTCAACGTCAATCGCCTCTGTGGATCGGGCTTGCAGGCCATTGTGTCTGCAGCACAATCAATTCTATTGGGCGATACCGATTTCGCTATCGCCGGTGGTGCCGAATCTATGAGCCAGGGGCCTTATATCCAGGCTTCAGCGCGTTGGGGCGCGCGGTTGGGGAATGTGCAGTCAATCGATTATACGCAGGGCATTTTGCATGACCCGTGGAAGCATAATCACATGGGCATGACGGCTGAAAATGTTGCGCAGCGCTTCGGGATTACTCGTGAAATGCAGGACTCTCTGGCCTTGGAAAGCCAACGTCGAGCTGCTCGTGCGATTGCTGAGGGTCGTTTCGATGGACAGATTGTGCCGGTCGAGATCAAGACGCGAAAAGGCATGTCGAGCTTCTGTGTAGACGAACACGTGCGCGCTGACGTGACGATGGAGCAACTGGCGCGTATGAAGCCAGCCTTTAAGCCCGAAGGGGTGGTCACTGCAGGCAATTCGTCCGGAATCAATGACGGCGCCTCAGCTCTGGTACTGGCGGAAGCTAATAGTGCCAAAGCTCTGGGCTTGAAACCGCTGGCGAGGTTGATAGGTTACGCCCATGCGGGGGTCGACCCGGACTATATGGGCATAGGCCCATTGGCCGCGACGCGGCTGTTGCTTCAACGAACACGTCTGAAAATCAGCGATCTGGATGTGATCGAGGCGAATGAAGCCTTTGCCGCGCAAGCATATGCGGTTATTCAGGAGTTGGGACTGGACCCGCAAAAGGTCAACCCCAACGGTTCCGGCATATCCCTGGGGCACCCGGTTGGCGCTACTGGCGCGCTCATTTCCACCAAAGCTATCCATGAGTTGCAGCGAACTGGTGGTCGTTACGCGCTGGTGACCCTGTGCATAGGTGGTGGGCAAGGAATTGCAGCTATTTTTGAGCGTCTTTAAAAGAAGAGACTTCAACTGTAAGCAGGTATGGCGACAAAAGACGAGGGGCATCTACCTTAGGTGGCCCAGTCCTCTGCCGTGCCCACCACACATCTTTTCCAATATTCCTCTCTCGCGACCATTCCTTTCAATAGAGGAGATTTGACGTGCACATTGGTGTTCCCCTCGAAACCCAACCGGGTGAAACACGGGTTGCTGCTACCCCGGAAACCATCAAGAAATTGATCGGCCAAGGCCATAAAGTCACCGTCCAAAGCGGCGCCGGTATCAAGGCCAGCGTTATCGACAGTGCCTATGAGGCGGTGGGTGCAACCATTGGCAGCGCCAGTGATGCATTCGGCGCCGAACTGATCCTCAAGGTGGTTGCCCCGAGCGACAGCGAGCTGACGCTGATCAAGAGCGGCACCGTGCTGGTGGGCATGCTCAATCCGTTCAACAACGAAACCATCGCCAAGCTGGCCGAACGCGGCATTACCGCTTTCGCCCTTGAGGCTGCGCCACGTACCTCCCGCGCCCAGAGCCTGGATGTACTGTCCTCTCAAGCGAACATTGCCGGTTACAACTCCGTGCTGCTGGCCGCTCACTACTATCCGCGCTTCATGCCGATGCTGATGACCGCCGCGGGTACCGTGAAAGCGGCGCGCGTGCTGATTCTCGGCGCCGGCGTGGCCGGGTTGCAGGCGATTGCCACGGCCAAGCGCCTGGGTGCAGTGATCGAGGCTTCGGACGTGCGTCCTGCGGTGAAGGAACAGATCGAATCCCTCGGCGCCAAATTCGTCGACGTGCCTTACGAGACCGACGAAGAGCGTGAATGCGCTGTCGGTGTCGGTGGCTACGCCCGGCCCATGCCTGCCAGTTGGATGCAGCGTCAGGCCCAGGCCGTGCACGAGCGCGCCAAGCAAGCTGACATTGTTATCACTACCGCATTGATTCCGGGCCGCAAGGCACCGACGCTGCTAAGTGCTGAAACCGTCGCGCAGATGAAACCCGGCTCTGTGGTCATCGACCTCGCAGCGGCCCAGGGTGGCAACTGCCCGTTGACCGTGGCTGATCAAGTGGTCGTCGAGAACGGCGTGACCATCGTCGGCCCGACCAACCTGGCAGGCGAAGTCGCGGCCGATGCTTCGGCGCTGTACGCCCGCAACCTGCTGGACTTCCTGAAGCTGGTCTTCACCAAGGAAGGTCAGTTCGACGTGAACCTGGAAGACGACATCGTCGCCGCGTGCCTGATGTGCCGCGACGGCCAAGTCATCCGCAAAAACGCCTAAGCAGGGATTCAGACAATGGAAGAGCTTATCTCCCCCGGTATCTACAACCTGATCATCTTCGTGCTGGCGATTTATGTCGGTTACCACGTGGTCTGGAACGTAACACCCGCACTGCACACGCCGTTGATGGCGGTGACCAACGCCATTTCGGCCATCGTGATCGTCGGCGCCATGCTCGCCGCCGCGCTGACCGTAACGCCTCTGGGCAAGACCATGGGCACCCTCGCCGTGGCCCTGGCCGCGGTGAACGTGTTCGGTGGCTTCCTGGTAACGCGCCGCATGCTTGAGATGTTCAAGAAAAAAGCCCCGAAAGCCGTAAAAGAAGAGGCGCCCAAGTAATGAGCATGAACCTGGTAACGACGCTCTACCTGATCGCGTCGATCTGCTTCATCCAGGCCCTCAAAGGCCTGTCGCACCCGACCACCTCCCGTCGCGGCAACCTGTTCGGCATGCTCGGCATGGCGCTGGCGGTGCTCACCACTGTGGGCCTCATCTATAAGCTGGGTGCTGAGCTGGCCACTGCTGGCATCGGCTACGTCATCGTCGGCCTGCTGGTCGGCGGTACCGCCGGCTCGATCATGGCCAAGCGCGTCGAGATGACCAAGATGCCGGAGCTGGTGGCATTCATGCACAGCATGATCGGCCTGGCGGCGGTGTTCATTGCCATCGCGGCGGTCGTCGAGCCGCAATCCCTGGGCATCGTCAAGCAACTGGGTGATTCGATTCCGGCCGGTAACCGCCTGGAACTGTTCCTCGGCGCAGCCATTGGTGCAATCACCTTCTCCGGTTCGGTGATCGCGTTCGGCAAGCTCTCGGGCAAGTACAAGTTCCGCCTGTTCCAGGGCGCACCGATACAGTTTGGCGGCCAGCACAAGCTCAACCTGATCCTGGGCCTGGCGACGCTGGGCCTGGGTCTGACCTTCATGTTCACTGGCAACCTCGGCGCGTTCGCCTTGATGCTGGCCCTGGCTTTTGTCCTGGGTGTGCTGATCATCATCCCGATCGGCGGCGCGGACATGCCAGTGGTGGTCTCGATGCTCAACAGTTATTCCGGTTGGGCCGCAGCGGGGATCGGCTTCTCGCTGAACAACTCGATGCTGATCATCGCCGGCTCCCTGGTGGGCTCCAGCGGCGCGATCCTGTCGTACATCATGTGCAAGGCGATGAACCGTTCCTTCTTTAATGTACTGCTCGGTGGTTTCGGCAATGCGCCGGATGCCGGTGCTGCAGCGGGTTCTAAAGAAGCACGCCCGGTGAAGTCCGGTTCGGCCGACGACGCCACCTTCCTGCTGACCAACGCCGACACCGTGATCATCGTTCCAGGCTACGGCCTGGCGGTGGCACGGGCACAGCATGCGCTGAAGGAACTGACCGAGAAGCTGACCCACCGTGGCGTGACCGTTAAATACGCGATCCACCCGGTGGCCGGTCGCATGCCCGGACACATGAACGTCCTGCTGGCCGAGGCCGAAGTGCCTTACGACCAGGTGTTCGAGATGGAGGACATCAACTCCGAGTTCGGCCAGGCCGATGTGGTGCTGGTGCTGGGCGCCAACGACGTGGTCAACCCGGCGGCGAAGAACGATCCGAAATCGCCGATTGCCGGCATGCCGATCCTCGAAGCGTTCAAGGCCAAGACCATCATCGTCAACAAGCGCTCGATGGCCAGCGGCTATGCGGGCCTGGACAACGAGCTGTTCTATCTCGACAAGACCATGATGGTGTTCGGTGACGCCAAGAAGGTTATTGAAGACATGGTCAAAGCGGTGGAGTAGGCCAAGTTTTTCATGTCGCACGAAGCTTTCCGCTAGGCAAGCGGTAAGTCTCCGTAAGTTTCGCGGATATGAGTTTGGGAGGCCTGAGGTCTCCCTAATGCTGTGTTGGCCGAAAACTAGTCCGCTGAGATCTCGCTGCGGTGTTATTCAGCGCAAATTCAGACGTCGTTGAAGAGTCCTGATAGAGGTTGTACTGCCATGGTCCGTCGTACCAAAGAAAATGCTCAGGAAACCCGTAGGCAGATACTCGAAGCGGCAGAGAAAGCCTTTTACGAAAAGGGCTTAGCACGTACGACGCTGGAGCGCATCGCGACTCTTGCAGGCGTCACTCGCGGAGCTATTTATTGGCATTTCAGCAACAAGGCGGATCTTGTGCAGGCGATGCTCAATACGCTGCATGAGCCGCTGGCGGAAGTAACCAAGACCAGTGAAAGCAAAGATGAAATGGATCCGATGGGCTGTCTGCGGAGGCTGCTGATTCATTTGTTTCACCAAGTTGGTACGAATCCAAAAACCCGACGCATCAACGAAATTTTTTTTCATAAATGCGAACTCATCGATGAAACGTTCCACTTGGCTCGGCAGCGCCAAGCGGCCAGCCTTGATTGCAAGGCACGAATAGTGCGGAGCTTGAATAATGCGAAGAGTCGGGGGCAGATGCCGGAAGATCTCGATACGGTCCGCGCAGCTATCAGCTTGCACGCTTACATCGACGGCATACTGTATAAGTGGCTATTGACGCCCGAAAGTTTTCAACTACACGCAGGAGCCGAGCGCTGGGTGGATGCGGGTCTGGATATGCTTCGCCTGAGTCCGAGCCTGCGTAAGTGAAGCCAAATCCGTAGTTAGTGGGCAGGGTAGTTGGACAAGGGCGTCAGGCACTGCTGGTGATCGCGAACGTGAAAAGACAGCACTTGATGCCGTGGCTGATGGTGACACTGGGCCCGGTTACCCTGGGTTGCAGGCATTCCTGGACGATCTAGGCTTTGAACAGTTTGGGATAAGAGCTTCGTTGGCGGACGGAGATCCTGGTGATTAAGTCAGCTTGGCTTGAGCGTCCTGGGAAAAGATCGGCACTGTATCGGCCACGTCGGCGCTAAGATCGACATTGCCGACGTTGAGCGCCTCCAACAGGGGCAAGCCGCTGGGAAACTCTTGCCAGCTGGGTCGCGGTATCGCCATAGGTGGCAAACGAGTCCTTTGGCGCTTGCGGGTCGTGCAGGGGCGTCGAGCAAGCCGCTGACGAATAACAGGTCTGTCTGGGCCGGCACTGACACCATCGGTATACCTATGAATCTCTGGTTTCGTCTTCTGCTTCTGCTGTTCCGTAGACCCTGGCGTAAACGGGTCGACGGGCTGGCGGACGACCGTCATCCGCATGCGAGTTTGGCCACTTGATCTCGACTTCAACCGACACGTCACTAACGGTCGGTACTTCACCTTGGCTGATGTAGGGCGCATGGACTATGTCCTGCGTAGCGGCTCATTTCGGATCGCGCTGCGTAATAGAGCGTTTCCTATTGTCGGAGATACGTGGGGTAAGTTTCGACCTTGTCGCGGGCAACCGCGATATGCAAATGTGATCTGCGCCTGGAGTACAAACGCGCATCATGGTTCGAGGTGCGGCCTCATCAGGTCCTCGAACCACTCGATGAATGCCCCTAGCCGACGCGTTCTCTGGCGCCGGTGCGGATACAGCAAGGAAACGGGCATGGCGGCGGCACGAAACGCGGGCATGACCTCGACCAACTCCCCGCTGTCTAACAGGTGCTTTACGTCGAAGCGGGGTATCTGGATCAGGCCGAGCCCGGAACGGCAACAGGCAATGTAGCTCTCGGCATTGTTGACGACGACCCGGCTAGGTACGTTACTGGTCTGCTCCTGCCCATCGGCAGGAGGGTGTTCCCAGGGTAACTGCCGCCCCGTGGTGGGAGAGGCGTAGCCAACTGCCCAGTGCCCGGAGGCAAGGTCCCTCGGCTGCTCCGGCACGCCGTATTCATGCAGGTAGGCTTTGCTGGCGCAGTTGATCAAGGCGATAGCCCCTAGCGGCCGCACCGCCAGGCTGCAGTCCTGCAGGGTCCCCACACGTACCGCGCAGTCGACGCCTTCCTGCACCAGGTCGATGGCGCGATCGGCAGAGCCGAGTGCCAACTGCAGCCGAGGATAGCGGCGCAGCAGACCCGGCAACGCCGGCGCGATTAGGCGTCGCGCAATGCGGCTGGGCGCATCGATCCTGAGCTGGCCAGCCACTTGCCGCTGGCTGCTCTGGAACAATTGCTCGACATCCTCGGCGTCCGCCAGCAATGGACGCAAGCGCTCGAGCAACTGTGTGCCATCAGCTGTCAGATGGACCTGGCGCGTCGTGCGGTTCAGCAGGCGGGCGCCGATCTTTTCCTCCAGTTGCTGGATCGCGGCAGAAACGGTGGCGCGAGGCAATTCCAGCGCATGGGCGGCTTTGATGAAACTGCCCATTTCGGCTACGCGCACGAAGACGCGGTACTGATCGAGTTTGTCCATGTCTGCATTCAACCTTGGGAGCGGTGCCAATCCCGGACGCGGAATCGGCATCCGTGGGACGGTAGGATGATCACCCCGCGAACCCTCCCTGATCCAGAAAGATTTGCTCCGCCATCGTGGTCTGGCGCAACAGTAGCGGATTGCGGTGCGGAAAACGGCCGAAACGGCGGATGATGTCGCGATGGCCTTCGGCATGGGAGCGGCCGGTTGGCCCCAGCCGGGTGTTGAGTGCCACGGACACGTCCTGGTCGGCGATGTCTTCCGAATGCGCGAAGGGCAGGCAGAAGAACAAACGCAGTTCCGGATCAACGGCGTCCATATGCCGTTGCGAATGCGCGATGCGTGCGAAGTGCCGCGCCAGTGGGTCGGTCGCGTACATGTGGCCAGTGCCGCGGAAAGCATTTCGCGGGAATTGGTCGAGTAGGATCATCAGCGCCAGCGCAGCTTCCGGTTCACCGATCCAGTGGTCGACCTCGCGTCGGGCCGCCGCCAGGTGCAGGTCCAGAAAGCGTTCGCGAAAGTGCTGATCCAAGGCCGGGTCCTTGTCAAACCACCGCTCTGCGCCGACTTCCCGCCAGAATTGGACCACGTCGGTCGCGCGTTCGCCGGTCTTCAGCGGCATCGCCGGGTGTCGAGAAGGGACTATCGCCATCGCATCAGCCCTTCGGTTGCGCATTGCCCTGAATCAGGGATTTGCCGGCATAGATGCCGCCCGATACCTCCATGGCGAGGCGCTCGGCGTCCGTGCGGCGCACCTGGGCCGCGAGTGCTTCGGACGCCTCGGGCGTCGCGCCGAGCGCCATTGAGGCTTCGCGGCCAAAAGCCATGGCCGATTCGAAGGTGACGCGGACCTGGTAGTCCACATCGGCCTTGATCAGTTCGATGGCGTGTTCGCGGTCGTGCGCGCGCGCAAGCACCCGAGCATGGGGGAACGCCGCCTTGGCCTGTTCGACGATCCGCGTGGCGGCCCGCGCATCGTCCACGCACACCAGGATGGCCCGGGCATGGTGCGCGCCGGCGGCATGCAATACATCGGCGCGCGTGCCGTCGCCGTAGTACACCTTGAAGCCGAAGTCACTGGCGTCCCGCGCCACCTGGGGGTCATGGTCGATGATGGAAATGTCGGCCCCCAGCGCCAACACATGCTGGCTCGCGATCTGACCGAAGCGACCGAAACCGACGATGAGCACGCTGCCGGCCAGTGCGTCGGGCGCCTGCGCGACTTCCATGGAAACCCCTGTCCTCGGCCCCCATCGCCGGTGTGCGATCACCGCCATCGGGGTCAGCGCCATGGACAGCACGATAATGGCCGTCATGTTGGCGTTGACTGTCGGATCGATCACGCGGTTGGCCAGCGCGGCAGCGAAGAGCACAAACGCGAACTCGCCGCCCTGGGCCATCAGCACGGCGCGATCCAGGGCGTCGGCGTGGGAACTTTTCGCCAGCCGTGCCACGCCGTAGATGCACGTGCTCTTGATCACCATCATCGCGAGCACGCCAGCCACGATGATGGGCCAGTTACGCCCCACCGCGGCCAGGTCCAGTGACATGCCCACGCCAAGGAAGAACAGGCCCAGCAGCAAGCCGCGGAAGGGTTCGATGTCGGCCTCGAGTTGGTGGCGAAACGTCGATTCGGACAGCAGCACGCCAGCCAGAAAGGCCCCCATGGCCATGGACAGGCCACCCAGTTGCATGAGCAGTGCCGCGCCCAGCACCACGAGCAGGGCGGCTGCGGTCATCACCTCGCGGGCTTTGGCGTTGGCCAGGATGCGAAATAACGGGTTGAGCAGCCAGATGCCTGCCCCAACCAGTGCCGCCAGCGCGCCGGCCGCGACGGCGATGCCAATCCAGCGTGATCCGGCCGCCGGCGCGGATGGATCAATGGGGGCGATGAACGCCACCAGCGCCAATAGCGGCACGATCAGCAGGTCCTCGAACAGCAGGATGGCCACTATTTTCTGGCCACGCGGGGCCGCGATGTCGCCGCGTTCGCCCAGCAGTTGCATGACGATCGCGGTGGAGGTGAGCACAAAGCCCATGCCGCTGACGAAGGATACCGCCAGCGAGAAACCGAAAGCCACGCCCACTCCGGTCAGCAGCAGGCCGCAGACCAGGATCTGCAAACTGCCCAGGCCGAAGATGTCGCGCCGCATGCTCCACAGATGGGAGGGCCGCATCTCTAGGCCGATGACGAAAAGGAACATCACGACCCCGAGTTCGGCGGTGTGCAGGATGGTTTGCGGATCGCTGAAAAGCCCCAGTCCGAACGGACCGATCGCCAGACCCGCTGTCAGATAGCCCAACACCGAGCCCAGGCCCAGGCGCTTGAACAGCGGCACGGCCACCACCGCCGCACCTAGCAAGGTTACGACCTTGGTCAGGTCACCCGCACTGCCTTCGATCGACATGTTAGGTTCCTCAAAGTCAGCTGCGTGCCAACTGCCAGGCCGCAATAGCGGCCGCGATGACAGGCAGTGCAAAGACCAGCAGCAGGATTGGAAACTCCTCGCGCGCGCTGTAGCCCGCATGGCTGACGCCCACCCACATGTTCACACCCGCCACCAGCAGCACACCGGCACGAATACCTTTGCCGCCAGCACCATGCCTAAGGTGCTCGCGCCCCAGAGCCAGCCGAACAGGACGAAGACGCCCAAAAGAACCAACCCACCGCCTATTACCATCAGCACATGCATTTCGATTTTCCTCGTCCGTTGATGGGCTTCAATCCGGGCGTCTTCTCCCTCAACCCGTCAATCGATCGGCGAAATAATTCCGCCATTGATGAAGCTGGTGGTGCCCGTCATCCAGCGAGCTTCCGGTGAGACGAGGAATAGGCCGAGTGCCTTACTTGGTGGTGTAGCCGCCATTGATGAGAATCGTCTGGCCGGTGATCCACCAACCGTCGCTCACCAGGTGGCGAATGAAGGGCACCACATCCTCAATGTCGGTCAGGCCGGTTTTGCTGGACGACGAGAGCGCGGCAGCCGTCTTGTGGTACGCCACGGCATCGGCGCCTTCGGCCGGGTAGAAGAACGGCGTGTCCATCGGGCCGGGGCCGACCGCAGTCACTGAGATGCCCCGCGCACCCAACTCCTTGGACGCTGCGCGGGTGTAGTGCTCGACCGGTGCCTTGGTACCGGCATAAGCGGCGTAGAACGGAGTGAACGCGCCTAGCAGCGAGGTGACCACGGTGCAGATCTTGCCGTTGTCGTTCAGGTTCTTGCCGGCTTCCTTGAGGAAGAAGAAGGCGGTCTTGGAATTGACCGCCGTCATCTCGTCGTATTCGGCCTCAGTTATCTCGGCCATGGGTTTCTTGAGCACCTTGCCGACGGTGTTGATAGCGATGTCCGGCTTGCCTACAGCGCTGATGGCATCGGCAAATAGCTTCTCGACGGCACCCGATGTGGTGAGATCAGCCTGCAACGCGACGGCTTGCGCACCGCTGGCCTGAATGGCCGCGACGGTCGCATCGGCATCGGCCTGGGAGGAAGCGCTGTTGTAATGGATGGCGATGGCCTTGGCGCCTTGCGCGGCCAGGTCGCGAGCGATGAGGCCGCCAAGGTTCTTGGCTCCGCCTGCGATCAGTACTACCTTGCCCTTGATGGAATGGTCTGCCATGGGAAATCTCCTGCACGGGTGGAAGGAGTTTCAGCATAGGCGCCCATATGCGTTGGATAAATCAGGCTTGGCTGGATGGATTATCCATAGAATCCGCCTAATCGTACGGTTGCTCAAACATTGCCGTCGAGGGCCGCGCCATCTGGTGTCCGTTGTGGCCAGTGCATTCTCAATCTGATTGATTTGGCGAAGTGGACCAGAGTTTTAACTTGAGCTCAGCGACGTGTGCAACCGTGGTGGTTTCCTCGCGTCCGGGTGGTGGACACCAATGGCTGGAAGATCCAACATCTGAGGCGGCCAGGTCTGCGTATATGGCGAGTTCACGGTCGCACCACGTGCTCATCTGGGCGGTGAAAAGGCTCAAACCTGTGCAAGCAGAAGTGCTCACTGCGCTGGGCTTTGAATTCGCCTAAACAATATTCGGGGAAAAATGTGGTACTCGCAGTTTGACAAGTGCTGCAAGACGTTGGCCTAAGGTTTCATTTATAGCTGCAGATATTCTGGTGGGTCTTGGAGGCGTTGCCCTGCGGTTGCGGCTTTGAGTTTACTGATGAGGTAGGGAGGCTTCTGAATGTTCTGGCTGGGGCCATTCGAGTACAAATCAAAAAAAGAGCTTTTGGATAGGCTCTAGGATTATCTACAAAAAGCACCAGCAGGCGTGATCACCAATAAGCTTGCAGTCAAAAAACTACACCTGTTGCTTGCGATGCATCCGGACGCGGACAGAAAAATTGGCGTCGGAATTGACCACTTCAGGATCGAGAGAAATGCATTGGGGGCGGGGAAGGGGATCTGGCTCGTCCGCGTGGATGGCAGTGAAGATACCTTTTCCTACAAACGGTGTATCACAGGCGTCGTTCAATCTCCCCATGGCAAGGTATGCGAAGCATTGAGGTTTGCAGTGCGCCCGCAATTGGTCGCGTTTCGCGATGCGCTTGGTCTGCCTGTAACGTGTGCGGCGAGCGGAGTGATCATCACGCAGCGAAAAGATTTGCACATCGATCACAAGGAGCCGTTTTGGATGCTGCTAGAGCGATTTTGCCAAGATCGTAAGGTCGACCTAACTAAGCTTGAAACGTTTGGAAACGGAGAAAAACTGGCGTTGGTTGATCAAAATATCTCGTCTGCCTTTGTGCAGTACCATCGTCTTTATGCGGAACTTCAGCCTTTGCTGAAAGCTACCAACGTCGCGAAAGGAGGGCGCCATGCCGGTAGGATTTATGGCGGGGGAGAAGAAATCGATTTACGGTGAAGGTTGGAGGATGGGGTTGCACTTCTTTCGGCGGTATGTGGCTCCGAGCCAATCCAGCGAAACAGGGCCGTTGGCTGAATGACTGCTCCCCCGATTGGCTGTCAATAGATCTCGACAGCTTGGCTTGGAATTACGACCGCTCTTGCTCTTGATACAGCTTTAAAACAAGTCCAGAATCAAGTCCATTCCTGCTTCAGGAATAACAGAAACCCTATAGACTTCAATGAGTCGGACGCCGGATAAGAGTCTCGTTTCCCGCTCCAAATATTGCGCTACAGAGTTCCACTGAATTCTGTAAGTGATTGAAATCAGGGCCTTTAGGCCCTTTTTTTCGTTCCGGCGGGAACCACTGAAATCCAGTACTATCCGGTGCGTTTAAGTCCAGGATTAAGTCCAGAATCCGGACATGCCCTGAATCGGTTTGTTGCTGGAGCAGTTTGCGCAGCGAGATGAGTATCTGGCCCTGACTCTGTTCAGGAGCTCGCGATGGCACTCTCAGAAATGACAGTTCGGCATGCCCGAATCACCGGTAATGGCTACACCCTCGGTGACAGTGATGGTCTCACTCTCAATGTTACGGCCAGAGGCGGCAAAGTCTGGCTCTTCCGTTACTACTGGGCAGGCAAGCAGAAGCGCATGTCCTTGGGTTGTTACCCACAAATCTCCCTCAAAGAAGCCCGTGCCCGACGTGACGAGGCGCGAGCCTTGGTCGCCCAAGGCATCAATCCCTATGAGCACCGTAAGCAACAGCGCCGTGCTGTTCGTTTTGCGGCAGAGCATACCTTCGAGGCCGTGTTCAATCAGTGGGTGGAGTTCCGCATGCTGAGCCTGAAGGAGGGGCGCCAGAGCACACTCTCGCAGATATTGAGAATCTTCAAAAAAGACCTCCTGCCAACGCTCGGCAGGCGGTCCATCTACGGCATCAATCGCCACGACCTGATGCACCTCCTGAGCGGAATCGAACAACGCAAGGCGTTAACGACAGCGGAAAAATGTCGGACCTGGTTCAAGCAATTGTCCGCTATGCCCTGGTGAAGGTGGAGGGGCTTGACCAGAATCCTGCGTCGGACCTTGATGTGGTAGCGCTTCCGAAACCCCCTGTCGCACATAATCCCTTTCTTCGTATGGACGAGCTGCCTACATTGCTGGCCGCGCTTCGAGATTACGGTGGTGCGAACCAAACACGCCTAGGTCTTCGCTTGTTGCTGCTAACGGGGGTGCGTACCGGCGAGTTGCGCTTGTCGACGCCCGACCAGTTTGATCTAAAGCAGCGGTTGTGGATCATCCCGCCGGAAGTGGTGAAACAGCTTCAGATGGGGATGCGCAGGGCGGGGAAGCAGACCTCAAACATACCGCCTTACATCGTGCCATTGTCGGTCCAGGCGCTTGAAATCGTGCGCGAGATGCTGAGTCAAGTTGTCCCCGCGCAGTGTTATTTGTTAGCGCACCGGAGAGACCTAAGCAAGCGCATTAGCGAGAACACCTTGAATGGGGCGTTGCGTCGAATGGGGTATGCCGATCAACTCACCGGGCATGGGATGAGGGCCACGATTTCGACGGCGCTTAACGAGATTGGCTACCCCAAGGTATGGGTTGATGCGCAGCTTTCTCATGCCGATTCAGGCAAGGTGAGTGCGGCCTACAACCACGCGGAATACGTCGAGCAACGTCGGACCATGATGCAGGATTGGGCGAATAGATTGGACCTTTGGGGGCAGGGTAAGCCGAAAGCAGCAAGCTCTCCGCTGACTATTCGTTTGGAGGGCGCAGCCTCGCTGCCCTTACTGGAAAACTCTAAGGGAAATGGTTCATGGTCAACGATCATTTTGTGCCAAATCAAGCTTTTCAAGTATGCCCAGCTTGGGGAGTTGGAACGACCGCAGTTTCGTATGCCTTTCGCTCCGTACAGTGGTTACGCCACGCTTATTTTCTTTGGTTTGGTGCTGGTACTGATTGCGATGGATTATCCCGTTGGGACGTATTCAATTGCTTCGCTGCCCATCTACGCCGCGGTGCTGGTAGTCGGTTGGTACATGGTACGTGGCCGTGTGCGTGGGATTGAATCAGGGGCACTGGTATTCGATGAGAACCAGGATTTGGTCCCTGTTGATCAGGCTCTCCGCCACTCAGGTACTCCACTTCAAAATTGAACAAGCACAACGACAATGCCCTTTGGAGGAATAGACCCATGCGTCCTGACAAGAAAAATCTGACCACGCTATCTGCAGCCACACTGGCTGTTCATGGGGGTAACGTAATCGACGCGACGACCGGCGCGGTGCGTACGCCATTAGTCATGGCCAACTCCTATCTACTGCCGGAGGATCCTTCGACAATGGATTGGTCCAGCCCAGATGGCCTTGTGTATACCCGTAACCAAGGGCACAACCAAGTGTGCCTGGAGAAAAAGCTCGCAGCACTTGAGGGGACTGAGTCTAGTGTTGTGTTTGCAACCGGCGTAGCTGCGTTGCATGCAGTGTTTTTTACATTTTTGAAAAGTGGTGACCATGTCCTTGTGAGTGATGTCACCTATGAAGCCGTATGGCGGTTGTTCGCCGAGCTTCTGCCTGAGCGCTATGGTATTGAAGCAACGTTTGTAGATATGGGCGATCTGGACGCTGTCCGGCAGGCATTCAGGCCCAATACAAAGCTGCTTCACACTGAAACGATCGCGAATCCTACGACCAAGGTCGCGGACATTGCTGCCTTGGCCGAGATTGCGCACGCTCAGGGCGCGTTGATCTCTGTAGATGCGACGTTTACACCGCCACCTTTTTTCCGTGCCAGTGAGCATGGTGTAGACCTGGTTGTTCATTCGTTGACCAAATACATTAACGGTCATGGTGACTCGATGGGCGGTGTGGTCTTGGGTTCTACCAAGATGATGAATCACATCAAGCACGATGCACTGGTTGACCTTGGGGCAACCATCTCGCCGTTCAATGCCTGGTTAATCATGCGGGGCTCAGTCACCCTGCCTTTGCGTTTGAAGCAGCACCTGAGCAATGCGGAAAAACTGGCTGTGTATCTCGAGTCAGATGACCGTATTGCCTATGTTTATTACCCCGGGCTTGCCTCTCATCCGCAGCATGAATTAGCTCAGCGGCAATTTGCCGGTCGTGGTTTTGGGGCAATGATGGCCTTCGCAGTGAAAGGTGATCCAGACACCCAAAATCGCTTTGTTTCTAACTTGCGCATTATTACGTCTGCCGTTTCACTGGGCCATGATGAGACGCTCATTGTTCATGTAGGCGCTGAGGGCCGTGGCGGCTTTGACAAGTATCCCAAGGAATTTCAGGAGTACGGCCACTTGCGTTTATCGGTGGGGCTTGAGGACGCAGATGATCTGATTAAAGATATTTGCCTTGCCTTGGATGAAACGTTCAAATGACCTGGCAAATTTGATTATTGGTTTTTGTCTTACAGTATCACGCACAGGGTTTGGTCAACCCGTCTTTACCCCCGTACATGCGGGGGTCTTTTTAATTTTAGATAAGTTTTCGCATGTGTTGCCGAATCTTGCCTGAAACGAGAAAGGTGATTTTTAGTTAACGGGGCTTAGGGGGATTAATTGTGGCTTGGATAAGCTTGATTGTTGCTGGGCTGCTCGAAGTGGTTTGGGCGTTTTCAATGAAACAATCTGAGGGCTTTACACGCGTAGTACCCACCATTGTGACTTTGGTTATGGTGGTAGCCAGCTTTGCGCTGCTCTCCTTCTCGATGAAAAGTCTTCCGCTAGGCACCGCTTATACGATCTGGACGGGTATCGGGGCGGTTGGCGCTTTTTTAGTTGGCATTGCTTTTCTCGGAGAGCCAGCCAGTATTCTGCGAGTGGCTGCCGCGATTTTAATTGTTTCCGGTTTGGTGATGATGAAAGTGGCTTCGACATAAATTTTCGAGCATTTTGCTCATGAAATTGATCAGTTTGCCATATTCTCTGAAGTGGCATTGCCAATGTAGTGTTGGTAATAAGGCGATCGCCTCATAATAATAACTTACGGAGCTATGTGTTCAGCTATAGAATTTTTACTGCCCTTGAATCCAATTACAATACCTAGGGATGTACATATGAACTCGCTAAGAAAAATGTGTTTTATCGCGCTCTTTCCACTGTGTTTGAATGTGGCGTGGGCCAAAGATTACACAATCCTGCGCTTTGGCGTGGATGCTAACTACGCGCCCTTCGAGTCGAAAGCGGCTGATGGCAGCCTCAAGGGGTTTGACATTGATTTGGGTAATTCGATTTGCGCCAAACTTCAAGTTAAATGCATCTGGGTCGAGAGCGATTTTGACGGTCTGATCCCAGGCCTCAGAGCTGGTAAGTTCGATGGTATTCTCTCATCCATGACAGTGACGCCAACGCGCGCAAAAGCCATCGACTTTTCAAATGAATTGTTTTCTGGGTTCACGGCCTACGTGTTCAAAAAAGGTTCGGGCCTCAACGCAGACGTAGCGTCACTCAAGGGTAAAACGGTCGGCTACTTCCAGGGCAGCATCCAGGAAGCCTATGCAAAAGCTGTTCTGGATAAAGCAGGCGTTAAAATTCAGTCCTATCAGAACCAGGACCAAGTGTATTACGACCTCGTAGCGGGGCGGCTGGATGGATCCCTGCAGGACGCATTACAGGCCCAGTTAGGTTTTCTCAACTCGCCGCAGGGTGCCGATTACGAAATCAGCCCGTCCGTCGAGAGCCCTTATCTTCCCTCCAAAACCGCCATCGGCGTTGCCAAGGGCAACGTGGAACTCAAGGCATTGCTCGATAAAGCGATCCAGGCCCTGCACGAAGATGGCACCTACGATTCGATCCAGAAGCAGCACTTCGGCGATCTGAATCTTTACAGCGGCAAATAACCACCCGGCGCTCACCCCCTGGATGGGCGCTTTTCGCTATAGGTTGCTGATCATGTTCGACACACTATTAGGCGTGCTGGGGCTCTCTGCATTCAGCCTGAAGGGGTTTGGCCCTTTACTGCTCGAAGGCGCCTGGATGACCGTCAAGCTGTCCCTTTCTTCCCTGGCGCTGAGTGTGCTGCTGGGGCTGATCGGGGCCAGCGCCAAACTGTCCAGCCTCAAGCTACTACGTCTGCCAGCGCAGCTCTACACCACACTGATCCGGGGGGTGCCGGATCTGGTACTGATGTTATTGATTTTCTACAGCCTGCAAACCTGGCTGACCCTGATTACAGTGGCTCTGGGGTGGGAATACATAGAGATCAACCCCTTTGTCGCGGGGGTTATCACCCTTGGCTTCATCTACGGTGCTTATTTCACCGAGACCTTCCGCGGCGCGATGCTGGCAGTCCCTCGCGGCCAGGTCGAAGCGGCCACGGCTTATGGGTTAAGCCGTACTCAGCGTTTTCGCTTCGTGATGTTCCCGCAAATGATGCGGTTCGCTTTGCCTGGGCTTGGCAACAACTGGATGGTCATTCTCAAGGCCACTGCACTGGTCTCGATCATTGGCTTGGCTGACCTGGTAAAAGCCGCCCAGGATGCGGGGAAAAGCACCTACCAGTTGTTCTTTTTCCTGGTGCTCGCTGCCTTGACGTACCTGGTCATCACCAGCCTCTCCAATGTTGTACTGCGCTACCTGGAAAGGCACTACGCAGCAGGTTCAAGGGAGGCGGTGCGATGATTGAACTTCTACAGGAGTACTGGAGGCCTTTCTTCTACAGCGATGGTCAGCAAATAACCGGGCTGGCCATGACCTTGTGGCTGCTCAGTGCCTCACTGTTCATCGGCTTTATTGTGTCGATTCCGCTGTCCATCGCTCGAGTGTCGCCCAGGTTTTATGTGCGCTGGCCGGTGCAGTTCTACACCTATCTGTTCCGGGGGACGCCGCTCTACATTCAGTTGTTGATCTGCTACACGGGGATCTACAGCCTGGCTGCCATACGAACACAACCTGTGCTTGATGCGTTTTTTCGCGATGCGATGAATTGCACCATTCTTGCTTTTGCCCTGAATACTTGCGCCTACACCACGGAGATATTTGCAGGGGCAATTCGCAACATTGCCCATGGCGAGGTTGAGGCTGCGAAAGCTTATGGCCTCTCAGGTTGGAAGCTCTATGCGTTTGTGATCATGCCATCAGCCTTGCGTCGCTCGCTGCCGTATTACAGCAACGAAGTCATCCTGATGCTGCACTCGACCACGGTGGCATTCACCGCAACGGTGCCGGACATTCTTAAAGTCGCCCGCGACGCGAACTCCGCGACCTTCTTGACCTTTCAATCGTTTGGGATTGCGGCATTGATTTACCTGGCGGTGACCTTTGCCCTGGTCGGCCTGTTTCGAATCGCCGAGCGTCACTGGTTGGCTTTTCTTGGTCCGACTCACTGAGCCCAGTAGCTGACACTGCTGCTCCAATCCGCGTTAGAGGATGACTGCAAACATGTACAAATTGACTGTTGAAGGGCTACACAAAAGTTACGGTAGCCATGAAGTGCTCAAGGGCGTATCCCTGCATGCCAAAACAGGCGACGTGATCAGCCTGATCGGCGCCAGTGGCTCTGGAAAGAGTACGTTCCTGCGCTGCATTAATTTTCTCGAAACACCCAACGACGGTGCCATGAGTCTGGATGGCAAACCGATCTGCATGGTCAAAAACCATTTGGGGCTGCGCGTGGCGGATGACCGTGAATTGCAACGATTGCGCACCCGCCTGGCCATGGTGTTCCAGCACTTCAACCTGTGGGGCCACCTGACCGTGTTGGACAACATCACCATTGCTCCTCGGCGGGTGCTGGGTGTGAGCAAAAAAGATGCGGAAGATCGTGCCCGGCGATACTTGGAAAAGGTGGGACTGCCTGCCCGTGTTGCCGATCAATTCCCAGCGTTTCTGTCCGGGGGGCAACAGCAACGGGTGGCCATTGCTCGCGCACTTGCGATGGAGCCTGAAGTCATGCTGTTCGACGAGCCTACGTCTGCGCTGGACCCTGAAGTGGTGGGCGAAGTGTTGAAAGTCATCCAAGGGCTCGCAGAAGAAGGGCGGACCATGATCATGGTGACCCATGAAATGGGATTTGCCCGCAAGGTTTCGAACCAACTGCTGTTTCTTCATCAGGGGCTTGTCGAAGAGCAAGGCGGGCCGGAGATCCTGGATAACCCGCGCAGTGAGCGTCTGCAACAATTTTTGTCTAATGGGCTGAAGTGAAAAACCTTCTGTATGAAAACTGCAAGTGAAACCCAGATGGCTGTTGCAACGTTGGGGCGTATCGACGAGGCGATCGTTGATGTGCTGCGCCATAACGGGCGTATCACTTATAAAAAACTCGCCTCATTGGTGAACCTGAGTGAGAGCCCTTGCCAGCAACGTGTACGTAAGCTGGAAAGGCTAGGGGTCATCCGTGGCTATGGGGCCTTCATCGACGAGCACAAGCTCTCACCTGGTTTATCTCTGCTGGTGCTGGTTGGATTGGCTGATGGCAAGGGGCTCTGCGGGCAAAAGGCGTTTGAAGCCGTAGCCGTTGCTTGCCCGCAAGTCATTGAGTGCCAGCTCATCAGTGGTGCGCTTGATTACTGTCTACGCATGCGTTGCCGGGATATGGGGCATTTCCGCTCGCTCACTGAACGTTGGTTGGAAAGTGCTGAGCTGTATATCGAGAAACTGGCGGCCTATCCAGAGTTGGCCGTCATCAAGCCTTCATCGACGCACCTTGGTATCGAATAACAATTACAACACTCCAAGCCTATGGATAAACCATGATGATTGCCAATCAGAAGTTCAGTCATAAAGTACTGCTTTCTGCCTCCCTATGATTGGGCAGAGCTCGCAGCACTTAACGTTGAAGAAATTTTATATTCTCGCACTTTGCAGGCGAGCCTCCCTTCTCTGAAACGGGTGAAGTCCATGATCGTTCGACCCATGCTGCCTGGTATCCGTGCCATTGAAGCTGAAATGATTGAGTTGCGCCGCCATCTTCATGCTTATCCGGAGCTCAGCCTTAAGGAGTTCAAAACCTCAGATCTGGTTGCTGCCAAGCTCCAGTCGTGGGGATTTGAGGTGCATCGTGGTTTTGGGGGGACCGGTGTCGTAGGGCGTTTGCAGCATGGTTGTGGACGTAAGATCATTGGTATTCGGGCAGATATGGATGCGTTGCCGATTCTGGAGCAGACTGGATTGCCGTATGCGAGCCAGCATCCAGGTGCCATGCATGCCTGTGGTCATGACGGCCATACTGCAATGCTGCTGGCTGCCGCGAAGCACCTAGCCAACAGCCGGCAGTTCGACGGTACGCTGGTGGTCATCTTTCAGCCTGCCGAAGAAAGCGATGGGGGCGCGCAGAAAATGCTGGATGATGGTCTCCTGGAGCGATTTCCCTGTAATGCGTTGTTCGGCATGCACAACATGCCTGGGTTGCCAGTAGGGAAGTTGGGTTTTCGGGCCGGGCCGTTCATGGCCTCTACTGATACTGTTGAAATTCGAATTGATGGTATGGGTGGGCATGGAGGAATGCCACATAAAGCCATTGACCCCATACTTACTGGAGGGGCAATTGTCATGGCGCTGCAAAGTATTGTGTCGCGCAATACGGATCCTCTGGAGATGGCGGTTATCACTGTGGGTTCCTTTCATTCTGGTGAAGCGCCCAACGTTATTCCGGGGCATGCGGTACTCCAACTATGCGTTCGCGCTTTGAAGCCTAACGTTCGAGCTGACCTTCTCAAGCGGATTGTTCAGGTTGCCCAAGCTCAGGCGCTTAGCTTCGGCGCCAGTGTCAGTGTGGAGGTTGATAGGGGAGAATCATTGCCGCCCCTGATAAATGATCCTCAGCTTACTGCGTTTGCCCGTCAGGTCGCTGTAGATTGGTTGGGAGAAGAAGGGGTGATTCAAGACATGGCACCCATCGCTGCCAGTGAAGATTTTGCAGTGATGCTTGAGCATTGTCCTGGCAGCTATCTCTTTATCGGTAATGGTGATGGGGAGGGGGGGTGCATGGTGCATAACGCAGGCTACGACTTCAACGATGACTGCCTGGGGACTGGGGCTAGTTACTGGGTTCGGTTAGTTGAACAGTTTCTGGTTTGAGTCGGTCGAGACCAGGTGCAGTACCTAACCGATCCAGCACCATTTTTTCTTTACCCTGCTCCATCGTATTCTGCCAGCGTGCTGATGGAGAGGGTCCTATGCAAACTCCTGCAGATGGCTCGCGCCCATGTGGATCAGTCTGGACTGATCCCAAAAGTGCGTGCATGGCTATTCCAGAGTATTGCCGTTATTGCCATCGTAGCAATCGGCTTGTTTCTGTTCGACAGTACCCAGACCAACCTCCAGAAGTGTGGGCTTTACCCCGGGCTTCAGCTTCCTTGATTGCAGTGCAGGTTTCGGCATCGCTCAACACCTGATCGACTACACCGAAGCGGACACCTATCCACTCGATAGCTGTCCCATCATGCTGTGTGCTTCCCCATCTGGCCGTTGCGAAGATTTTGCGGCAGGCCAGACGGGGAAGCTTTTTTAACGGTAGTGGCGGGTCATCGATTCCAGAGCGATAGGCGCTGCCCGGCACAGAAGCATTTCCGCAACGAGCGTTTGCTCAAGTTTGAAACGAATAGTCATGCAGTACGACCACCGAGTACCTCAGCCACCCAGTCGGCGATGTACTGGCCGGCATTGATACTGTTGTCGAAGCTCGAATGCTGCACGCCGCCCTCACGTTCGGTGAAGATTTTCAGTTCGCGTTTGGGGCTGTTGACCAACTGTTCGTAAGTGCGGTGGGCCCACTTCAATGGAATCTGCGAATCCTTTTCTCCGTGGGTGACCAGGAAGGGCACCTTGATGCGGTCCAGGATGCCGTCCAGATGAACGTTCTCGGCGATGGTCATGAACTCGTCCGTGTCCTTGGCACCCCAGACCCAAGACACATGCGACCAATAATGCGGCACCGGGAAGCTGCCTTCCTTTTCCATTCGACGTTTCTGCACATCACGCCAATCATGGTTGGCCCCCCATACGACGCCGCACGCGAAGCGCGGCTCGAAGGCTACCGCGCGCGGGCAGTAGTAGCCTCCAAGCGACACACCTTCCAGGCCGATGCGTTTGGCGTCGACATCGTCGCGGGTTTCCAGCCAATCCACCACGCGGCTGGCCCAATGCTCACTGTCGAAACGCGCAGTCAGATTATGTAGCCGGAGCGCTTCGCCCGTCCCGGGTTGGTCGATGATCAACGATGACACGCCACGTTTGGCCAGCCAGGCGGGCAGGCCGACGCGGTATTTCATTTCTTTGGTGGAATCCAGTCCATTGACCTGCACCAGGATCGGCGCTGGGCCGCTGACGCCTTCGGCACGGACCAGCAGACCGGAAAGGTGTTTGCCTTCGTAAGGGATTTCAACGCGCTCGCAATTTTCCCGTGCCAGTTCGATACTCCGTTGGAAGGTGTGCAGAAAGCGCTGGTACAGCTCCGTGCGGCCCGGTGCACCGTGGGCCTGCAGGCGTTCGCAGCTCAGGTAATAGGTCGCGGCGCGGTTGTATTTTTCACCGGCAGACAACAGTCGACCCTTGCCTTCGTCTTCTTCCGCCAGGCCGCACAGCTTGTCGGCCATGTTCGCCCAGGTTTCACGGAAGGCTTTGCTGCCGGCGGCATCCGGCTGTTTGGCGGCTTCTTGCAGCGGCGCGCACATTTCCTCGATTTCGCCGATGCGGGCGCCCATTTCAATGGCCAGGTCGACGGAAAGATTCCACACGTAGTTGGTCGGGAAGTAGCGAAACATGATTGTTATTGTCCTTGTGCAGCAAAGGCAGGCGGCCAAATCCGGAGCGGGGTACGCCAGACCTGACGGTTCGAAGCAGGCTAAGGGGAGGCCCATTGTTTGGCCAATCGCGAGTCAGGATGGGAGGTATTGCGAACGGCGATAGGGCGCATATGCGCCATTGGCTTGAGTCTCGGCGCGCGCATGAATCCTGGCTCGCCGCCGAGCAGCGGGAGCGACTACTGCTCCAGCTTGTTGATGATCTGACTGATTTTCGCCCGCAACCAACGGTGCATCGGATCTCCTTCCATGGTTCGGTGCCAGAGCATGAACTCACGCATCACCGGGATTTTCACCGGAGGCTGCAAGATGCGCAGCGGCAGGTAGTTGGCGTAGAGCCTGGCCATGCGCTGGAGCATGGTGGCGACACGTTGGGTGCCGACAATCAACTGCGGCAGGGTGTTGAAGTCATGGGTCACCACTTCCATGCGACGGGTGAATCCATACTGGCTCATCAACCACTCTTCGACGCTCAATTTCCGGTTGCGGCCAAAAATCACCGAGACATGGCCCATCTCGATGTACTGATCGAGGGTGATGCTGTCGCCCACCTGGGTGTTGCCGTCCCACACCACGCAAACGTGCTCTTCTTCGAACAGCAGCTGCGAGGGGTGGCCTTCGATGAGGTAGCGCTCAGGCACGATCATCATATCGGCCTCGCCGCGCATCAGCATCTCAGTGGACGTGTCACCGGGACCCAGCAATTCGAAGGTGATGTGCGGGGCTTCCAGGGAGATCTTCTGGATCACCCGGGCAAACAGGACGCTGATCAGATAGTCGGAAGTGATCAGGCGAAAATGGCGCTTGCTGGTGGCGGGATCGAACACCGGTTTGGCGGTGATCGAGGACTGGATCGTCAGCAGCACCTGGCGTACGGGCGCCGCCAGCTCGCGGGCATAGGGCGTGGGCTGCATCTTGCGCCCGACCTGCGCCAGCAGTTCATCTTCGAAGTAGAGGCGCAGCCTGCCCAGTACGCCGCTGGTGGCGGATTGAGTCATGTGCAGGCGTTCGGCAGCGCGGGTGATGTTCTGCTCTTCCAGTAACACATCCAGCGCCACCAGGAGATTGAGATCCAGGTGGTTGAAGCGCATGGCGGTCTCGATTCTTGTATTTATTTTGTAAATACCTTCCGACCTTCCTATCGCGGCGTCAAGTCCCGTGAATGGATGAATCGAACGACGCCTGGTTCGATTTTCCATGTCACTTGCGCCGCGCAGCCAGGTATCGCATTTGCCGATAGGTCGCATCCCGACAAGCGATTAGTCAGTGGGTTTTTGCCCCTTCAGTATCGGCCCACAGTCGGTTGGCGTGACGCTTCATCGACTTCAAGACCCGCCTCGGCAGCGCTCCGCCTGGCACGGTTCCCGTAAGCGGGGTGCTGGCCTGCGCTGAATAATTACAATGGAGTGGTAACTCAATGAACATCATTGGCCTTGATGCCTTGATTTTTGGCGTCGACGATATTCAAGCCTGTACCCATTGCCTGCGTGACTACGGCCTGCGCCCTGTCGATGTCGACAGCGAGGGCGGTCGTTTTGAAGCCCTCGACGGCACGGCGGTGATTATCCGTCATGCAGACGATGCTCGTTTGCCGGTGGCCATCGGGCCTGCTCCCTCGATTCGGGAAACCGTTTATGGCGTGGCCGGCGTGGCTGACCTCGAGGCCATCGCCGATGAGTTGGGGCGCGACCGCCCGGTGACCCGCGGTGCCGATGGCTCCGTGCACAGCGTGGACGATATGGGCTTTGCCATTGGTTTCCAGATCAGCGTGCGGCGTGCGTACAGCGCGCCCGCCGACCTGACTAACGCACCGGGCCATGTCCCCCAGCGGCCGGTCAACCAGCCGGGCATCAGCCCCGATATGCAGGCTTTGCCGCGTACCCTGTCCCACGTGGTGTATTTCGTGCCGGATGCAGCCAAGGCCGAGGTTTTTTACCAGCGCCTGGGCTTCGTGACCACCGACACCTTTGTCGGCGCGGGTCCGTTCATGCGGCCGGCCGGTTCCGATGACCATCACTGCCTGTTCATGATCCAGACACCGCCACACATGAAGGGTTGCGAGCATTTCACCTTTCACATGGGCAGCGGCACGGAAGTCCTGCTGGCCGGACGTCGCTTCGAGCAGCAAGGCTGGACCAGCTTCTGGGGGCCGGGCCGCCATCTCTTCGGTTCCAACTGGTTCTGGTACTTCAACAGTCCGTTGGGCTGTCACATCGAATACGACGCCGATATGGACAAGCACGATGACGCCTGGCAAGCGCGCCAGGCGCCACTGTCGGCGGATAATTCGCAATTGTTCCTGTTCACCTCCCGGGAAAAATGGTTCCCGAGCGGCCCTCCGCCCAAGCAGGCCTGAGTGTGGAGGTTGTCCATGAGTCACGAGGCCCTGGTGCTCTGTTGCCTGGATGAACTGGTGGAAGGGCAGGCCCGCGGGTTCGATCCCCTGGGCACGGGGAAGGACAGTGTGTTCGCCCTGCGCCATGACGGCGAAGTGCGGGTCTATCGCAACAGCTGTCCGCACCTGGAGGTGCGCCTGGAGTACCGCAAGGATCGTTTTCTCAGCGTCGATGGCCGCCAGATCGTCTGTTACGCCCATGGTGCCCGGTTCCTTCCGGACAGTGGTCTGTGCGTCTACGGGCCGTGCCTGGGGGACAGCCTGAGCGCACTGCAATGGCATGCAGAGGCCGATTGGCTGGTGCTCGAAGCGGATCAGTTGGAGGCGTATGCATCCTGATTAACGTATCGCGGTAGCTGATACATCGTATCCCTACATGCGATTAGTCAAACGCCTGCTTTGCCGAGAAAGTGAACACAACGCGGTAGCGAATGCGTGCAAACACAGCCGGTGGTCAAGCCTGGGATCGCTCCGGCAGAACGCTAGCGTGAATAACAAGAATAAGAGTGAGACGAGCATGAACGCAGTGAAAAAGGTGCTTATCGTCGGTGGTGGTATCGGTGGTCTATGTGCGGCAATCGCTTTGCGTCGCCAGGACATCGAAGTCGATCTTGTCGAGCTCAAGACGCAGTGGACAGTCTATGGCGTTGGCATCATCCAGCAGAGTAACGTCGTCCGTGAGATGGCCAAGCTGGGTGTGTTGGACGGCTACTTGGATGCCGCCTACGCGTTCGAGGATGTGACCATCAACACCACCGCCGGTGAACAACTGGCGCGAATTCCCGGCAAGCGCCTGGCGGGGCCCGAGTATCCAGCCAACATCGGCATCTCGCGCCTGGCCCTGCATCAAGTCCTCAGCGAAACCGTTGCTGCCCTTGGCGTCTCGGTTCGTCTGGGCCTGAGTGTCGAGTCGCTGGAGCAGATGGGCGAGGGCGTCGATGTGCTGTTCACCGATGCCAGTCGCGGTCGCTACGACCTGGTCGTCGGCGCCGATGGCCTGTACTCCCACCTGCGCGGTCTGCTGTTTGGCGAGCAGTACCTGCCGCGCTTCACCGGTCAATCGGTGTGGCGCTACAACTTTCCTCGTGCCGCTGGAATTGATCATCTGGCCACCTTCCAGGGACCTGCCGGTAACGCCGGACTGGTGCCGCTGGGCCGCGACCAGATGTACCTGTTCGTGACTTCCCATGAGCCCGCCAACCCCAGGATGGAGGCTGCCACGCTGGCGACCCAGATGCGCCAGCGCCTGAGTGGTTTCACCGGGCTGATCGGCGAACTGCGCGAGCAAATAACCGACAGCGACCAGGTGGTCTACAAGCCGCTGGAGGTGCTGTTCGTCAGCGAGCCCTGGTACCGCGGCCGTGTCGTGTTGATTGGCGACGCAGTGCATGCCACGACGCCGCACTTGGGCCAAGGGGCCGGCATGGCCATTGAAGATGCTGTCGTGCTTGGCGAAGAGTTGATCGCCGGCGGCAGCCTCGAACAGCAGCTCCAACGCTTTATGGCGCGCCGTTATGAGCGCTGCAAATTCATCAGCGACAGCTCGGTGCTGGCCGGTGACAAGGAAATGGCCCACGACAGCAGCTTCGACCGGATCGGCCTGGTCAGGCGGATGCTCGACGTCACGGCAGCGCCTATCTGAGGCGCCGGCAAAACTGAATTTGCTCTCCCATGGATGCTTCATGCCTGTGCAGGCTTGGCCCGGTTCGACTGCGGGCGCCGTTCCACCAGAAGAGCTGACATACAACAACAATAAAGAGGGTTACTTCGATGGCTACTCGCAAGTTCGCTGCGTCGCGGCGCGTCCCCTTCACCCTGACCCTTGCGGCCAGCCTGGGGCTTGGCGCTTCGGCTGCCCAGGCCTTTCAGATCGACACCGGTAGTCCCGATCTCAGCTTGCGCTGGGACAACACGCTGAAGTACAGCGCGGCCTGGCGCCTGAAGGAGCCCAGCAGCAAGCTCAGCGAAGGGCAGACGGCGTTGAACCAGAACGACGGTGATCACAACTTCGGGAAGGGGTTGATCTCCAATCGCCTGGATATTCTTTCCGAGCTGGACATCGGCTTTCACAACTTCGGCGCCCGTCTGAGCGGTGCGGCCTGGTACGACACTGTCTACCAGGACCGCAACGACAACAACGACGCGGCCAGTGCCAACCAGCGTTCGGTGGGTTTCAACGAGTTCACCAGTGATACCCGTCAACTGCACGGCGGTGACGGTGAACTGTTGGATGCGTTCGTCTACTGGAACGGTGAGCTGGCCGACCGTACCTTGTCGGTTCGCGCCGGGCGCCACGGGCTGATCTGGGGCGAGAGCCTGTTCTTCGGCGGCAACGGCATTGCCGGAGCCATGGCGCCGGTGGACGTGGTCAAGGCGCAATCGGTGCCCAACACCCAATTCAAGGAAATCACCCGACCGGTCAACCAGCTCTCGACCGCCTACCAACTAACCGACGATGTGTCATTGGGCGCCTTCTACCAGTTGGAGTGGGAAGCCACCCGCTTGCCGGGCGCCGGTAGCTATTTCTCCACCAGCGATACCATCGGCGACGGCAATGAACGGCTGATCACCGGCGGGCCGTTCCCGGATTTCCTCGGCGGTAATGCCAACAGCCCGGCTGCGTTTTTCCATGGCAAGGACAAGAAAGCCAGGAGTTCCGGCCAGGGCGGCCTGCAGCTCAAGTACAACACCGGGACGACGGATTACGGCCTGTACGCACTCCAATATCACGAGAAAACCCCAACGCTGTACTTGAAGCCGAATGCCACCGGGCCGAACTTCAGTACCGGGCAAGTCGGCGAATATTCCTGGGTCTACCCGGAAGATATCCGGGTCCTGGGCGCCAGTTTCGCGACCTCCGTGAACGAGTACAGCTTTGCCGGCGAGGCATCGATGCGCTGGAACATGCCGCTGGTGTCCAACGCCCAGACCGTCCTGCCGGGCGCCGAGGCGGACAACAACGACGACGCCCTCTATGCCGTCGGCCGTACGGCCCACGTCAACCTCAACGTCCTGGCATCGCTGGGCCCTTCCTTCGTCGCCAATGAAGCCAGCCTGGTAGGGGAAATCGCCTGGAACCGCCTGCTCGCCGTAACCAGGAACCGCGCCGCCCTAGACCCTAACGCCACTGATGATGGCCTGGGCTTGAAGTTGGTTTACACGCCCACCTATCGCCAGTTCTTTCCGGGCGTGGATATCAGCGTGCCGCTGGGCATCAGCTATTTCCCCATGGGCAAGTCGGCTGTGATCAGCGGGTTCGGCCCCGACAGAGGCGGGGACATGAACATCGGCGTCTCCGCCACCTATTTGGACCAAGTGACGGTGGGGCTGACCTACACCCACTTTTACGGTCCCGAGGACACCAGCCTCAACGCCGCCAACCAGTTCAATTACAAGCAGTCGCTGAAGGATCGGGATTACCTGGCTTTCTCCGTCAAGACCACGTTCTAAGAGGATTTGCGCATGACCATTCAGTTCACTCTAAAGGCCTTGTGCTTAACCCTGCTGGCCGCTGCCGCGCCGATGGCCTTGGCCGCCAGCGCCGAACAAGCGGCCGCGCTGGGCAAGACCCTGACGCCCTTCGGTGCCGAGAAAGCCGGCAATGCCGACGGCAGTATTCCGGCCTGGGACGGTGGCTACACCAAGGTTGATCCAGGCTACGTCCCGGGCGGCAAACGCAGCGATCCATTTGCTGCGGACAAACCCTTGTACAGCATCACCGCCCAGAACCTGGCCAAGTACGCCGACAAACTCAGCGACGGCACCAAGGAGCTGTTCAAGCGTTTCCCGGACACCTATCGCATCGATGTCTATCCGACCCGGCGCACGGCGGCCGCGCCGCAGTGGGTCTATGACAACACGTTCAAGAATGCGACCCGCGCCAAACTGGTCGACAGCAGCGCCGGACTGATCCCCGACGGTGCCTATGGCGGGATCCCGTTCCCGATTCCACAGAATGGTACCGAAGCCATCTGGAACCATGTGCTGAACTGGCGCGGCACTTCGGTGGCGGGGCACTTTCGCCACTATCTGATGACCGCTGACGGCAACCAGGTGATGACCAGCGACGGCCTGTTGACCCAGGAAATGCCCTACTACTTTCAGGAGGGCGGCCCTGAGAACTATTCGGGCGACTACTGGCAGGTGCACTTTGTCAATCTCGGCCCGGCGATTCGTGCCGGTGAGCAGATCCTGGGGCGTGAAAACATCAACGGTGACAAATCCCAGGCCCATGTCTACCTGAGCGGTCAACGCCGGGTACGCACGCTGCCCAACGCTTGCTGCGATACGCCGACGCCGTCCACTGCCGGGGTCATGTCCTTCGATGAGTTGAGTGTGTGGGGTGGTCGCACGGACCGGTTCGACTGGAAACTGGTGGGCAAGCAGGAGATGTATGTCCCCTACAACACCAACAAGGTGCAAAACGCTGCCCAGCCGCAGGACCTGCTGGGCAAGCACCATCTGAACCCGGACTACGTGCGCTGGGAATTGCACCGCGTCTGGGTGCTCGAATCGACGGTGGCCGCCGGCAAGCGCCACCAGTTGCCCAAGGGGCGTTACTACCTCGATGAAGACACTTGGCAAGCCCTGCTCGGCGACCGTTGGGATGCCAGCGGCCAACTGGCCAAGACCCTCTGGTCGCTGCCTTCCGTATTGCCCGACCTGCCTGGGCTGGTGCAACTCTCTTCAGGTTTTTATGACCTGACCTCCGGTGCGTGGTTTATCCAGAATCTCTATGCCGGGTTGCCGGATCAGTATCGCGCGGTCGATCGCTACAAGTCCTCGGAGTTCTCGCCCGCGGCGATGGCGGGGCGTGGCGTGCGTTAGACCTGAGCCGAGAGTGAAGGGCAGGCCTGCCGGTCTGCCCTTGGGATACGAGTGTTTGTCCGAGGTAGGTTATGAACAGAATCAGTCAGGCGAGTGCGTTGCTGTTGGCCTTGTATTTGCCCCTCGCCACGAGCGAGTGTCTGGCCGGGTCGGCAGCGGTGGGCGTGCCGCTCAATACCCCGGCCATGCGGGTACCGGCTGCGCAGAACGGCGTATTGATCGACCTGGCGCGTGCCGGCACACGCCTGGTGGCCGTGGGTGAGCGCGGCCTGGTGCTGTTCTCCGACGACAATGGGCAAAGCTGGCACCAGGCTTCGGTACCGGTTTCGGTCAGCCTGACGGCGGTGCGGTTCGTGGATGCGCAAAAGGGCTGGGCAGTCGGTCATGCGGGCGTGGTGCTGGCGACGCTGGACGGCGGCGAGCACTGGACGCTGCAGCTCGACGGCGTACGCGTGGCACAGCTGGAACTGGACGCCGCCAAGGCGGAACAAGCCACCGCTGTCGACCCGGATGCCGCCCTGATACGGGTACAAAATGCCGAGCGTCTTGTCGCCGATGGTCCAGACAAACCCTTTCTGGCACTGGAGTTCGTCGACGCACATCGCGGGCTGATCGTCGGTGCCTACGGTTTGGCGCTGCTGACCACCGATGGTGGCGCCACCTGGCAATCGCTGATGGGGCAAATTGCCAACCCCAACGGCTTGCACCTGTACGCCATCAGTCGCCACGGCACACGTTGGTTCCTGGCTGGCGAGCAGGGCTACCTGGCACGCTCGGACGACGATGCGCTGTCGTTCAGTCAACTGGACAGCCCCTACGAAGGTAGTTTCTTCACCCTGCAGAACCGCGCGGATGGCGCGCTGATGGTCGCCGGTCTGAAGGGCAATGCCTTTGTCTCCCACGACGCCGGCGCAAGTTTCCAGCGTCTTTCGGTGCCCGTACCGATCTCCTTCAACGACGCCACACGCCTGGCCGACGGCCAACTACTGCTGGTCAACCAGGGCGGCATGCTGTTTCGCAACAGCGAGCAGACCGGGGCGGCGCTGCTGCCGTTGGGAACGCCCTTGGGCAAACCTGTTTCAAGTGTGATCGAGGCCGCCGATGGCAGCTTGATCGTTGCCGGTTTCACCGGGCTGCAGCGTCTTGCGCAGCCAGCCACTGCCGCTCCGGAGTGAGGTTATGACGTCCCCTGATAAATTTTCCCCGTCTCGTGCAAGTACGTTCGATGACTTTGATCCACGCTCCGGCTCGCTGCTCGAACGAGCATTGTTCAACCATCGTCTGTGGGTGTTGCTGCTGTGCCTGGCGACCACGCTGGTGCTGGGGTGGCAGTCCAGTCGTGTCGAGCTCAATGCCAGCTTCGAAAAAATGATTCCCACCCATCAGCCCTATATCGCCAACTACCTTGAGCACCAGCAGGAGTTGAGCGGGCTGGGGAATGCGGTGCGCATTGCAGTGGTCAACAAGCGGGGCGACATCTATGACAGCGCCTACCTCAAGACCCTGCAGGCGTTGAGCGACAAGATCTACCTGCTGCCCGGTGTCGACCGTGCGTACATGAAATCGCTCTGGACGCCGGCCACGCGCTGGGTGGCGGTGACCGAGGCGGGCCTGGAGGGTGGGCCGGTCATTCCGGATAACTACGATGGCGGCGCAGCGAGCCTTGCGGCATTGCGGCGCAACGTGCAGCTGTCCAACGAAATCGGCCAGTTGGTGGCGTTCGACCAGGCTTCGAGCATCATCCAGATACCGCTGCTGCAGCGCACCCCGGACGGCAAACCCTTGGACTACAGCCAACTGTCGCAACAGTTGGAATCATTGCGCAGCCAATACCAGAGCGACAGCATCGACATCCGCATCACCGGTTTCGCCAAGAAAGTCGGTGACCTGATTGCCGGCCTACGGCAAATCCTGATGTTCTTCGCCGTGGCGATCCTGATCACCACGGTGGTGCTTTATTGGTACACCCGCTGCATTCGCAGCACTCTGTTGGTGGTGTTCTGCTCATTGGTGGCGGTGGTTTGGCAGCTCGGCTTGCTGCCGCTGCTCAATTATCAACTGGACCCCTATTCGGTGCTGGTGCCGTTCCTGGTGTTTGCCATTGGCATGAGCCACGGCGCACAGAAGATGAACGGCATCATGCAGGATATCGGGCGCGGCATGCACCGGGTGGTCTCCGCACGCTTCACCTTCCGCCGCCTGTTTCTCGCCGGCCTCACCGCGCTGCTGTGTGATGCGGTCGGTTTCGCGGTGCTGATGATCATCAAGATCCAGGTGATCCAGGACCTGGCGATGATTGCCAGTATCGGCGTGGCGGTGCTGATTTTCACCAATTTGATCCTGCTGCCGATATTGCTTTCTTATGTGGGGGTCAGCCGCCGTGCGGCGCAACTGAGCCTGAAAAGCGAGCACGCCGAACTGGCCGGCCACAATCGCCACGGATTCTGGCGCTTCCTCGACCTGTTCACCCAGCGCCGGTGGGCGGCGCTGTGCATCGCCCTGAGCCTGGCGCTGGCGACGCTCGGCTTCATCGTCAGCCTGCAATTGAAAGTCGGTGACCTGGATGCGGGCGCGCCTGAGCTGCGGGCCGACTCGCGCTATAACCAGGATGATGCATTCCTGACCCGGCATTACGGCGCCAGCAGCGATCTGTTCGCGGTCATGATCAAGACACCCGCCAGCGCCTGTTCGCGCTATGACATCCTGAACAAGGTCGATGCCCTCGACTGGCAGTTGCGCACCTTGCCGGGTGTCGATTCGACCAATTCCCTGGCGTTGCTCAACCGCCGCATGCTGGTGGGCCTGAGCGAAGGCAGCCCGAAATGGTATGAGCTGCAGAACAACCAGGCGATGCTCAACATGGTCACCGCCGGGGCACCGCGCGGTTTGTACAACGAAGACTGCAGCCTGCTGACACTGTACGTCTACCTCTCCGACCACAAGGCGCAAACCTTGAGCCGCCTGGTGGATCACGTCGAGCAATTCGCCGCGGCGAACAATACCGATGACGTCCAGTTCCTCCTGGCCGCTGGCAATGCCGGGATCGAGGCCGCGACCAACATCGTCGTCAGGCAGGCCAACCGCGAAATGCTGTTCTGGGTCTACGGCGCGGTGATCCTGCTGTGCCTGATCACCTTCCGTTCCTGGCGCGCCACGATTTGCGCGGTGATTCCGCTGATGCTCACATCGATCCTCTGTGAGGCGCTGATGGTCTGGCTGAACATCGGCGTCAAGGTCGCGACCCTGCCGGTGATTGCCCTCGGCGTGGGCATCGGCGTCGACTACGCGCTGTACGTGATGAGCATCCTGCTCGGTCATATGCGCCAGGGCACAAGCTTGTCTGAGTCGTATTACCGGGCACTGCTGTCCACCGGCAAGGTGGTGATGCTGACTGGCGTGACCTTGGCGATCGGCGTGGCCACCTGGATGTTTTCGCCAATCAAGTTCCAGGCTGATATGGGCGTGCTGCTGGCCTTCATGTTCGTCTGGAACATGGTCGGTGCGCTGGTTCTATTGCCAGCCCTGGCTCACTTCCTGTTGCCGAGCAAGCGGGTGAGCGCGGGGTCGGCCGAGGCCAGACCCAGCCACCCATTGAGCTTGCCGCTAATGCCGGCCGTAGCCGAGGAGGGGGCCTGTGTGAAGCACCACTCACTGCGCCTGACGTCGGGACACGATCAAACGACGACAGCGGCTGCTGACCCTGTCGCGTCATAACAACAAGAAAGGACTTTCCCATGTCTCGTGCATCTCTGTTCCAGCAGTCTCTATGGCTTGACGTCATCGCCGGCCTGAGCGCCTTCGGTATGGCATTTTGCGCGGCGCAACCTGCGGAGGTGCGCGATGAACGTTGAACGCCAGGCGCGGCTACCGCAATCCTTGTTGCTGTTGCTCGGCAGTTGCCTGCCAGTGCTCGGTGCGGTGCTGCTGGCCCCCGTCCTGCCGCGTATGCAGGAACACTTCGCCGACACACCGGGTGTGGCCGTGCTGGTGCCCATCGCCCTGACGCTGCCGGCGTTGATGATTGCGTTGTTGGCTCCCGTGGCCGGAATCATCGCTGACCGGCTGGGGCGCAAACCGTTGTTGATCGGTGCGATGGTGCTCTACACCGTCTGCGGCGTGCTGCCGCTATGGCTGGAGTCGCTGCAGGTCATCGTGATCAGCCGCGCCGGCATCGGTGTGGCCGAAGCGGCGATCATGACCTGCTGCACCACGATGATGGGCGACTACTACAGCGGCGCGCGACGTGAACGCATGTTCGCCCTGCAAATGGTCGCGACCTCATTGTCGGCGGCGATCTTCATTGCCATCGGTGGGGTGCTCGGCGAACACGGCTGGCGTACCCCATTTGCGCTGTATGGGCTGGGGCTGGTGTTTCTGCCACTGATGGTCTGGTTGCTGTGGGAGCCGCGGGCACAGGTCGTCACCGCGACAACAGTGAGCAGGGCATTCCCCTGGCGCCCGCTGGCACCGTTGTATGCCCTGGCATTCCTGGCGGGCTTGAGCCTGTTCATCGTGCCGGTACAAGTCGGTTACCTGCTTAACCTGCTGCATGTCGAAGGCTCGCAGCAGATCGGCCTGACCATGGGCGCCAGTCAGTTCGGCGTACTGGTCGGCGCCCTGAGTTTCCGTCTGTTTCGTGGTGTCCCTGCGCACCGGCAGATGCTCCTGGCCTTCGTCGCGGCCGGTATCGGTGGCGGGCTGCTGGCGGTAGCCGACAGTCATGGGCTGGTGGTGGTCGCGGTCCTGATCAACGGCCTGGGCATCGGCCTGATGATGCCAACCCTGCTCACCTGGATCATGAGCCAGGTCGACTTCCAGCAGCGCGGCCGCGCGGCCGGCGGCTTCACGGCGATGTTCTTCGCCGGTGAGTTCGCCAGCCCGCTGGTGGTGCTGGCGATCACCGGCGGGGTAATCGGCGCCTTGCCAGCCGCACTGGGCATCGTCGCGGGCGTTCAGCTGGTGGTAGCCCTGGCCTGTCTTCGGTTGCGAGGCAGCGGGGCTGCTTTTACTACTGCGGTTGTCGCAGACCCTGAGCACTGACCTGCCCATTCGACGTTTCATAAAAATAAGAACAACGAGGAGAACATCATGAGTTATTTGCTCAACACCTGGTACATCGCTGGATGGGCAGACGAGCTGGCGCAAGGTGGCATGCTGGGCAGAACCATCGTCGAGCAACCCATCGTGTTCTTTCGCGATAGCCACGGTGTGATCCAGGCGCTCGCCGATCGTTGCCCGCACCGTTTTGCCCCGCTGCACATGGGCAAGGTTGTCGGCGACAGCGTCCAGTGCCCGTACCACGGCCTGCGTTTCGATGGCAGTGGCCAATGCACGCACAATCCCCATGGCGAAGGAAACATCCCCAAGGCCGCCTGTGTTCGCGGTTTCGCGGCCGTTGAGCGCCACGGGGCGATCTGGGTCTGGCCGGGCGATCGTCACCTGGCCAGCGATGCCTTGATTCCTGATTTTTCCTTTTTCGAGCAGGCGCCCACCCATGCCAAAGGGCATGGGTATTTGCCGACCCGTGCGCACTACGAGTTGCTGTCCGACAACATCATGGACCTGAGC